>JAILDZ010000007.1 GCA_024688505.1 Lachnospiraceae bacterium
TCCGCCTTCGAAGAAGAAGTCCGCTATGCTGCTGTCCCTCACAAAGAGATGCTGTATCATATATACTGCCGTGTCCCAATCGGATGACACAAAGAATATCCATGCAAAGGCACAGAAGATGAATACCACTGCATTTCTTACCACGCCAAGTACTTTATTCTTACTTCTGACAATAGGTTTAAAAATCGTGTTTTCCAGCACCTGGGCTATGCCGTGGACTCCGCCCCAGATCACAAAGGTCCAGTCCGCTCCGTGCCATAGACCGCTCACCAGGAAAGTCACAAGGAGATTAAAGGAATGGCGTACTGCCCCCACCCGGTTTCCTCCCAGAGGAATATATACATAGTCTTTAAACCAGGTGGAAAGAGATATATGCCAGCGGCTCCAGAATTCCTTTATACTTTTTGAAAAATACGGACTCTTGAAGTTTGTCATCAGGTCTATGCCAAAGAGCTTTGCCGTGCCTATGGCTATATCGGAATAACCCGAGAAATCACAGTAGATCTGGAGTGTGAAGAAAAGTGTGGCCAGGATTATGGAGAATCCTTTGAAATAATACATGTGCTGATACACAAGTTCCACATATTCAGAAAGGATGTCCGCTATCACCAGCTTCTTATAATATCCTATCAGCATCTGCTTCACGCCCCTCATGGCCTTTTCATAGTCGAAGGTGCGTGGAACCTTTATCTGGGGTAAAAGATTCGACGAACGTTCTATGGGGCCTGCCACCAGCTGCGGGAAAAATGATACAAAGGCCGCATACTTGCCGAAATGATGCTCCGCTTTCGTATCCCCTCTGTACACATCTATCACGTAGCTCATAGACTGAAATGTATAGAATGAAATGCCTACGGGAAGCACCAGATTCAGCGTGACAAAATCCATTTCCCCGCCGAAGTTTTTCACCCAGTAAGAAAGCGTGTTTCCGAAGAAATCGAAATATTTATATACAAATAAGACTCCCATGCAGGTGATCACCGACATGAGTAAAATCGGCTTTCGTACTTTCTCATCTTCCGTCTTTTCTATGAGAATGGCAAAAAGATAGGATGCAGCAGTCACAAAGAGGATGAGCAGTCCGTACATGGGGCCGCTGCACATATAGAAAAAGTAACTGGCTATGAGTATAAGAACCCAGCGAAGATCTGCCTTCATCAGCCAGTATACAGTGAATACTATGGGTAAGAATACTAAATAGGCCAGAGAATTAAACAGCATGGCAAAGGTTCCTGTAGTAGTCGATGAGTTTTCTGAAGCTTAAATGCTTTCCGAAGTCTCCCAGGGGTTTTTCGTATATCACATAAAGCACCTCGGAAATGCAAATGCTTATAAATGTCACCATGATAAAAAGCTTTCCGCCGTTTCCCAGCCCCAGTATGTATATGAGCTGGAAATGGAAAAGATACATGCCGTAGCTTATCACTGCCAGGTGGGAAAACACCGGATTTCCGAAGAAGCGGGATACAATTCCCTCGCGGCAAAGCGCTGCGGCCGATATCCATATGATGGCAAGCACGCCAAAGAGCCATTCGTGGGCACTGGCCCAGAAAGTCTGAAATGTGTCCAGGCCGAAGATCGCTGTTATCCTGGGGGAGGGCACTATAGTAAAGATGAATGACAGCGCCATTATTATATTGGCAGCCACTATGCCTGCGGTATTCAGCGTGATGCCGTCTGCCTTCCTGCATAGATATGCCGTTGCCATTCCCATCATGTAGAAATACATGCGCCATTCCTGGGGCTTTCCGGCCCCCAGTAACATAAAGGGCGAATGGATGAAGCAGGCTGCGGAAAGCACTATCAGAAGAAGCACAGTGACCCACTCTGCCTTTGCCTTATCCTTAAAGGGCTTACGCAGCATAGCTATGATGAAAAGAAGGGGCGGTGTGAAAAGATACATGAACACTTCCTGTTGAAGGAACCAGAAATGCACAGTGCATTCCTGAAAAGTCAGGTGTCTTATCATCTGGCCGAAATCCGTGAAGCGATACTCCGGATAGAAGAGATACAGCGCTATAATGCACAGATAATAAAGCGGAATGATCCGAAAGATCTTTCTGATATAGTATGTGCCCCATTTTTTCAGGCTGAGGTAGTCATCTTCAAACCCATGTCCTTTTGTAGCATATACTGTGAGAAATCCGGATAAGACAAACATGAGCCCCACTCCCACGGGGCCGTTTTCCGGAATGAATGCTGTGTGATCCGCAATGATGAGCACGATAGCCCATAGTCTGAAACCGTCCAGACTTTTTATCCGACGGTCCCTTGCTGCTTCGCCTGTGGTCATCATATCAGATATTTCCTCTCAAATTCTTCCTCCGGCAGAGGCTTGTCATAGTAGTAGCCCTGGATCATATCCACATGCATCTCGCTAAGCACCTTCTGCTGGCGTTCTTTTTCCACGCCCTCTACTACCACATTCACATTGAGAGAATCTGCCATATCGGAAACAGTCTTCACAAAGGCATCGGAGAATTTATCTTCTCCCACGTCACTCACGAAGCTCTTATCTATCTTTATCACATCAAGGGGCATATCTCTTATATATGACAACGACGAATAACCTGTGCCGAAATCGTCAAGGGCCACATGGACTCCCATCTTTTTCATGTTATGAAGGAGCCGTTTCATATATTCTATATCCTGTGCAGCCAGGCTTTCCGTGACTTCCAGCACCAGATTATCGGGATTGATGCCGGAGACGTCTATGGCCATCTTCACTGTGTCTATGATGTTATCCCGCATGAGCTGGACCATGGACAGGTTCACGTTCACCCTGTATTCCGGGTGTCCGAATGAATTCCAGTATGCGCATCTCTTGCAGGCTTCCAACATGACATGCTTTCCTATGGGGACTATGAGTCCCAGATATTCTGCCAGGGGCACGAAATCAGACGGCATGATAAAGCCGAGCTTCTTATTATTCCAGCGTACTAAAGCCTCAGCCCCCATACACGGATGCTCTTTATCCGTACCGTCTACGATAGGCTGATAGTATACTTCAAACTCCTTGCAGTCATCTTCCACCGCCTCTCTTAACGCTCTTTCCATATCGAGCCTTCTTATGGGCTGTCCGTCGGAGTTTTCACTGTAATATACCAGATTATTCTTTCCGCTCTTCTTTGCTTCCTTCAGTGCATAATCCGCATGCTGCATAAGAGAGTCTGCATCAGATCCGTCCTTCGGGAAAAACACCACGCCCATGCTCATGGTGCAGTAGTACTCATTATTTCCCAGCTTCCATGGCTTGGAGAAGGTGTTCATGATCTTATGGGAAATGGAATCCAGATGTCTGTGCTGGGATGAGGGGATTATGAGTGCAAACTCGTCACCTCCCACGCGGTAGGCATTCACTCCCGGGCCGCTTACTCTGTTCAGTTCCAGGGCCACTTCCACCAGAAGTTCATCACCTGTACTGTGTCCCAGACCGTCGTTTATATTCTTAAAGTCATCCAGGTCTATGATGAACACCGCACCCTGAGTAGAAAGACGCACTGCATTCTTCACCTCTGCAGACAGGTCTCTTTCAAATCTCTTTCTGTTATACAGATCTGTCAGATGATCGGTATTGGCCTGATGCTCTATACGTCTCTGATACTGCTTTATATTGGTGATGTCATAGATGGTGATGAGGCTGACTTCTCTTTCATCCACCCACTTCACCTTTTCAAATGACAGTTCATAGAATTTCTTCTCGGATTTGGCTTCAAACTCCACTCGGTGATTGGAATTAATGATGCCCTCGTCCCCGTCGAAAGTCATGATGAGCTGCTCCATGTCTCTCCTGTCCAGGGGATCTGTGAGCATGGTCTGATAATTCTCGTTTGAATACAGGATGGCCTCATGCTTTCTGTCTATTACCACCACACTGCATCCCACATTTTCCAGAATAGATTCCAGTGTATAGTATGATCCTGCCAGAGAATTCTTTATGACACGCTTCACCAGAATGGTCTGGAGCACACGTTTCACATCGTTTAAGAATTTAAGATCCTCAATGGACCACTTCCTGCTCTCTCCCAGCATGGTGATGCTTAAATACATTGTATTTCTGTCGTTCATCATGATTGGCAGAAATATGCCTGCGCTTATCTTGTTTCTCATGAAAAAGTTCATGAAACTATCCGGGATCATGGTTTCGGAAGAGATGGTGAAGGGGCGTCCGGTGAAAAAGGGTATGTCCTCTTTCTTCATGCCGCTTATCTTATGGCCCAGAGACTTTCCTTTTTCCGATGACCACTCTGCCACACATGACACCGTGACATCGTCCTGATCCAGCTTGAACACACAGCCGTTATCGAAATTCACATACTGGCCCGAAAGCCGAAGCACATCCAGCGATATCTTCTGGAAATCCTCTTCAGACTCCATGATCTTTAATATCTCAGTCATCACTTCGTTTCTGGAAAGAAGTTCCTGCAGCTTCCTTCCGTTCACGGAAGCCTCGTCCAGGTTCTCCTCAAGGCTGGCGGAATAGAGTCTTTCCTCCACATATATACTGCTTAGGTTACAAAGGAGCAGGGTGGCCTTTTCCAGCTTCTCCTCTGTGGTGTGGAAAAGCTCGGGAGGAAGGAACACATCCTCCGGCACCATATCCTCATTTACAGCCATGATTATAAGCACGCCAAGAAGCTCCCTGGCATCGTTTCGAAGAGCTATGCCGCGAAACATGAGATATCCTTCCAGCATGGGAAGAGTGATCACATCTTCTATGTCATCATGCTTAAATCTGTTAAAAAGATCTTCTATTCTGTTTTCTGTGAAATGGGAATTAAGAAAATCCATGGCAGAATCATCTGCGAGGATTTCTGTCTTTTTAGTGAAAAACTGATCGTAGATCACTGTATAGATCTGTTCGGATTCGGAAAGAGCATCCAGCATCTTCTGAAGAGCACTGCTGAAAAGGCCCCGAGCTGATCCGGCCCCCCCTATATTATCCTTATCCATTCTGGAAACATTCATTTATATGTCCTCATAGGCTTTGAGTGATGATCTTCTTATGCGTCTGCAAAAAGCGTTCCCTTGAATTCTACATCATTTCGAGCTTCTTTGCACCTGTTATTTTGCCGGAGCCTTTGTGCATATTGCACAATTTTATTTGCGTTATTTTGTTAGTTTTGTTATTTTGTCTATTGTTTTTATGGTTTTCACCCGATATAATACAAGAGACTTAAGAAATAACCCCCTAAAATTTTTCTTAAGTCGCTTCCCCTTTATATATTTATATAACCCCCTTTAAGAAAAGAACCATCCCCTGGTTCTTTTCGTTTTTATATGTTCCTTTTGCTGTAGAATATGAAAAGCGGCACCTTGCAAGCTTGCTTGCGTAAGGTGCCGTTTTTTATAATCGTAACTGCGAAGCAGGAACTCAAGCTCGATGAGCAGATGCACATGCGTAGCATGTGGCAGTTGCGTAGCAACCATGTGCGAATACGTGCTTGAGTTACAGCAAAAGGAACTAAACCGAAGCGAAAGCGTCCTTAAAAACCAGGGCGTATTTGTATGTTCGATATCCAACTAAAGCAGGCGCCGCCTACCTCCCGTCTACTCCTCGATACCTGTGGTCCAGCCGAACTCATCCTCAATGCGTCCCCACTGGATGCCCGTCAGTGTATCGTAGAGCTTCTGAGTCAGCTCGCCGGTCTTGAAATCATTGATGATAACTTCATCATCCTTATAACGAAGCTCTCCTACGGGAGAGATAACGGCTGCTGTACCGGTTCCGAATACTTCTTCCAGAGTGCCATCGTGTCCGGCCTTCATCAGATCATGAACGGAAAGATGTGTCTCGTTCACTTTGTATCCCCATTTTCTAAGGAGCTGGATCATAGAGTCTCTGGTGATACCTGCCAGCACTGTACCTTCGTCTACAGGAGCTGTGTAGATCTCTCCTGCGATCTTAAACATGATGTTCATGGTACCCACTTCTTCCACATATGTCCTGGTCTCGCCGTCCAGCCAAAGCACCTGGGTGTATCCCATCTTTTCAGCCTTGATCTGTCCCAGAATGGATCCTGCATAGTTTCCGCCACACTTGGTGAAACCTGTGCCACCCTTTACTGCACGCACCAGTTCATCTTCCACCAGAATCTTCACCGGATCCAGGCCTGTGGGGTAATATGCGCCCACGGGGCAGCAGATAACGATGAACTTATATGCAGATGCCATATGTACACCCAGAGATGCTTCTGTGGCAAACATGAAGGGACGGATATAAAGAGATGTGTCCTTTTCTGAAGGAACCCAGTCCTCTTCCACTTTCACCAGAGCCTTCACTGCCTGTACGAAATCCTCCTCGGGGATCTCCGGCATACAGAGTCTGTCATTTGATCTGTTCATTCTTCTGGCATTCATTTCCGGGCGGAAAAGCTGTATCTTTCCGGATTCTGTGCGGTATGCCTTCATTCCCTCAAATGTTTCCTGTGCGTAATGAAGCACTACGCAAGCGGGATCGATGGCTATGGGCTCATGAGGAACGATGCGGGCATCATGCCAGCCCTCGCCCTTTTTCCAGTCCATAACAAACATGTAATCTGTCATGTACTTACCGAATCCCAGGTTCTTCTGGTCCGGTTTTTCCTTTAATACTGGTCTTTTTTCAAATCTGATCTCCATTTTATCGCCTCCGGTTCAATACTGTGAACTACTAAAATATCTTGAATATTATCTGACTTTTACATTTCAGTGTCAAGGAAGTATTCATCTATGCCGTTTGCCATGCCTTCCACCATCTTATCCTGATAAGCCTCTGTGGCCATAAGGGAGTCCTCGTTGGCATTTGTCATGTACCCCATCTCCACTATGGTAACAGGCACTGTGCACCAGTTAATGCCGCTCATGCTGTCGGTTTCCCACACATACTCTTTCCTGCATCCTGTGGCCTCCACCAGGCCGTCAAGCACTGCCTCCGACAGAGCTTTGCTTTTTGAATACAGATTTCCGTTATAGGGATTTGAGGGAGTCTGGCATATGGTCATGGCTCCGTTCGCGCCGGAATTCTCGGCTCCGTTTGCATGGACTCGTATAAATGCATCAGCGTTTGCCTCATTTGCCATAATAGCCCGTTCGCTGTTACTGATATTCACATCATTTTCCCTGCGGATCATAAGCACATCATATCCCCTGTCCAGAAGTTCCTGCTCCAGCTTCAGCGACACCATCAGGGTGAGCTCATATTCATAAAGTCCGCTCACCACCCCATGGGTGCCTCCTGCCACCTTTGGCTTGGTGGCCGATGCTCCGGGACCTATGGGTTCATGCTCCGAATTTCCATGTGACTGATGTCCTGCATCTATGGCTATGAGATAGCCCTTCTTTTCCGGTTCCTGCTCCTTAGGCTCTTCCTCCGGTTCCTCTTCTGCTGCAGGCTCTTCTTCCGGCTCCTCTGCCTCAGTTTCTACGGATTCCGGTTCCGTAGCCTCGGGCGCCTCCTCAACCGTTTCCTCTGCCGCCACTTCGGTTTCGGCGGAGGCATCTTCCCTGCCGGCTGTCCCTACCGGGATCCCGCAGGATGTGATCATAAGTGATATTAGTATTATTGGGATTACATGCTTTTTCATGA
>JAILDZ010000083.1 GCA_024688505.1 Lachnospiraceae bacterium
GAAAAACCAGTGTTGCATCTCTCTTTTTATCTGACCTTGAGGCCATTTGTCTAAATATAAATCCCAGGAATGACATATCTTATACCGTTCGGATCCGTTTCTCCAGGAGTGCCTTAAAGACCAGAATGATCAGGTTAAACATCGCGCCGTAGAAAATGCCAAGTACGCATACAGCCAGGTTCGGCCCCACAGTGCTGACATCCGTCATATGACCCGTAAAAGCCACAAAACCGGTTATCATCACCATTATTCCGCCTATAGTGGCAGCACGCCCGGCGTATTCCATCGCGCGAAAAGAATCTTTCAGTGCAGCTTCTTCCGTATTTCCTTTTCCAAATCCGCGAGCAAATCCTTTAAAAAAGGGTCTCACCTGATGGGTCAGTGCCAGTATCATGACCATAATGCAGAATATCATGAGAAAGCTAGGGATATCCAGAAACCAGGTAGGATTATTACCTGTCCCGATAATTGCCATGATATACACACATACCAGCATGATGATCCCCAGGATGATCTCTCCTATTCCGGATCCCTTTCCCTTATTGTTCTGATTTTCTTTTACCAGATTCATCATATTTTCTTCCGCCTTTCCTTCATAGCTGTCTTTTGACAGCCGTTCTCCCGACAGAAGTTCATTCACGCTGATATCAAGGACATGGCATAGCTCCAGGAGAATGGAATTATCAGGCATTCCTTTTCCCGTCTCCCACTTGGAAACGGTCTTATCGCTGATATTCAGCCTCTCTGCCAGTTCCTTCTGGGTCATGCCCTTTTCTTTCCTCACCTCAGCTATAAAGGTTCCGATTTTCACCTGGTTCAGCATCTTTTTCCTCCTGCCTGATCTATAGTTACGGCGTAAGCATATAATTCTTATTCATTATAACACACATCTTTTCCGTAGATTCTACCCTATCATCAGTAGATAGAGCGACTCTACGTTACGTAGATACAGGCACAAAAAAACCATCTCGTATGAGATGGTTTTTCAGGTGCCAGTCGGATTTGAACCAACGATCAGGGAGTTGCAGTCCCACGCCTTACCACTTGGCTATGGCACCATATTCAGTTTTGAAGCGGATTGCCTTGCATCCTTTGAAGCGGATAGCCTTGCATCCTGTTTAGCGGATAGCTATAAGCACTTACGTGCAATGTATCCTGTTCGACGGATTGCTATGAGCACTTAGATGGCAGCGAAGCTGGCATCTTACGTGCGATGCATCCGTTTCACTTAACGAATACGAGCGTTAGCGATGTATAAGTTTAGTGAAGCGGAGAAGGAGGGATTTGAACCCTCGCGCCGGTTTCCCGACCTATACCCTTAGCAGGGGCACCTCTTCGGCCAACTTGAGTACTTCTCCATGCCCGAATAAATTCAACGCAAAGGTTATTGTACTAGACGCCCCCGCCTTTGTCAAACGGTTTATTTACTTTGACAGGTTATGATCCTACAAGCTTGATTTCGCATCAGCGTAGCGCTCTTTTCCCCACCAGTTGGGCATAAGGTCTTTTAAGGTGATAGTCTCTCGTTTTTCATAATCAACCATGATTTCCATATTTTCATTTGTCTCATCCAGCTGATAATAGAATTCCCTACAGGCTCCACATGGCATTCCGCTGCCGCCTCCGTTGGGAGCGCTATCCCGGAATGCAATAAGTCTTTTTACCTTTGTCTGGCCGCTGTTTACGTACATATTAATGGCCGCCACTCTCTCAGCACAAAGATTCATCACACCGCTGCAGCTCTCAATACAAAATCCGGTGTAAATCACACCGTTTTCAGCTTCGATCGCACAAACAACATTATGAGCATATATAAACGGCGATACTTCTTCCGGATGATATTGCTCCTTTGCTTTTTCATACATTATTTCCCAAATATCCATTGTTTCCTCCATTACAGATTATTATACAGGTTCGCCGATAGACAAGTCTCCGGTTACTCTTTCTCCTATTTTATTTGCCCATCGTTCCGGGTATACCGTTAACTTCCTTTCCCATATACTGAACGGCGATCCTGTTCTCGGGATGCACATCTACCAAATAAAGCACCGCAAGGAAGATCCATTCCAGCGGCTTCATGATTATATACACCACATCCGCCTGCCATTTTTTCCGGATCAGTTTTGCTATGGGGAAACCATATCTGTCATAAAAGTTTCTGACTGCTCTATGGAAACGTGGAGTCTTTTCCTGTAGAACCTCCTCAAAAGCATTTGCTATACAGAGCTGCCTATTCACGATAACTTCATGTCCATGTCGCACGCCCTGGCGGATGGGCTTAACGATTCTCCTATGTCCTCCGGCTGCTACCGTACAGAGGTAGTGCTCGTCATAATAGACATTTGGAGGTGCCTGCTTTTGGGACAGTGCCCAGTCACTTGTCTCTGTCCAGGCTTTTATTATGGAGTCCGGAGCTTGTCCAAATAAAACCAATACCATTATTATGATCCCCAGGAGAGGGAACATCAAAAGCACGGCAAGAGCAGGCCAGAGATTTGCATTCTTTAGTATTTTTTCTGAGAGAGACAGGACAGGTTTCTCCTCTATCTTCCCCTTTTCCATAGTCATGGTATTCCACTCGTGGATCTTTTTCAGTATAGTCCTCGCTGCCATAAGAATACAGCATGCCGGAAGGATCAGAAGTAAAAGATCAGCATAATCCGAACTACCCGGTTTGAATTCAAAGACTTGAATCGTGAGAACTATGAGCTGAATGATTCCGAGATACATTGTCGATATTGAAAGCACCACCATAAGCGGCGGCATTTTTTCTATGTGGACATATTGAAGAACCAGATATCCGATTACAGAAATCACGAATATTACAAAAACTGTTACCCCGGCTTTGGTATATATAGGTGTATGTCTTGAAGCATTGCTAAGCTGCTCTTCCCAGTCAGCGCTTTCTATATTTTTAACCAGCGTCAGGAATAAAGATTCATATATACTTCCGAGTACAAGAGACATAAGGTCAAAGATACGGATTCCTTTCATCCGGATGCCCCTACTCTCACATACCAGGCCTATCACCTCTGAAACCAAAAGAAACGCCGGAAATACTATAAAAGCTCCAATGAACAGTATAGCAAAAATGATTTCCCAAAATGGTGCCACTACATTCCCACTCCCCTCGATCTAAAGAGACCCTTCAAAGAAAAGGCTAATGTAAATAAAATCCAATTTCAAGAAAAAACTATATTATACAGAAATCTTTTGATCGTTAGGAGTAGTGCGGTAAAAATCAGCCCGGCTTATTTCCTTTACTATTATTGGTGTATATGGGATAATGACAGCAGTATACACCTATAGGAGGGTATTATATGGAAAAAGAACCAGATAACAAAAAAACGAACAAACTTAAGACGGGCAAGATCAGTGTGCAGCTACTCATAGTACTTATACCAATGATAGCTGCATTTATTATTATCGTGGCTGTGGTTATTTTCACAGTGGCGAGAGGCGTCATTATCGAAAAAGCACAAAACGGGCTGAAAAGCGAATCTACGGGAAACGCTAATGACATAGCCGGTCAAATGAAAGAGATGACGGGCTACTTTGATGCGCTGACGGAAGTGCTTGAGCGCACAGATTTCAAGAGCGATGCAGAGATCCTGGCAGCAGGTGAAATGACGGTAAACAGATTTCCGGCCACACCTACCGGCGGATATATGGGCTTTTCAAATAAAGACTATATAGATTTTTCCGGATGGGAACCGGATAGCGATTATGACTGCACCACGAGAGGATGGTATTCGGAAGGCATGTCTCATGAAACCATGACGCCCGGAGATCCGTATCTTGATGCAGACACCGGATCTATAGTGGTTTCCATTACCAGGCCGATAAACCTGAAGGATGGCAGGAGCGGCGTTATATCATCGGATCTATTCCTTACAGGGATCACAGAAGCCGTATCGCAGTACACTCCGGGAGGAGACGGCCGGGCTCTTTTGATAGACAGAACCACCATACTTGCAAGTGCATATCCGGAACAGGTGGGAAAGGAAATAGCGGACTTTCCGGATGAACCCTTCCTCCAGGAAGCAGGAGCCGTGATCGCAGCAGGCGGTACGGATGCAGTGAAGACCATAGGAAGCAGGGGAACGGACTATTATGTGTCATTTGACAATGTGCAGGGAACTTCATGGACCATGGTATCGTATGTGCCAAAGAGCAGTGTTCTTCGTACACTGAATTATCTTAGTCTGGTAACAACGATCCTTGTTATCATAATGCTGGTTGTGAGCACCCTTATCATAATGTCACTGATAAAGAAGATGATCACGAAGCCGGTTAATAACCTGACTGATAACATTGTGCGTATAGCAGACGGTGACTTCAGCGTGGATATTAAGAAGGGCGGAAATAACGAGATCGGCACCATGAATAACAGAATGGCGGATTATGTATCCAGAATGAGAGCTACTCTTGGAGACATGAAGGATGTGACAGCCCGCCTTTCCTCAGAAGCAGATAACAGCAGAAATGCATCAAATGCCCTTAATGTGCAGGCCAATGAGCAGAGCCTTTCCATGGAACAGATCCATGAAGCCATGGAGGGAGTGGCAATGTCCGTAACAGAGCTGGCCACAGACGCTACAGAGCTGGCTCAGTCTGTGGGGGATATGACCGAGCAGGGCAATGCTACAAACGAAACCATGTCTACGCTGCGTGCCAAGGCAAAGAAGGGCCAGGAGGATATGGAAAATGTTCAGAGAAATATGGACAGCATATCCGAATCTATGACAGAGATGAATCAGGTGGTGGGAAAAGTGGGAGAAGCTACAGAGCAGATAAACTCCATCATCGATATGATAAACGCCATATCATCCCAGACGAACCTGCTTTCTCTGAATGCATCCATAGAAGCTGCCAGAGCCGGGGAAGCAGGAAAAGGCTTTGCCGTGGTGGCTGATGAGATAGGTGAGCTGGCAAATGAAAGTGCCAAGGCCACCACAGAGATTGGCGCTATCATCACGGAAGTCACAAAGGAGATAAAGAACCTGGCCGAAAGATCAGAGGCCAGTGTGGAACAGATCGCAAGCAGCAGCACTGCAGTGAGCGAAACCGGTCAGACCTTTGCGGAAATCTTCAGCTCCGTTAACGAGACCAGTGAAACCGTATCCGATATGATAGAGAAGATGGATAAGGTGAATGAGATCGCTACATCCGTAGCAGCTATTGCGGAACAGCAGTCAGCATCCACCGAGCAGGTGACAGCGACAGTAGACACAGCGGCCACCAGTGCTCAGAGCGTGGCAGATGAAAGCCGGGGCGTGGATGAAAGTGCTGTGGCAGTGGCAGATTCAGCCGTGAAGATCGGCGAGTTTGTAGACACATTCAAGATCTGAATACTGTGTAAGCATAAAAGTACCGGCAGCAAAGCTGCCGGTACTTTTTATTTCACATATTTATTTTTTAATAGCTTTGTCACTGGGCGCTCCATAAGGTAGTAGGTGAGGCCGCCGAAGACTGCCATGAAAAGCAGGAAGCATATCATATTGTTTTCCGTGAAGGGGGTGAAGTTATGGAATTCCTGCACCCGAATCATGGAATAAATGATGATAAGAGGGCTGTGCCACACATATATCTCATAGGGCACATTTCCCAGATAGTCAAAGACCAGTGACACAGGCTTTGGCATGGCGGGAAGGTTTCTTCCGTCACGAATGAGAAACTCAAGCGACAGGAAAAAAAGGATGACAGCCGGGAAGAAAACAAAAGTGAAGCATCCCCACTGGTAATCCAGAAGCTCCTCGAAATCTTTTATACAAAGAACAACAAAGAGGAAGGCCGTTATTGCAGATATGATGATGGTCTTCTTTTTTGATGCATACATGAAAAGGCTGTAAATTACGGTTCCAAGGAAGAAGGCCGCCAGGCCTCTGCCGTGGAATTCATTCAGAAAGGCTTTATCCGTGCCGTTTTGCATGATGGCCGTGCCGAAAAGGACCATGGCTATGAATGAATAAAGGGGATTCACATTAAGTTTTTTGCATGCCCAAAGGATCAGATAAAATACGATATAGCAACGAAGGAGCACCCCCACATACCAGAGGGGAGGATTAAGCCCCACTCCGATAAAATCCAGAGTCACGGGACCGCCTGCATTGGAAAGAAGCAGAGTATTTAACATGCGCCAGATTCCCGGAACTACCTGGGCATACCAGAATCCGTAGCGATGGTAATGTATGAACATGGCTATGAAGTAAACTGCGGATGCAACGGCAGCCATGGGGACGATACGGATGATCTTATTAATAAAGTATTTGGAAAAAGCAGTATTCTCCGTCCGTTCTTTAGCGCCTGCCGCTAAGAAGCCGGAGATTATGAAGAAGGCTTCCACCGCATATCCGTAGTAGATGTTTCCGTTAAAGAAGTTCACACCGCCTTCGATAAAGAGGCCGGTGTTCTGCTGGAAATGGTGCATCACGATGATGACAGCCAGTATAAATCTGATAATATCAAGAGAATAATATCTTTTCATAAGAAGGTTCCTTTTACGTAATTTTCTGAAAATACAGAGAAATGATACCATTGACGTGTTTTTTTGTCTATTGTATTATGGAAGAGTTTTATAAAGCTTTATGAGGAGGACAGTATTTTGGAAAAGCTATTTAAACTGAGTGAGAACCACACAGATGTCAGAACTGAGATCGTGGCCGGACTCACCACATTCATGACTATGGCATATATCATTGCCCTGAACCCCAATCTTCTGACAGGTTTTGACGTGGGTTCATCTCTTTGGAACGGTGTGTTCCTTGCCACATGTATCGCATCAGCTATCGGTACATTCTGCATGGCATTCCTTGCAAATAAGCCCTTTGCCATGGCTCCCGGAATGGGGCTGAACTCATTCTTTGCAGTAGTGGTGGCAAACATTGTGGCACTCACAGGCCTCTCTTATGTGGAGTCATTCCAGACAGCACTCAGCATCATCTTTATAGAAGGTGTTATTTTCCTGGTACTTTCTCTCCTTAATGTAAGAGAAAAGATCGTGGAAGCTATACCTCTCGGAATCCGTATGGGTATATCCCCGGCCATCGGTCTCATGCTCATGAACATCGGATTCGGTTCCAACGTGGGCGTGTATGACGAAAACGGAAACGCAAATTATGTGATGAGAGACTTCTTCGGAGCCCTCACACCGAAGCTTTTAAAAGAATCCATGGGAGCCAGCTACGGCGCTATGGTCCTCACAGTGATCACCATCTTCGTTGGTCTTTTTGCCATCGTGATCCTTTCACATCGCGGACTTAAGTCTGCCGTTCTGCTCGGTATGTTTATCGCATCCGTCGTATACTGGATCGGCGATTTCGTGTTCCTGGGACAGAATCCTTTCGCATCCCTGGCTACAGCATCCTTTATCCCGCCGTTTTCCGATATGGCGCAGGCTACACTGTTTAAGGTGAACTTCTCTCATATCCCCGAGATCGGCTGGGTGACATTCATTACTCTGATCGTGACATTCTGCGTGATCGATATGTTCGATACCATCGGCACACTGGTAGGTACAGCAAACCGTGCCGGCATGACAGATAAGGACGGCAACATGCCGAACATGAAGGAAGCCCTCACATCCGATGCGGTAGGTACTCTGGCAGGATCCTTAACAGGAACTTCTACAGTTACCACATTCATCGAGTCAGCAGCAGGTGTGGAAGCAGGCGGACGTACAGGTCTTACAGCACTCACCACAGGAATCCTTTTCCTGGCCAGCATCTTCCTGGCACCCCTGGCAGCAGTCATTCCTGCAGCGGCTACATCATCAGCCCTTATATATGTGGGAATCCTGATGCTTTCCGGACTTAAGAACGTGGACTTCAGCGATATATCACAGTCTGTACCGGTATTTATCATGCTTCTGGCAATGCCCATCTCCGGCTCCATCGGACACGGCATCGGTCTGGCACTGATATCCTACTCTGTGATCAAGTTGTTTACAGGAAAGAAGGGAGATGTGTCTGTACTTACACTGGTACTTTCACTGATCTTCCTGGTTAAATTCTTTTTGGCGGTATAATTATAAATGAGTAATAAAGGTCCTTATTATATAACAACAGCAATAGCATATACATCGGGTAAGCCCCATATCGGAAACAGCTACGAGATCGTGCTGGCAGACTGTATAGCCAGATTCAGACGTGCTGAAGGATATGATGTGCATTTCCAGACCGGAAGCGACGAGCACGGTCAGAAGATAGAAACCCGTGCCATCGAGGAGGGTCAGAGCCCCAAGGAATTCGTGGATGCCACAGCAGGCACCATAAAGCATCTTTGGGATCTTATGAACACTTCCTATGACCGCTTCATCCGTACCACGGATCAGGATCATGAGGAGCAGGTTCAGAAGATTTTCAAAAAACTCTTCGATCAGGGGGATATCTATAAGGGTGCATACGAGGGGCTCTATTGTACGGAATGCGAGGCATTCTATACTCAGAGCCAGTTAAAAGACGGCGTTTGTCCCGTATGCGGCGGAAAGGTGCATCCGGAAAAGGAAGAAGCATACTTCTTTAAGATGAGTAAATACGCTCCGAAGCTCATAGATTACATAAACGAGCATCCGGAGTTCATACAGCCCGTGTCCAGAAAGAACGAAATGATGAATAACTTCCTTCTGCCCGGACTGCAGGACCTTTGTGTATCCAGAACTTCCTTTAAATGGGGAATACCGGTGACCTTTGATACGAACCACGTGATCTACGTGTGGCTTGATGCCCTTTCAAACTATATCACCGGCATCGGATACGACGCAGACGGAAATCATGGCGAGCTTTATAAGAAATACTGGCCCGCAGATCTTCATCTCATCGGAAAGGATATCATCAGATTCCATACCATATACTGGCCCATCTTCCTGATGGCACTGGGCGAGCCGCTTCCGAAGCAGGTGTTCGGACATCCGTGGCTGCTCCAGGGCGGAGAGAAGATGAGTAAGAGCAAGGGTAACGTGATCTATGCCGATGATCTGGTGGATGTGTTCGGAGTGGATGCCACCAGGTATTTCGTGGTTCATGAAATGCCTTTTGAAAATGACGGCGTCATCACATGGGACCTTATGACAGAGAGGGTGAATTCCGATCTGGCAAACACCCTTGGAAATCTGGTAAACCGTACCGTGGCCATGAGCAATAAATACTTTGGCGGTGTGGTGGCAGATAAGAATGTGTCGGAAGACGTGGACAATGACCTGAAGGAAGTGGCAGTCACCACAGCCGAAAAGGTCATAAAGAAGATGGAGACTCTGAGAGTAGCGGATGCGCTGACAGAGATCTTCACACTGTTTAAGCGTCTTAATAAATATATCGATGAGACAGAGCCCTGGATACTGGCGAAGGACGATGCGAAGAAAG
Organism: Lachnospiraceae bacterium; assembly: GCA_024688505.1. Lineage (GTDB taxonomy): Bacteria > Bacillota > Clostridia > Lachnospirales > Lachnospiraceae > FD2005. Next base: position 9,360 of record JAILDZ010000083.1, read on the forward strand.
ACCGTCTTTCCACCGTGCTTTATAATCTGGTGGAAGGCATCTATATCGGCACCGCACTCCTTGCTCCATTCCTTCCGGAAACCGGAGAGAAGATCTTAAAGCAGCTGAACGTAAAGGAAAGAGACTTCGATTCTCTTACCACATTCGGCCTCTATCCCTCGGGAAACAAGGTGACAGATGCTCCGGAGATCCTCTTTGCCAGACTGGATAAGGATGAGATCCTTAAAAAAGCAGAAGCCATACAGCAGAAGCACAGGGAAGAATTCCTGGCACATCAGGAAACAGCCAGAAAGAACCTGGTGGCAGCAGGACGTATGACTCCGGAAGAGGCTGAGGCCGAAAGACGTGCTGAGCTGGGAGAGTCTCCTGCAGGTGAAGAAGGAATAGATATAGAAGCAAAACCCGAAATCTCCTTTGATGATTTCACAAAGCTTCAGTTCCAGGTGGGAGAGATCCTGGAATGCGAAGCGGTAGAGAAATCGAAAAAGCTCCTTTGCTCCAAGGTGAAGGTGGGAAGCAAGGTGCTTCAGATAGTATCGGGTATCAGGAAATACTACTCTCCGGAAGAGATGGTAGGCAAAAAGGTGATGGTCCTTACAAACTTAAAGCCTGCCACACTGGCGGGGATCAGATCCGAAGGCATGCTGCTATGTGCCGAGGATACAGAAGGAAACCTGGCCCTTATGACTCCAGAAAAATCCATGCCAAACGGAGCGGAGATATGCTGAATGATTTTTGAAACACATGCACATTATGACGATGAGAAGTTCGATGCAGACCGCATCGAACTTCTCTTGCAATTAAAGGCTCAAAGCATCGGGCGGATCATAAACGTGGGAGCATCCTTCCGCGGGGCGAAAGAGTCTGTAGAGCTGGCAAAAGAATATGACTTTATCTATGCGGCCGTGGGCATTCATCCCGAAGACCAGGCAGACTGGCATGATGAGTCCAGACGGTTTATTAAGACCGTATCAGACAAAGGACAGAGGAAAAGCTCTAAAGTGGTGGCCATCGGAGAGATCGGCCTGGACTATTATTGGGAAAAAGATCCCGATATGCAAAAAAGGCAAAGGGAAATATTCAGGGAGCAGCTTAAAATAGCAAAAAACGCCGCTCTTCCTGTTATCATACATTCAAGGGACGCAGCAGAAGATACGCTTTCCATAATGAGAGAAGCTCATGAAATGGGAATAGAAGGTGTCATCCATTGCTACTCATATTCTCCGGAGATTGCGAGAGAATATGTGAAGATGGGATACTATATAGGTATAGGAGGCGTCCTTACGTTCAAGAATTCAAAGAAACTGAGAGCCACTGTGGAGGAGATCGGGATGGGATCCATCCTGCTTGAAACGGACAGCCCGTATATGGCACCGGAACCGAACCGGGGAAAGAGGAACGACTCCGGGAACCTTATTTATGTGGCGGAGAAAATAGCAGAGATCAAAGGCATCACCAGAGAAGAAGTAGAGGAGATCACATGGGAGAACGCATGTCGGCTGTTTCCGGAAGCGGTATAGGTAATCCGGTCAATACCATGGCCATAATGTCCCGGCATAAGGTCCGGGCAGAGAAAAAATACGGCCAGAATTTCCTGACGGATCCGTCTTCTCTTCAGGGGATCGTGGATGCGGCGGAAATTGATAAAGATGATATAGTGCTGGAGATAGGTCCGGGACTCGGAAGCCTGACAGAGCTCTTATCGCAGGCCGCAAAGACGGTTTTTGCCGTGGAGATCGATGAGAAGATGGTGGAGGTTCTTAAGGACACTCTGTCGGAGTATGATAATATAGAGGTGATAAATGCCGATATATTAAAAATAGACATTAATGAGATCATCGGAGAAAAAAGAGCCGGGAAGAAGATAAAGGTGGTGGCAAACCTGCCATATTATATCACCACACCCATTCTCCTTAAGATACTCCCTATGAGAGACCTGATAGAAAGCATCACCGTCCTTATGCAGCGGGAGGTGGCAGAGAGGATGGAAGCAGCCCCCGGTACGAAGGACTATGGAGCCCTCACGCTTCTAACGGAGTATTATACTAAGCCGGAGATCAAACTGTTTATACCGCCGGAAGCCTTTATTCCCAGTCCTTCCGTGGAAAGTGCGGTGATAGGCTTAAAGATGCGCTCCCTGCCACCGGTGGAGGTGAAGGACGAAGAGTTTCTCTTTGACGTGATCAGAGCATCCTTTAACCAAAGGAGAAAGACCCTGTATAATGGTCTTAATAATTCATCGGAAATAAACGTTCCCGCTGAAAGGATCAAGGAGGCTATAGTATCTCTGGGACTGGCAGAAACTGTGCGCGGAGAGACACTTAGCCTGGAACAGTTTGCGGCACTTAGCGACAGACTGAAGTGAAGATATGGATATAAGCAAATACAGAAGTGAAGTACAAAATCACATAAAAGATCTGGAAAACTATCGTGGGGTAGATCCTAAAAGGAGCTTTCAGGCCTGTGATGAGCTGGAAAAATACGGAGAAAGGATCCATGACGATGCCCTCATAGGCTTTGCCAGATTCTCCCGGGGAGAGCTTTATTATGCAGATAACAGCATGGCAGAGTTTTATAGGGAAATGCTTTCCTGTATGCGTCCGCTGGAGAATGAAGGGGAGTGGGGCTATGTAGCCATGGCAAATAACCTTCTTGGCATCATGTCCTTAAACCGGGGCAATGCACCTTTTGCCATGGACTATTACATAAAGGCCATATCCATCTGCCATCAGCACAGGTTGGGGGATCTGGAATGGATCATCCATATGAATATGGCGGCCCTGTATCTTTCTATCGAAGAATATCCAAATGCCCTGCAGCATGCGAAGATGGGCATGGATTATATACTGGAACATGAGAATATGCCGGACCGGATACAGAATCTGGCGGTGTCGTATCTGGATATCGGTAAAGCCTTCCTTTCCATGGGAGAAGTGGATAAGGCCAAGGAATATGCCATGAAGCTGGAAGGAGAATGCTTAAGAGCGCTCCCCAGCATGGATGCGCTGGTGGTGTATTGTTTCGGCGCCAGACTGTTCCATAGGAATAATGAAAACGAGATGCGAAACAGATGCATCATGGAGATCAGCAGGATCACATCTTCAGAGATCATGATAATGGATGTGTTTGACGATCTTTATGACTATCTGAAGCTTCTTCTTAATCTGTCCGAGGAAAGTGACGGGATATTTGAGGACGAGTTTAAGCGGCTCATAAAAGAGGTGGAGAAGCTTACGGAAAAGACTAAGGTCAGGAACCTTCAGAAAAAGGTGCTCTCTCTTAAGGCCAGGTATTACAGAGAAAAGAAGATGACGAAGGAATACCGGTCTGCCACCACAGAGTTTTTTGAAATAACGGAAAAGATGGAGCAGGAAAATGCCCTCATGATCCGTAACACCATAAATCTTCGGAACAATCTGAACGACCTTGCCATGATAAATAAAGAGGTGGAGCAGGAGAACAAAGAACTTCACCTGAAGTCCGAGACCGACGCCCTCACCGGCATGTATAACAGATTTAAGCTGAATACTTATGGAGATGAAGCATTCGAACGGGCCTATGCCAAGCAGAGCCCCTTTGCCATCGAGATCCTGGACATCGACTATTTCAAGCAATATAACGATAATTATGGCCACCAGTCCGGAGACGTGTGCATCAGAGCCGTGGCAGATATGGTTCTCTCTCTCAGAGCTTTCGGAAATGTGTTCTGTGCCAGATATGGCGGCGATGAGTTTGTCATAATATACGAAAATTATACGGAAGAGGAAGTGTATAAAATGGCCATGGAGCTTCGGCGCAGGGTTATGGGAAAAGCTTTTGAACATAAATATTCTCTGGCCAGCGATATAGTAACCATATCCCAGGGAATATGCTGGGGCGTACCGGATGCCGATTCCAGGCTCTATGATTATCTTCACGGTGCGGACGCAATGCTCTATCAGGTGAAGGAGGAATCCAGAAATTCTGTGAAACTTGGACGGATAAAGGAGCAGCAGTAAGAGACTAAATATACGGACATCTGACAGGTGGGCTGTTTTGTATAGTTATATTTCCGGAAAAAAATATATAATACAATTCTGTAAATGACGGAAAGCAGCTTTTCAGATAATGAATACTATAAAGAGAATATTTGTTAATGATATAAAACATATAGCCACGAACTTCTTTATCCTGGTGATAGTCCTGGGTGTATGCGTGCTACCGGCACTGTATGCCTGGTGTAATATCTACTCGAACTGGGATCCTTACGGAAACACCGGAAACCTGAAGGTGGCAGCCGTATCGCTTGATAAAGGCTATACGGATGACGACGGTAAATTCTCAAATTCCGGTGATGCCATCATAGAAAGCCTCCACGATAATGACAAGATCGACTGGCAGTTCGTTAAGACCCGGGAGGAGGCCCTTTCGGGTGTGGAAAAAGGCGAATATTATGCTGCGCTGGTGGTGCCGGAGGATTTCACCTATAACATGTATAATATCCTCTTCGAGGATGTGGAAAAACCAAGACTGATCTTCTTTCAGAATCAAAAAATAAATCCCGTAGCAAACAAGATAACAGACACTGTCGTGGAGAATATCCAGGGGAATATCGAGGAGCAGTTCATACAGACTATGACTGAGCGGATATTCCGGGGGACCAATAATCTGTCCGCCGATATTGAAGAAGAAGGCGGCGTGAATAAGCTGATAGACAGACTTAAGGATATCAACAGGGATATCGTCTCCTATCAGGATACTATCAGTGTGGCCATAAGAGGTAATGCGACCCTTTCCGCGGCAGCAGGGGAGGCCATAGATGATACAGCAGTGATGCAGCAGCAGGCCATGAACAGTGCGGCCACCATAGGAAATGCCACTGCATCCATGGTGGTGTCTCAGACCACGCTTAACAACTATTCCGCTCAGGTGAACACTTCCATCGACAGCATCCAGAATACCTTAAACGGGGCCATCGCTACTCTTAACGAGGCGAAGCTGACAGGCGATGTGGAAGCTATGGCTAAAGCGGCTCAGTCTACTCAGGCAGATGTAAAGAAGATAAACGATAATATCAACGCGCTTATAGCCGCATCTGTAAACGATCCGAACCTGACAGCTACGCTGGAAGCCATGAAGACCACCACATCCACAGTGAATAATGCTATGAACGCTGTGGTCACAGCACAGGCCCAGACCGCAAAATCCGATGTGGAAAAAGCCAGGGCCGATGCCACTCAGAAGATCAGTGACGCAGTGGTGAATCTGGAAGGCCTGCAGGGACAGATCACGAATTCCCTCATGCCCCAGGTGAATCAGAGCCTGGAAGGCCTGTCTCTGGTGCTCCTTAACAGCCAGAACCTCATGTATAACATGGCATCTGTTCTGGGAGGGATGGGAGACGTGTACGGGTCCCTTCAAATGACTGCAAATTCCGCCACCACCAGTCTGGAAAAGACCAGTGAGGCTCTCGGCATGGTATCGGACCGTATCACGGAAGCCATAGAAAAGGTGGAAAAAGCCGCCGACAGCGATAAGGCAAAGATCCTTATGGAGACTCTTTCCGGGGACCCGGCGGTGTACGGCGAATTCTTTGCGGAACCGGTGACTATTGAAACAGAGGTGCTCTATCCCGTGGATAATTACGGATCTGCGGTGACACCCTTTTATACTACTCTGGCGATCTGGGTTGGTGCGTTGATACTCACCGCCATTCTGAAAGTCCATCCCGGTAAAGAACTGTATCCCGATGCGAAGGGATGGCAGCTTTTCTTTGGCAGATATGCCATATTCTTTTTAATGGGACAACTGCAGACCGTGGTGACGGTAGTGGGTGACCTTCAGCTACTTCACGTGCAGTGCAAAAGCCCGGGATACTTCTGGCTGGCCTCAGCCATCACCAGTATGGTGTTTTCACTACTGATATACTCTCTGGTCTCTGCTTTCGGAGATGTGGGAAAAGCCGCAGCTGTGGTCATCGTGGTGCTGCAGATAGCCGGATCCTCCGGTACATACCCCATAGAGCTTTTACCGGAGTTTTTCCGAAACATATACATTTTCTTCCCCTTCCCCTATGCCATAAATGCTATGAGGGAGAGTGTGGCAGGATTTTATGAAAATGACTATATCATCTATCTTCTGCAGCTTTGCCTGTTTATTCCGGTGTCTCTTGCCATCGGCATCTGGATCCGAAGGCCCTTTAAGAGAATAAATCATTACATGGAAGAAAGAATGGAAGACACAGAAATGATGTAGCGATTTAAGAGAGGAAAGCAGATATGCGTGGCAAGCTTGCTTGCCTAAGCATATCTGCTTGACGAACGGCCCGGTATGAGCAGGGAGCAATGCGAAGGCATTGCGAGAGTGCGAATAGCGGGCAGGGTGGCGAGAGTGCGAAGCACGAAGCCAACCGTAAATCGCGGATAAGGATATATGGACGAATTAGAGAATAAGAAGTATGAGGAATTTTATAAGCGCTATCTTTATGAAATGAGGGCCACTCATGAGAAGAACCAGAAAAAGATAGCTGTGGGGCTGAAGGTGAATATCT
>JAILDZ010000142.1 GCA_024688505.1 Lachnospiraceae bacterium
TCACCCTTCGTGGTGATCACAGGGGAAAGCGGCATGGCTGTGATAGGCTATGTGTCTGAGCTGAAGCTTGGCAGCATTAAAGTGGGGGATGAGTACACGGTGTATTCCTGGGAGACGGGAAACACCACCACTGCCAAAGTAGCGGAGATATCACCCTATCCCGCAGAGAATTTTAATAGCTGGACAAACGGAAACAGTAATGTGTCATGGTATCCTTTCACGGCCTATATGGAAAGTGCAGAAGGCTTCACTCCGGGGTTTGGAGTGGAAATGACGCCTGTCGTGGAAGAAGAGGAAGGAGAGGTCATTGTCCTGGAAAAAGTGTATGTGCGCTCCGATGAAAAAGGAAACTATGTGCTGAAGGAAGATGAAAACGGCAGACTGGAACGTGCGGACGTGACTGTAAAGAGTACGTCTGAGGCCGGATATCTGCAGATACTTTCCGGACTGTCCACCACGGACCGGATAGCATTCCCATACGGCAATAAAGCAGTGGTGGGAATGAAGACCACAGACAAACCGCCTATATCATTATTCTAGAAACCGGGAAAAAAGATGTTAGAGAATATCAGATTATCATTAAGAGGAATATGGTCCCATAAGCTTCGGTCATTTCTTACCATGCTGGGAGTGATCATCGGCATAGCCTCCATCATAGCCATAGTCTCCATAGTGGAGGGGACGAATCAGAGACTGGAGAAGAGCCTGATCGGATCCGGAAATAACGTGGTTAACCTCACTCTCTGTCAGGGAGACTGGCCCTATGATTTTTCAAGCGGAGTGCCGGATAATGTGCCAATGGTGTCAGAGGATACCTTAAGCGCCATAGAGTCTCTTGATAACGTGACGGGGGTAACGGCCTATCACCAGAGGCAGGGCTGGGGAACCGTGTACTATAAAGACAAGGGCATGAGTAACGGCTATGTGACGGGCATACAGGAGAATTATTTCCATGTGATGGAATATGACCTGATAAGCGGCAGGACATTTAAGGATAATGAATACACATCCGGGAAAAAAGTGGCCATAATAGACGAGACTGCAAAGAATACCCTTTTCGAGGGCGAAAACCCCGTGGGCGCCGTGATAGAGATAAAGCAGGAGCCCTTTACCATAGTCGGTGTGGCAAAGAATAGAAACGCCGTGGAAGCGGACTATGAATCCATAGACGACTACTATATGAACGGAAGCGAGAGCCGGATAGGCACGGTGTTCATCCCCTTCGGCACATGGCCGGTGATCTATCAGTATGATGAACCGGAAAGCGTGGGAGTGAAGGTGACGGAGACAAAGGAGATGCAGCCGGGATCAAAGGCTGCAGCGGAAATCCTTAACATGAATGTCATGAACGGAGAATACAGCTACGGCACCGGGACCGAGGACAACTATGCCGACGATCTGAAGACTCTCACTAATGCCATCCAGATGATGCTGGTGGGCATAGCATCCCTCTCCCTCCTGGTAGGCGGCATCGGCGTCATGAACATCATGCTGGTGTCTGTGACGGAACGCACATCGGAGATAGGACTGAAGAAGGCTCTGGGCGCAAAGAGAAGAGTGATACTCTGGCAGTTTCTCACGGAATCTGCCGTGCTCACATCCTTTGGCGGGATCCTTGGGATCATAGCAGGCATCGCTCTGGCAAAGGGCATATCCGTGGTTACAGGCATGGACTTTGGCATCAGCGTGCCCTGGATAATAATATCTGTTCTTTTCTCCATGTTCATAGGAATCCTTTTCGGGGCCATGCCGGCAAATCAGGCATCAAAACTGAATCCCATAGACGCCTTAAGACGAGAGTAGGCATAGATCCTTCCGCAAAGCAAAATTTACGCATGCGGAAGGATTTTTTTATGTCCGAATTTTTAGAAAAAACCTTTAAATCCTGCATAAAGACTGATAAAATTAGCATGGTGTGTTATTGTAACCTATTTTCAAAAGAGGACAAGAAAGACCATGAAAAAATTCACAAACGGAGAGAAGATACTACTCTCGGTCATAGCCGGATATCTGGTATTCGGACTGCTTACCGTCGGAGTGTACGCAAAGGAAACCGGCGCATTGTCCGGATTCGGAGGAGGCAGCAGAGATACGGCTGAGGTCACCGAAGAACCGGAGCCTGTGACGGAGACTGTGGCGGTGGCCGAACCTGAACCGACTCCTGAACCGGAGCCTGTGGTGGAGCCTGAACCCGAGCCCGAGCCCGAGCCTGAACCTGAGGTGAAGGAAGATGAAAAAGAAAAGGAAGAGGAGCCCGAGGAGGAAGAAGAGGAAATAGACACCACCGGCATGAGGGCAGGACCTTTTTATAAATACACCATCACGGAAATGCCTTTCTCAGCACTGAATGTCCACTCCACTCAGAGGGAGGACGCCGACGAGATCATTACCCATGTACGGACCGGAGAGACGGGATATGTGGTAGAGGTCACGGAGATGAGAGTCCTGGTGGAAGTGAACGGAGTCTTCGGATACGTGGCGGAAAACTATGTGGAGCTTACGGAAATACCGGATAACGAATATCCTGTGTCTCTTCGAAAACTCACAGCGGAAACTGCTGTAGCAGGCAGCACCTGGGATGAATATGAGAAATATGCACCCCCGGCGGCAACGATAGAGCCTTCGAACTCTCTCACCACCGTACAGCCGGCCACAAGCAACGAACTTACGGAGAACGGAGACGGGTTAAAGGTAGACAGCACAGAAGGTATCAAAACCGAAGAGACCGGAGAATAAAGGTGTTGCGGTTTTGTTGCGGTATGTCAGATATAATTACAATCGTGGGTCAATATAGTGATAGGAGAGGAAGACTATGAACAACACACAAATATATCCATTTGAAAGAAACAGATACTACCCGAAGAAGAGACTTTCCAGTGCGGACTACACTGCAGAGCAGGCGTATTTCAATAACAAGCGCCGCTTCATGAACGGTCTGATGTATGGCACCGGCGTGGTGTGCGGCCTCGGCGTTTTCAGTCTGGACGATCTGTCCCTTCTGGTGGAAAGCGGTGTGGCCATTGACGGAATGGGACGCGAGATAGTGGTGGAATCATCCGACGTGAAGCGTCTGTCCGCGCTCATGGGCTTTGAAGAGCTGAAGACCAATGAAGTGTCACTCTGCTTAAGATATAAAGAAGAACCTGTGCATAAGGTATATGCCATAGATTCATCGGACCCCAATCAGGAATTCCAGTATAACCGTATCAAAGAAGGTTACGAACTCTTCCTGATGGATAAAGAGGACATACCCGATGTGTTTGAGATGGAAACAGAATTCCTCACAAAGGGTGTGCTCATGACCAGTGACCACTTCAATGTGGAATTTGTGATCCCGGCCACAGTCAGCCATGGAAATCCCGTGCGCGCCTGCCTCAAGGTGACGAAGCTTTCAAGTGATGATGTGAAACTCTCATATCATGGCATTCTCCAGACCCCCATATTCCTTTCAGAGGAAGGAAAAAACGAAATATCTGTGGACATAGAAGACGTGTCTCTTAATGAAGGCGAAGAACTGATAGTGGATCGCTGGATGAAGACACTGGATACATCCGCAGTGGAAACAAACATCATATTAAAGACAGGTTCCGCAGCAGGCTATGAGAACGGAAAGGCTGTGCCGGTGCCGGCAAACTTCACCATCAAGGTGCTGGTTTCCGACATGAAGCCCAGAGAGATAGTCAATCGCGAGATCGGCCGTCTGAATCTGGAAATGCGTTCCATCGGAGGCCAGGGTGATTATATCAGGCTTGCGGATATGAATCTGGTCCGTACCGACAGCGCATACATCATTGAGGATGTGACAGAGATCGGTGCCAAGAATTATGTGACTGCACCCGCGCAGGAAATGCAGCGCTATTCCTACATGGAATATTTCCAGAAGCCCACTCCCGTCGGACAACAGGGTGTCAGCGCTCAGGCATATGTGGACAAATACGTGAGAGGAGATTCAGCCGGCGGCGGCCCTGAGATCGCTACAGGCGTGCTGGAGATCCCCCTTGGTGAAAATGCCAGAAAAGGCGATATACGTTATTCCGGAGAGATCATACACGGTCTCGGAAAAGGAAACGTATATGTGGATGTGGGATATGAATATCTCCGTGAGGATGAGACTCTGGGCACCAACGCCAAGAGTACCATATACGGTAATCCCAATATCTTTACTAATGACCAGCGTTCGGCAGTGGATGCCGAAACAGCGGTGAGAGTCCTTAATGACAAGGGCAGCTTCATAGTGGGAGCCAGACTTCTGAATAATGTGGATTATCTGGTGCTTAATTATCGCTGGGTGGCTATCAAATTCCCGGCAGGAAACGACCTTGGTCTTCATGATGACTTCACAGGAAAGAGCATCAGCCCCGAGACCCCCACAGTACGTATGGGAACCAAAGAGAACCACTACTTCGGAGTTCGCTTCAATAATATGGATAAGGTGAGCATCTCCTACGAGCTTACCGAGGCCGGCAGCGGTGAGATCACATCAGACGGTATCTATACCGCTCCCTCAAAACCCGGTGTATACGAGATACGTATCTACTGCACAGACATGCCTGTGGTATGTACTTATGCATACGCCATCGTTGAGAAGAAGGGATATGAGGCTCTGGAAGGGGATTCCACGGAAGATGTTAAGAACCCCCTGGCCGGTTTCACAAAATAAAGGAAAGAGATCCGTATGAACGAAACTATTCGGCCTACGCTGTTTAAAACAATACAGACCGTTAAAAAGACGGACGTAAACGAAATACGAATCTGTGAGAATACGGCGGATCCGCAGCGCACACGCTACACTGTGCTGGTGGTATCGGATCATGAAGTGATGCATAAATTTATCGAGATATATGATAAAGCCACCTATCTTCAGGATGCCCCCAATGTGCGCATGTACACTGATGAAGGAAAATTCTTCATAGTGTATCCTTATGTGTCGGAACGTTTCCTCTCCGAGTTCTATATGGGCTCATCCATGACCCTCAGGGAGTGCGAGGAGGTCTGCACGAACCTTATCATAGCGTGTATGACCAGCAACCTTCCCTGGCCGCTTCTGTATCTCATGCTGAGGCAGCGCGAGATACATATAGCAAAGGATCTGTCCGTATATATCAGTTACAGATACGATCTGACGGAACTGGACCCGTCCATCGACGAAGGAGACTGTGCGAACGAATGTGCAAAGATCCTGGTGGAGCTTCTGGAACCCAAGTCGGACAGACGGGCAAACAGTTATCTGCTCCTTATAAAGAAGACAGATAAGCAGAGCTACGACCGTTTCACGGAACTGTATAAAGATTTGCAGATAGCAGCAGAACCCATTAGAAAGAGGGGTCTGCTTTTGCACATTAAAGTGTGGTTCGCCAGAAACAGAGACACCATCTTTCGAGTGCTGCTCTGGGTCAGCATTCTGCTTGCTATATTCGTGCTGCTGACCTTCATCACGAACCTGCTTTTCGGGGATGTACCATGGCTTCGGCTTTTCACCAGGAATTTTGACAAGATCGGTCTGGAGTCGCTGTTACAGTAAATAGGAGATACCTCTAAATATGAACGGGAAGAAAATCAGAAACATCATAATATGTGCCGCTGTCTGGTTTGTACTGGTGGCTGCCGTGTCTGTGGTAGTTGTCATCACAGGTATGAATCAGGGAGGACTTCGGGACGAGAATGAGTATGCCGAATCCGAAAAGGACTATTTCATTACCGACAATACCGCAAAGTCCGGGCTGATACGCCAGATGCAAAAAGACGGAAAAGTGCTTGGCATCTTTACCACGGCCAAATTCGGATATCTGAAAGGGTGGCACGTGACAGAGGTGGAGTATTATGACGAGAATCTCTACGCGCTTTTCTTCAGAGACAGAGATGATGCCGGAAGAGAGATCAGAGAATATGCTCTGGCCACTCTGAATGATGAAATGCAGATCACCAATATCACGAACCCATTCAGGCTTCCGCTGGAGAACATGAAGGTGACGGGACTTTTTGCCACAGATAATACCGTATATATTTCAGCTGTGCCGGAAGACGGACTGTCGGCGTATGTATATTCCGTAAAGACCGCATCTTTAAGTGCAGTAAAAAGCAGCGATCCGTCCAAAGATGAAGTGTATAAGTGGGAAGCATTAAAGACAGAGGTGCGGGAAGAATATCTTCAGGGTACCGTTGAAGGACGTATCATAAACGCCGTGGAATACAGGGAAGGTGTGTTTAATATCAGATATGACAGTGATGCACCGGGAGTATTTGAACTGGATAACGAGATCCGCACCATCTACTCAAACAGAAAAGAGTCATTAAGACTGAAGCTTCGGGCAAACGATTTCTCCATAGCAGTGGCCATGATAGTGTGGTTTGTGGGAGTGCTTATCATCATAGCACTTTTCTTCCTGCTTCCCGGAAGGATCCGCATGGTGTATTCCTTCCTCACGGTAGAAGCGGTGCTGCTTATATGTCTTCTGGTGGCAGGAGCCGTCATGGTGACCATAAACCAGAACACGGCGGAAAGAGAATATCAGCGATATGAGCAGCAGGCACTCTACAGTGCCATGGACGGGTACACTGAAGGAGAGATAGAGTCCGCGAATCTGTATGATTCGGAGTGGTATGCACTGGCTCAGGACAGACTCTACAGACATAAGGCATCTGTGGAAGGAGTCACCATCCTTAATTCCATGATCATAGACAAGGGCCGCATGGTGAGGATCTCAGCAGACGGCAGCAATAATGAAGCACTGGAAGATCTTTACGGAAGGGATCTGGTGGAAGTCATCCGAAAGGTGAACGAAAACGGACGGGTCACTTCAAAGAGATATATGGTGGGAGGAAAGAAGATCCATGTTCTTGTAGTGCCCCTTAAGATGGTGAACGCTTCGGACTATCTGGGAGTATCCGTGGCTGAAGCGGACACACTGTCTGTATACAGCAGCCTGGAATTCTGGGATATAGTCAGACTCCTTATCATCATATATGCCCTGTCCAGCATCGCAGCCTTCCTGTATTCACTGATCCTGAATAAGGATATCCGTGATCTGCAGACAGCTCTCGGTCTCATGGCAGCAGGCAGCGAGGATGACATAGAAAAACCGAAAGTGCTTGGAAAAGATATGGACTATATGTGGAACAGCATATATGAGATCCAGAAAAATGTGCTGAAAACAAACCGTATCAAATACCTCACATATGAAGCGTATTATCGTTTCGCACCGAAGAATGTGGAACGCATACTCGGAAAGAATTCCATCACAGAGGTGGTCAGCAAGGATGCAGTGAGCCTTAACGGAACTGTGGCCATCATCTCTATGGAAGGTCAGAAGGACGTGAGCAGCAGGAGCATAGAAAGGATCAACAATTATCTTTCCTATGTGGAGGAAAGCCGTAAAGAATATGACGGTACCTTCGTATCCCAGAACAGCGACCTCTCATCCATGGAGCTTCTCTTCATGGATGATAATAAGACCGCATCGGATTTCGGCCGCAGTCTGATAAACAGGATCAGAGCCGGAGAAGACAGCGAACTTCCGGATGCTACCGTGCTGGTTCATTATTCACCTTTCATATACGGTGTGGCCGGTACAGTGGAGCAGTCTTCCGTATATCTGTCCGCTCCGGAAGCGGATGCCCTGAGCCGGTATACACGCTGGTTCCACAGCCTCCATATCTGCCTGGTACTGACGGCAGTGGTGGTGGAAAGGGAGCACGTGGAAGGTGAGCTTCGGCATATCGGATTTGTGATACCCGATAAGCTCCACCCGGAGATCAGAATACAGTTATATGAAATGCTGGATGCGGAATCCGCACCCGTGAGAATAGCAAAGATCAGAAACAGAGCCAGATTCAATGAGGCATTGAATCTCTTCTATGAGCAGGATTTCTATCTTGCCAGAAATACATTTACGGAAATCCTTCGGGATGTGCCGGAGGATGAACTGTCCAAATGGTATCTGTTTGAATGTGAGAGGATGCTGAACGATAATTCCGGAAGCACCTTCTATGGCGAGTTACATAAGGAGAACAATAGATAGTGAATCTGATTCAAATACTCTTACAATCAATAAGGGCTAAGATCGTCCCCCTTGTCACCAAGCTAAAGCTGTTCCTTTCTCCGAACTATCTGCTGGCAAGGCTGACAGAAGGTATCAGGACCTTCTTCGCGAAAGTTCTGAATGTAAAGCCCAAAGATAAGAATGACTATTACACCATCGGAAACTGGATGGTCAGCAAACGACTGGCCTTTGCCATAGTCATCATAATCGGCGTGCTTTCGCTGGTATATATAATCTTGTCCTGGAATGCGCTGTTCCCAGGCAGGGGCAACGACAATATCAACACCTACGGATATAATAACGTGCTCCTTAAATTTGCAAAAGGCACTGTCCGCATCAAAGGAAAGTCAGGATATCTGGCATATGAAGGGGATGTGTCAAACGGCAGCTGTAACGGCGCCGGTACCCTCATGAACCCCTCCGGACACGTGGTATATCAGGGTAACTTCAAGCTCAGCATGTACGAGGGAGAAGGCACAAAGTACTATGATGACGGCACACTGAACTATAAGGGAGGTTTCCACGAAAACCTGTACAGCGGAGAAGGAGATCTCTACAGGAAGAACGGCTCCATGGAATACAGAGGGCAGTTCGCTCTTAATATGAAAGAAGGAGAGGGTACCCTCTACGACATGGGATTTAATCCGGTGTTCCAGGGCACCTTCACCCAGGATGATATCAAATTCAGTGACCTTATAGGAAAGCATGCATCGGAACTGGCTACGGCCTATACGGGAGATACGGTCATGTATCAGAGCACAGACGAAAGAGTCCGCTTCATGCCCGATATCTCTGCCATGACAGTAGAGTATCTTGATGATGAATCACTGGATAAAGATGCCACCGTAGAATCCGTATATGTGGTGAGAGACTATTTCCACACGGCAGATAAGGATATCACATCATTTTCCGACCTGAACGAGATCTTCGGTCAGCCTGTGTATGTGGGTACTGCATATGCGGTGCTTCCCGAGCTTCTCACCATAAATGAGATCAGCCGGAGTACGGATAAGGTGATCATAAACGGCGTGGCAGATATCACGGAAAATTCCGTGTTCACTGAATATACGGAAGTGAAAGACTACGACAGAGATTATCAGATCTATCTCCATACCTATCATAAAGACGGCCTCATGTATAACTTCGTCACAGAGCAGGGACTGGATACTTTTTCCTTCTACTACATAGTGACAGAAGACATGTCCGATACACAGCAAAACTAAAAGGTTAAAAAATTATCGGATAAGTCGCCATAAAAAACGAACGTCCGTATAAAAAAATATGAAGAATACAAGAACGATCATTAACTTCATATTGCATCGCATTTTAGCTTTTGTTTTGATGCTTTGCCTCATGCTCCCCATGGCGGCAAATCTTGTGAGCCCGGAAATGGCTACGGTATCCGCCGCCAGAATGCTGAAGCTTTCTACGGCCAAGTCTGTGTCTATAGCATACAGCGACAAGATAGAATCACTGGAGCTCCAGATAGATGGAAAAGAGGCTGCAAGGGTATCGGCTGTACGTTCCATCAGAGAGAAATACAGAAGTAACAGAACTTTCAGATATACTCCTCTTTTGAATTTCAAGTTCCCCACCGCTCCGGATCAGGCAGAATCCTTCGAATTCACATATAAGCCTATTCAGCTCCAGTATGAGATCGACGGTCTGAAGCATAAGGTTACGGACGAGAAGCTGAAGGAATATGAAAAAGTCAGTAATATCTACATAGATATCATCACATCCCAGGCTGAGATAGCATTCTTAAATGCCCGTATAGACAGCATGACTGAAGCGGTGGCAAAGAATGAGGCTCGCGTGGCCCTGGGCGAAGCCACTCAGGCTCAGGTGGATCAGCAGAAGCAGAAGCTGGACGGATATAAGAGCAGTCTGGCTACAGAACAGGGTAAGTTCCAGAGAGCCAAGGAAAAGCTGGGAAAAGAGGTCGGGTTCTCTGTCACCACAGGCTACAGATTTGAAGAGGCTTTCGTAACCAGCTCCATAGACCGTGAGACCATAGCCTATCTGCAGGCATATGCTCTGGACCGCGATCAGAACGTATTCGAAGCCAAACAGAATGAAGAACTGGCCAGACTTGCCCTTATGACGAATTACCAGCTGTTGAAGGGGCAGTACGGTGGCGATATGTCCATGATCAGTCAATACATTCAGGATGCCATAGACGGCAACAAGATAAATAAGCGGGCTTTTAAGAAGCAGTATGATGCATTTCTCAAGAAGGTGGACGCACCCTGGGCCGGAAGTTATAAGATCCTTTTCTTCAGTTTCCCAAAAGAATGGTTCAAGGGAAGCATAGACGGTATCCGTTACGTACAGGATGACCCCTATGTGCTTTATTCTAATGCACTTGATTATGAAAGTGCACTGAAAGACTATAATAATGCCTGCGATGAGCTGAAATCGGCTGTGGAAGAAGGATATGACACCTTTATAGAAGCCAGAAAGAATTATATCGCAGCACAGAAAGATATAAATATAAGACGTAACCAGCTCGTAGTGGACGAAGCTCTGAATGCGCTGGGACAGCTCTCACTTGACGAATATGAAACGGAAAACAGCGAATATGAAGATTCCAGATCCGAACTGAAAGCTGCTCTGTCCACATATTCTTCCACCCTCTATTCATATGACAGGACCACCTGCGGAGGACTCAGTGCATATCTGACGGAAGAGTCCCTCATGTCACAGGCCGGCATAGCCGGCACCGGCGGTCTGGGCGCTCCGGAGCCCGGAGACGACCTGGAAAGAGAGCTGGCGGATATGAGCGCCATTATAAAGAAGGGCATCACATACAGCATTAAGGATATAGTGGATTCCGAGGAATTCATGCTCTATATAGATGTTCCCGAAGATTTTGATGTGGATATTACACATTTTGAACTCTGGTCCGACGGAAGGCAGATAGGCGAGAGAGTGGCTGTAGGAGATAGTATCAGGCACTTGCGGCTTACGGTGGAGGATGTTTCAACTGTCTTCATAAGGCTCTATAACGGAGAAGAAAAGGTGGATGACTGTTCCTTTGATCCATCATTTAATTACGGCCCCTTAAATCTCACAGTGGATCATGAAGATCCGGCGGCGCCCGAGCAGATCATAGGTACATATACCGTGGATGAAGATAACACCACGGATACCATAAAGATGAGGTTTGAATTTGACCAGAATGCAGTCCAGAGACTGTATCAGCTGGGAACGCCAGTATATTACTATAACATGTCTGCCGAGCAGAATCTGTATCTGTTCTCCGACGAGCTGATATCTGCGGATACGCCGTTCCAGTACATGTCATTTATTAAGAATGACATAGGAGCACTGACCATCAGAATGTTTGATGAGGAAGGTGAATATATCGGAGGCGCATATTTCAATACTGTCACCAATACCATGTATGTGGATGAGGATGTGACCGAGGCCGATATGCAGGTTCTGGCAGCCAGAAAGCTTCTGGAAGATGAGATGGCAGATCAGCTGCAGAAGGAGCTGGACAAGCTGAACGACCTGCTTAATGCCGCGCAACTGGCAGGAAACACAAATCCGGACAGTGCCACCATAGAATACTATAAGAAGCGTGTAGCCGAGCTGGAAGAAAAGATAAAGAACGTGAAAGATCTCATCACCGATGAAGATGTGCAGAGAGCTCTGGAAGAACGCCCGGATGATGTACAGGAAGTGTTGGAGAAGATGCGTCCCAACGGACAGGTGCTGGATGAGAACGGAGATCCCATACCCACCCTCAGCGATCAGGAGAAGGCTGCCAGAGCGCAGATCCTGGAGACCTCCGCAGTGGATTTCATTAAGAATCTCCGCACAGACGAGATGCGTGAAAAGCTTCAGAAGGAGATAACGGATAAAGAGAAGCAGATAGCCGATAAAAACAGAAAATACAGAGAAGCTCTTCAGGACGGAGATGATACGCTGGCCGCCAGACTTAAGGCCGAGATGGAAGCTCTCCAGAAGGAAGTGGATAATGCCAAGAAGAAAAAGGCAGTGGCTTCAGGCGATGTGGGTGAGATCACACCCGAAGAGATAGAGAATGCATTAAAGGACTTTGAAGATGAGATATATGCTTCTTCTGTGGATCAGCTTTCCGACGCCATGCTCTGGGGCTCACCCTCCGGACAGTGGGCGAAGGCATATCTGGAATCTCATGGCATGGAAGTGACCACCGAGAACATGCGTCTCGTGGTAGGCCGTGCAGGAAACATAGAGACCTATGAGAAGATGCTGGTGCGTAAGGAGACGCTCACAAAAGAGGTGGCGGATGCGAAGCAGAAGCTGGCGAAGCTGAAGGAAGGCACCACCCTCACAGAGAAGGCCTGCGCAGAACAGATGGAAAAGATGGTAGCAGCTTACGAGAAGGAACTGGAGACTCTGGCAAAGGACACCAAGAAGACAGATCCCGGAAGCGCTATAAAGGCTAATGAACTTAGAAACAGGATAAACGCACTGGAAAAAGAGATCGCAGACAGCGAAGCCAAGATAGCCACACTGGTATGCGTGATAAACCCGGACCGTGATGCATATGTGGGTAATGAATTTGCAAGCAAGAGGACTGCAGCTTTGGCTCAGTATAATGCGGCAGTTCAGGAAAAGGAAGACGCTCTGGCAGAGTTCAGAAGTGAGATACAGACCTACCAGGCTAAAATAGACATTATGAACGGTGAAGCCACCATAACCAGGGAATCATTAACTCAGAAGGAGAAGGAATACAAGACGGCCATAGACGCACATAAAACGATCCGTGACGGTTATGTCAAAGAAAAAGCTGAAGTAGATGATGGCATAAGGGAAATGAAGAATTCTATCTGGAGACGTCTGTATGAAGCCTTCGGAGATATGGAATACGCAGAGAATCTCAGTAGAAATTATGCTAATAAGATCGCCGGTGAAGACAGAGACATCGAATACTTAGAAAAGCAGCAGGCGGGGCTTAGGATCATGTATCAGGATGTGATAGAGGCGTCTTCCAGCTCTTCAGCCTCTACGAAATATATCAGTGAGAATGAGACTATGATAAAGAATTCTCAAGCCAGACTGGAAACCCTGACTGAAGAATGTGACATGAAGATCGCTGCTGCAAAGACCACTATGGATACCGCTCAGGCAGCGTATGACGAGAAAGCTAAAGCCTGGAATGATTCCTTTGCGGAACAGGTGAGACTGGAAGGAATAATCGAAGCAGATAAGGCACAGCTGCCGGCTCTTCAGGCAGAGCTGTTGGAATACGAATAGGAAAGAGATATGAAGAAGGCAAGACATACCGTAAAACTGAATACAGTAAAACGCCTCATGGCACTCGGTATAGCCTTTGTCATGTTCTTTACCGGCGCGCCCTCTAAGA
>JAILDZ010000164.1 GCA_024688505.1 Lachnospiraceae bacterium
GGCATCAGTCAGAGCACGGAGATAAGGCATGTGCTCACATGGTATCAGGCGCTTCTGATCGGTATATCCATTGCCGCAGGAGTACTGACTGTCCTGTTTGCATATTTTGGCATTAAAGCTGCCGGAAAGGAGCAATAAAAATGAAGCAGAAGAAAAAGACAGGGATCATTCTGACACTTATAGCAGGAGCACTTGGACTGGCAGCTCTTATAGCATATACCCAGGTGATGTATACTCTGCCGGCGGTATTTGTGATACTTATTGTGATGGCAGCAGTAGCATGTGCTTCATTTTTCATGGATAACAGAATTCTGAATGCTTTAGCACCTGTGGCTGTGGCCGTGCTGGCGGCGAACGCTGTCATATGGGCAGTGAATCCCATGGTGAATCAGATCGGATATGTGATATCGGGACTGGATGACATCACCACCATACTTGCCCTTCTTATTTCCGCAGGGCTTGCACTGGTGGCAATGATCATGGGGATGGTCTCATCCTTTATGGCCCAGAAAGAGTAGATTGCAGTTTATGACGATATTCGTTCAGTTCACGTATGATGTGATCACTGAAGCATATCGAGATATATACTCTCAGATGTAAGGTGAAGCACATAACTTCACAAAAGAGAACAAGCGGATATAAAGGAGATTTAAAAGATGAAAAGAAGATTATTAGCAACAGTTATGGTACTCGCACTTGCAGTAGCATCACTCACAGCATGCGGCGGATCTAATGGTGCAAAGGTAGAGGCTACCGGAGATATTAACACACTGGGTCTCACTGCAGAATTCGATCCCAACTCAGATTATGATCTGTATACTCTGGTGGATTACACCATCGAAGACATCGGAGCAGAGTTTGTGGCTACTGTTTCAAAGAAGGCTGACGGATCCAAATACGAAATACATTGCAATTTCTACGGCGACGAGCAGCTTTCCGTATATGAAAACGGAAAAGTGACAGAAGATAAGACAGGCTTCATGCAGACAGATACTCCGCTCATCGTTGAAGCAGCTGAAGCACAGGGCATTTGGGCAGTGATAGAATAAAGCCCGATCGTACATAAAAGTACAATAATCCCCTCCAAAATGAAAAAGGAACAGGCTGTCGGGTATTAAACATACTTTGACAGCCTGTTTTTATGAGAAAAGAATGACAATAAAGAAACAGGTTTTTAATCCATATTTGCCGAGCTATGAATATATCCCCGATGCTGAGCCCTATGTATTCGGTGACAGGGTGTATATCTACGGTTCTCATGACCTTTTTAACGCACCCACGTTTTGTATGGGTGATTATGTCTGCTATTCGGCAGATGTTAATGATCTCTCAAGCTTTAGATTCGAAGGCGTGATATATAAAAGAGAACAGGATCCCTCTGCCGTGGGCAGCAGGCTTTTAAACGGTCTGGCAGCACCGGATGTACAGGTGGGTCCGGATGGTAGGTATTATCTATACTATTTCATGGGTGGCACCGGAAAGATCTCCGTGGCTGTGTGCGATGAACCGGCCGGTTCATATGAGTTTTACGGCGATGTGCATTATGCCGATGGTGTACCTATAGGAAAAAAGGGGGAGCCTTTTCAGTTCGATCCGGCCATCTTTATGGATGATGACGGGAGGCTGTATCTTTACACAGGATTTGCACTCACAGATAATCCACTTCTTCTCAGGGGTCAAAAACCCACACTGAAAGGCCCTATGTGTTTTGAACTGGATCCTTCTGATATGTGTACTGTGGTGAAGGGACCGGTATATTTAGGCGCGGGACCTGATGATCATCTTTTCCTGGAGGCGAGCTCCCTTAGAAAATATGATGGGAAATACTATTTTATCTATAGCTCAAAGCAGAGCCATGAGCTTTGCTATGCGGTGTCCGATAAGCCTGACAGAGATTTTACCTTTGGGGGGATCCTGGTCTCAAACGGGGATATAGGTCTTCCGGGGATCACGGATGTGAGACATGCCAGAAATGATACCGGAAACACTCATGGAAGCATCCTGAAGCTTAAAGACAGATACTTCATTTTCTATCACAGACAGACCAACAGGAAGCAGTCTTCCAGGCAGGCCTGTGCCGAGGAGATCCGTTTCGAAAACGGCAGATTCATTCAGGCAGAAATGACATCCTGCGGAATGAACGGTGAACCTTTAATGGGAGAGGGATATTACAGCACATATATATGCTGTAATCTTTACGGGAAATCCGGGACACGATTTCTTTCAATGTTAAAGCGGCCCAGGGGGAATGTGCCGTATCTGACTCAGGACGGCAGAGACCGGGAAAGCGGAAGCCCGCAGTACATAGCGAATTTCTGTGACGGAAGCGTGGCAGGCTTTAAGTATTTTAACACGGTAAATACCAAAAGGGTGTCCGTCAGAATGAAAGGGCACGGAAAAGGACAGGTGTTCATCAAAACTTCGGAAGAAGGAGAACCTGTGGCTAAGATAGAGATATGCTCCTGCAGGGAAGAAAGGGACTTTATGACAGATATATCGGGGCTTTCTTCTCATGAAGCGCTCTATTTTACATATAAAGGAACAGGACGATTCAGATTTACAGGCTTCACGTTATATGAATAAATACAGGGGAGGTGTTTTATTTGAAAACAACAAATAGGGGAATACAGATTAGCGTAGTTATCATATTCATAATAGTCTTTCTGGCTGTGGTCGGTTATTTCAGCATGAATGGCGGGGATAGAAAGCTGGCAGAAAGACAGTCACTTGGCCTTTCCATGGTGTGGAATGACAGACAGCTGGGCGGCTATATTATGGGGGACGGAAGACGAATAAAAGACGGTCTGCTCTTGCGCTCAGGAAGACTCATCGACGCCACAGAGGATGACATTAACATCCTATATGAAAAATATGATCTAAAGACAGTGGTCGATCTTCGAAATGATAAAGAAATAGAAGCAAATCCGGATGTGGAAATGCCGGGAGTACGGAATATCCAGGCAAACCTCTACCCTGAGCAGGGAGAGCCGGGATTCGATAATCACTATTATATAAGATATCTGGCCACAGATACTGCCAAGGCCGGATACCGACAGGTTTTCACTTCATTATTGGAGAATGAAGAAGGAGCATTCCTTTGGCACTGCAAGAGCGGCAAGGACAGGACCGGTTTGGCGTCAATGCTGATACTGAGTGCTTTGGGAGCTGATGAAGATCTTATCATGCAGGATTTCCTACTCACTAATACTGTCTATAAAGAGGAGCCGGATATGCCTGTGGCCGGTGAGGTCAAGGAGGAAGATATGAGGATAGCCCTGAACTATCTGAATGAAACCTATGGTTCACCTTTAGGCTATATCAAAGAGGAGCTGGGTCTTACAGATGAAGACATCCAAATTCTGAAAGACAGATATCTGGAAGAAAATCTATAGATGTGAATCTGCCCAATATGAGTTCATATCCGGGCAGATTTTTATATGATACGCCCCCTAAAGTTTGTTTCACACAAAACCAAAGTGTGCTATCATCTTATAGTATAAAGACAATCTCATAAAGGAGGGGTTTCATGTTTAAGAAAAAAACAGAAGCAGCCAGAAACAATGCAGTGTTCTATACCATGCATCTGGTGCGGCAGGGGCTCATCTGTTTTGCATATCTGCTGGAGGTGATAAAAGGTTCCAGAACCGTCGGATACTTTGCGGGTCTAGCCGTTGTGATCATCGCCACAGTGGTAGCAGAAACCATCATCATACGCACGGATCCGGAGACCACGAAACTGAGATGGGTGGGCTGTATAGGCTTTGAGATCATGTATGCATACGTGCTTCTCACAGCAGCAAACCCTTTGATCTTCTGCTATGCATTTCTCACCATGGTGCTCACAGTCATATTCTCCGACCTGAAATTCACTTTCCTTTTTAATCTGGGAGTTATCATACTAAACATCATAAGCGTGGTGATAGGTCTTATGAACGGCATATCCGAGCAGGAAGTGCCCCAGGATGAGATCCAGGTCCTTTCCGTGATCGTGATGTCCATATTCCTTCATAACGTGAGCAAGGGGCTTTTCGTTAATGAACAGGATAAGCTGAAAGACATTCAGACCAAGGAAGAAGCAGCCGAAAAGACCACGAATGTCATCATGGAGACAGTGAACAGGATGAACGAATCCATTAAAGACGTATTATCCGCAGTGGATTCACTTACAAAGTCTACTGAAGAGACCATGGATGCCATGAAGGAAGTCACAAACGGCGCCAATGAAACCGCAAATTCTGTACAGGAAGAGATACAGATGACAGAAGACATCCGCACCAGCGTGAGCGAAGTGAAGGAAGTATCGGATGTCATCACTGATAATATGAACTCCGCCATGAACGAGATAAATGAAGGACGGAAGAACATAGACGACCTGTTAAGCAGAGTGGGAGAGTCCAAGGAAGCCGGAGAAAAGGTGGTGGAAGAGCTTAAGGAACTGGAACTTCACACAACACAGATACATGAGATCACAGAACTCATAAAGAACGTGGCCAGCCAGACCAATCTGCTTGCACTGAACGCATCCATCGAGGCAGCCAGAGCCGGAGAGGCCGGAAAGGGCTTTGCAGTGGTGGCGGATGAGATCACCAAGCTGGCGGATCAGACCAGCGAGGCTACAGGAAACATCACGGCACTTATCAATGATCTTTCGAATAAGCTTACAGAGGTAGTGGGCTCCATCAATGCCCTTATGGAGAGCAATGAAGCACAGAACGAATGCGCAAACAGCGCTGCGGAAAGCTTTGAGAGGATCGCAGGCAGCACCGATACGGCAAAGAGCGAGGGGGATGTCCTGGGAGATGTGGTGGATAAGCTGGATCATGCCAACGCCACCATCATCGACAGCATATCCACTGTGTCTGCAGTATCCGAGGAAGTGTCGGCCCATGCCACAGATACACTGGAAACCACGGAACAGAATCAGGATATCGTGCGAAATGTGGCAGATCTTATAAATTCTCTTTCAGATGATGCGAAGAGACTTGAAGAGGCGAAGGCATAAGGATAAGTCGCATAAACAAATAAGTTGCCCCGATGAAAGGCATTGTGCTATAATACGATTCGTATGCCAACATGTAAGGAGGAAATTTTAAAGGCAATGAACGTTAAGGTAGAAAATCTGGAAAAGAACATGGCAAAGCTCACCATCGAGGTGGATGCTGATAAAGTAGACGAGGCTCTTAATAAGGAGTATAACCGTCAGAAGAATAAGATGAGCGTACCGGGCTTCCGTAAGGGTAAGGTACCTCGTCAGATGATAGAGAAAATGTATGGTCCCGAGATCTTCTATGAGGGAGCATCAAACATTCTCCTTCAGGAGACCTATCCCGAAGCATATGATGAGAGCGGTCTGGAGATCGTTTCCCAGCCCAAGGTGGAGATCGAACAGCTGGAGAAGGGCAAGCCTTTCATCTATACAGCAGAAGTGGCAGTTAAGCCTGAAGTGACCCTTGGAAAGTATATGGGCATCACTGTGACTAAGGTAGACACAGATGTTACAGATGCAGAGATCGAAGAGCGTCTGAAGGAAGAGCAGAAGAAGAGCGCCAGAGAAGTGAAGGTGGAAGACAGAGCTGTAGAAAACGGCGATGTAGTGGATATCGACTTCGAAGGATTCAAGGATGGCGTGGCTTTCGATGGCGGAAAGGGCGAGCACTATAAGCTGGAGATCGGATCTCATTCATTTGTGGACACATTCGAGGATCAGCTCGTAGGTAAGAATATCGGCGATGATGTGGAAGTGAACGTGACATTCCCCGAGGATTACGGTCAGCCCAGCCTGGCAGGCGCCCCCGCACTTTTCAAGGTACATATCCATGGTATCACAGTGAAGGAACTTCCCGAGCTGGATGACGACTTCGCAGGTGATGCAGGATTCGATTCCATGGATGAATATAAGGAAGACATTAAGAAATCTCTGGCAGAGACAAAGGAAAAGAATGCCAGAAGAGAACAGGAAGACGAAGCTGTAGAAAAGATCGTGGCTGATTCCAAGATGGATATTCCCGAGGCTATGATCGAGCATCAGATCGATAACGAGATCAGAGAGATGTCTCAGTCCATGCGTTATCAGGGTCTTTCCTTTGATCAGTATCTCCAGTTCACAGGCATGACCATGGACAAGATGAGAGAGCAGATCCGTCCCGAGTCCTTAAAGAGGATCCAGTCTTCACTGGTACTGGAAGCTATCGCTAAGGCTGAGAACGTGGAAGCAAATGATGCGGACATCGAGAAAGAGATCGAGGAAATGGCTTCCATGTATGGCATGAAGCCCGAAGATCTGAATCATAATATCGGTGATGAAGAGAGAGAGAACATGAAGAAAGACATCTGCATCAAGAAGGCTCTCGACATCGTAATGGATAACTCCAAGAAGCGTGCCAAGGCTAAGAAGAAAGCTAAGGACGAAGGAGAAGCAGAAGAGTAAGCAGCATTAAAAGGAGGAAAACACTATGCCTTCAATGCCTTATGTCATTGAGCAAAACAGCAGGGGAGAGAGAAGTTACGACATATACTCCCGTCTTCTGAAGGATAGAATAGTATTTCTGGGAGAAGAAGTGAATGAGACCACTGCATCACTGGTGGTGGCACAGATGCTTTTCCTGGAGTCCGAGGACCCATCAAAGGACATTCATCTTTATATCAATTCCCCCGGCGGATCGGTCACCGCAGGATTTGCCATCTATGATACCATGCAATACATCAAGTGCGATGTATCCACCATTTGTATCGGTATGGCAGCATCCATGGGCGCATTCCTTCTGGCAGGAGGCGCTAAAGGAAAGAGACTGGCTCTCCCGAATGCAGAGATCATGATCCATCAGCCCTCAGGCGGAGCCAAAGGACAGGCTACCGAGATCGAGATCGTGGCTGAGAACATCATAAAGACAAAGAAGAAATTAAACGAGATCCTGGCAGCAAACACCGGACAGACATATGAGAAGGTGGCTGCAGATACAGAGAGAGACCATTGGCTGGATGCCAACGAGGCTTTGGAATATGGCCTTGTGGATAAGGTGATCGTGAGCCGTGCAGAGGCAGAAAACGAAGCCAAGAAGGACTCCAAAAAGTAGGAAGGGTAAGTAATGGCAGGCAGAAACGACGATAAGATACGCTGTTCGTTTTGCGGAAAGACACAAAACCAGGTAAAGAAGCTGATAGCGGGCCCGAACGGGGCCTTCATCTGCGATGAGTGCGTGGATATTTGTGCGGAAATAATCGAAGAAGAACTGGATGAAGAGGATCTTTACAGGGACTACGACGGTGCTGAAGACAATAAGGACCAGCTTTCCATCAATCTCTTAAAGCCGGAAGAACTGAAAGCTTTTCTGGATGACTATGTGATAGGTCAGGAAGAGGCGAAGAAGGTTCTCTCAGTGGCGGTGTATAACCATTATAAGAGGATCATGTCCCAGAACCAGACTGATGTGGAACTTCAGAAGAGTAATGTGCTGCTTCTCGGCCCCACAGGTTCCGGAAAGACCCTTCTGGCACAGACTCTGGCCAGAGTCATCGGTGTACCCTTTGCCATAGCGGACGCCACCACCCTGACGGAAGCGGGTTATGTGGGCGAGGATGTGGAGAACATCCTGCTAAAGCTCATAAACGCTGCCGAATATGACGTGGAAAAGGCACAGCTTGGCATCATCTATATAGACGAGATCGATAAGATCACCAAGAAGTCAGAGAATGTGTCCATCACAAGAGACGTGTCCGGTGAAGGTGTGCAGCAGGCACTCCTTAAGATACTGGAAGGTACTGTGGCTTCCGTTCCTCCCCAGGGAGGCAGGAAACATCCTCAGCAGGAGCTTATCACCATAGACACCACCAATATTCTTTTCATCTGCGGTGGTGCTTTCGAAGGACTGGATAAGATCATAGCGCAGAGGACAAACAGCCAGGGAATCGGATTCGGAGCGGATGTGCATTCCAAGGATGATAAGAAAGTGGGCGAACTGCTTAGGCATGTGCTTCCCCAGGACTTCATCAAATTCGGGCTGATCCCCGAGTTCATCGGACGTGTGCCCATCAATGTGGCCTTGGATGAGCTTGACGAAGAAGCCATGATAAGGATCCTGACGGAGCCGAAGAACAGCCTGGTGAAGCAGTATAAGGCGCTCTTCGAAATGGACGGAGTGCAGCTGGAATTCACAAAGGATGCCCTGATAGAAGTGGCAAAGAAGTCTTCGGAAAGAAAGACAGGAGCCAGAGGGCTTCGGGCTATCATGGAAAACGTCATGATGGATTATATGTATAAGATCCCATCCGACGAGTCCATAAAGGAACTGACGGTGACAAAGGATATGGTGGATAGCAACGTGTATCTGGAAGTTCACGATTCATCGGAGATCCTGGAGATACCCGATAAAAAAGAAGAAAAGAGTGCATGATATTTCATGAGGGCTTTGTGAGAACAAAGCCCTTTTTTCAAAAGGAAAGAGTATGGTAATAAAGAATGTGAGTCTGGAAACGGTATGCGGTATCACAAGCACCCTGCCGGAAAACATACATCCCGAGGTGGCGTTTTCGGGAAGATCGAATGTGGGAAAGTCATCCCTCATAAATTCTCTTATGAACAGGAAAAAACTGGCCAGGACCAGTGCCCAGCCTGGAAAGACCCAGACCATTAATTTCTATAATATTAACGATGAAATATATCTCACAGACCTCCCGGGATATGGCTATGCCAAAAGCTCGAAAGAGGACAGGGATAAGTGGGGAGAGATGATAGAAAGGTATCTGACCGGGTCTGAAATGCTCCGGGCAGTGTTCCTTCTGGTGGACAGCCGTCATGAACCCACGGATCTGGATGTTAAAATGTATGAGTGGCTTCAATACATGGAGATCGAAACTGTGGTAATAGCCACCAAAGTGGATAAGCTTACGAAAAACCAGAGAGCCCACAGCCTTTCAGTTATTAAAAAGACCTTTAAGGCAGATGAGGACCTGATCATCATACCATATTCATCCGAAACGGGAGAGGGCAGAGATACTGTGCTGGACCTTATGGAGCAGGT
Organism: Lachnospiraceae bacterium; assembly: GCA_024688505.1. Lineage (GTDB taxonomy): Bacteria > Bacillota > Clostridia > Lachnospirales > Lachnospiraceae > FD2005. Next base: position 9,018 of record JAILDZ010000164.1, read on the forward strand.
GATAGAAAACGAGAAATACTATGACGAAGAAGAGTAATGCAGGAAAGATCATATATGTGACCATGCTCCTTATCATAACGGGAGCAGTGTTTCTCGGAGGCTCATATCTCTTTAGCGGCAGGAGAAAGCCTGCAGTGAAAAATGACGACGAGCTCCTTGTGGTCACATCTTTTTATCCCATGTATATAGCAGCTCTTAATGTGACTGACCATGTGGAAGGGATACGTCTTCAGAATTTAAGCGAGCCGAAGACCGGATGTCTCCATGATTATCAGCTGACTCCGGAGGATATGATCCTGCTTTCGGAGGCGGATGTGTTTATCATTAACGGAGGTGGGATAGAGGGATTCATTTCCGATATCGCATCGGAATACCCGGATCTATATATCATCGATGCATCTGCAGGTATAGAGCTTCTTTCCGAGGAAGAGGAGCATGAACATGAGCATGAAGATGAGGAAGAGTACCATCATGACCATGGCGTGAACAGTCATATCTGGATGAGTGTGCCACGCTACAGGCAGCAGGT
>JAILDZ010000210.1 GCA_024688505.1 Lachnospiraceae bacterium
GGATTTCTGTAAGTTTTGAACGGATAAAACGGATCATACAGGGGAGGTTTTTATGGGTTTTAAAGAAGAATATGCAAAGAAACTGGTATCTGCCGACGAAGCGGTGAAGATCATCAAGTCCGGAGACTGGGTGGACTACGGCTGGTGCAATAACACTGTTGATGCGCTGGATAAGGCTCTGGCAAAGAGGACCGACGAGCTTAAGGATGTGAAGGTCCGCGGTGGTATCCTTATGAAGATGCCGGCCATTTTCGAAAGAGAAGATGCCGGAGAGCATTTCTGCTGGAATTCCTGGCATATGAGCGGCATCGAAAGAAAGATCGTATCTATGGGCTGCGGATACTATAGCCCCATCCGCTACTCCGAACTTCCCAGATACTATAGAGAACATATCGAGCCTGATGATGTGGCCATGTTCCAGGTGTCACCTATGGATGAACATGGTTTTTTCAGTTTCGGACCCAATGCTTCTCACCTCATGGCTATGTGCGAGACCGCGAAGAAAGTCATAGTGGAAGTGAATAAAAATATGCCCAGGTGCCTTGGCGGTTTTGAATCCGAGATCCATATCAGCAAAGTGGACTTTGTGGTGGAAGGGGATAATCCTCCCGTAGGCGAGTTGGGGGGTGGCGGTGAGCCCACAGAGGTGGATAAGACTGTGGCTAAGCTCATCGTAAACGAGATACCAAACGGTGCATGCCTTCAGCTTGGCATCGGTGGTATGCCGAATGCAGTGGGCTCTCTTATTGCAGAGTCCGATCTTAAGGACCTGGGAGTGCATACGGAGATGTATGTGGATGCGTTTGTGGATATAGCAAAGGCCGGAAAGATCACAGGTGCACATAAGAATATAGACAGATTCCGTCAGACATATGCCTTTGGAGCAGGGACCAAGAAGATGTATGATTACATCAACGATAATCCGGAACTTATGAGCGCTCCTGTGGATTACACCAATGATGCACGCGTTATAGCTCAGATCGATAACTTTATTTCCATAAATAATGCCGTGGATATCGACCTCTACGGTCAGGTGAACGCGGAGACCGCAGGGCTTAAGCAGATCAGCGGCGCCGGCGGACAGATGGATTTTGTCATGGGTGCATATCTATCCAAAGGCGGCAAGAGCTTTATCTGCCTCTCTTCCACTTTCGCGAAGAAGGACGGCACACTGGAAAGCCGTATCAGACCTACCCTGGCAAACGGTTCTGCAGTGACAGACACCAGACCTACCGTGGAATACATTGTGACAGAATACGGTATGATAAACCTTAAAGGTCTTTCCATGTGGCAGAGAGCCGAAGGCCTTATCGGCATCGCACATCCCGACTTTAGGGACGAGCTCATAAAAGAAGCCGAGAAGATGAATATCTGGAGAAAGAGCAATAAAAAGTAATGTCCAGAAGAATGGAATTTAAAATGGAGAGACAGGGCCTTTTGTCCATCGGTGATATCCTCCCGGTGACAGAGGGCCGGCTCCCTAATTCATACTATTATACATTGGGTCCTTCTTACGCCATGTCTGAAAACTACCCCACCGTAAAGCGCCTGCACTTCGAAGAAGGAAAGGCAAAGGAGGGAAAAGTGACGGATATCAGAGAGACGGAGAAGGGCTTCTTTGTGGAAGTGGAATTTGACGACGAACCGGAGGTGGACTGACACATGCGATATGTGCCGGTGAATCAGCTGCGGAGGGGGATGGTGCTGGGCCGGGATATCACTGCGGCGGCTGGCCAGGTGCTCCTTCCCAGGAATACTGAGTTTAATGAAGAAAATATAGCCTACGTGGCCTTTCTCGGGGTACCGGGAGTCCATGTGGATGACGAGTTTTCCAGGGATGTGGAAATACGTGAGGTGGTGAAGCCGGAGCTTTTGACAGGTACGGTGCGCACCATCCATGAATTCTATGATCTGACCGGAGATAAGAAGACTGCGAATGCTCCTGCGGAAAAGAAGATGCTTAAAGGCGTGGAGAGCATAGTGGACAGCATCCTGTCCGAAGACAGTGTGATGTATAACATGTCGGAGCTTAAGACATATGATGATTACACATATTTTCACTCCGCTAATGTGGCTATTCTCTCCGGAATACTGGGAAGCAGGCTGGGGCTTTCCAGAGAATCCCTAAAGAATCTTATCATGGCGGGATTCTTACATGATGTGGGAAAGCTCTTCATCGATCCCCAGCTCCTTAACATACCGAGACGTCTTACGGAATCCGAGAGGATCCGTATGATGGACCACCCCAGAAAGGGGTATGAGTTTCTGAAGGAACACTACGATTTTCCGGAGGAAGTGCTGGAGACTGTTTTCTCTCATCACGAATGGTTCAACGGGTCGGGCTACCCCAGAGGGAAAGCGGGAGAGGATATTCCCATAGGCGGCAGGATAATGAAGGTGGCAGACGTGTATGATGCCATGACCACGAAGCGGCCGTATCATCCGGCATTCCTGCCATCCGAGGTGATGGAATATATCATGGCCAGGAGCGGTCTGGAATTCGATCCACAGGTGGTGGATATCATGTCTCAGGAAATATGCGTCTATCCTGTGGGATGTGAGGTGGAACTGTCAAACAAAAGACGCGGGATCGTGGTGGAAAATCACCGTGGTTCCATACTAAGACCCACAGTGAAGATGCTTGATAATGATGAGGAAATAAACCTGACGGAGGATAAATCCGCCTTCAGGCTGACTATCACAAGGCTTATGGTGTGAGTGTATGAATAATCAGAGCAAAAAAGCTATAGACACGCTTCTATCCGAAAGCTTTAAGGAGCTTTCGACTAAAAAGCCCATAGAAAAGATAACCATAAAAGAGATCACCGATAAGGCGGGAGTCATCCGGCCTACTTTTTATAACCATTTTCAGGATAAATACGAACTGCTTCAGTGGATAGTCAGCGTGGAACTGGTGGATCCTCTTAGGGAGTATGTGAAAAAAGGACAGGTGAAGGAAGGGGTCATGGGAGTTCTGGAAACCATAGACAAAGACCGGTCATTCTACGTGGCTGCTTCCAGACTGGAAGGGCAGAATTCCTTTTCCGAAAGCCTCAGGGAACTGATGTATGAACTCTGTTTAGAGTTTTTGGATGTTAGCAAATTACAGCGTTACAGCGGTTATGCATGGCTCACCACAGACAGAGTAGCCATATTGTATGGTGAGGTCATGAGCTTTATGGTGATAGAATGGATTACGAGCACACTGAATGTGTCGAAACATGAGGTGGCCGATGCAATAATAAATGTATTGAAATACGCGCCCGCAGAATTCTTTCAGGTGAAAGACAAGGGTGGCGAGGGACAACGATGAACTGGATAGAAAACATTCTTATCATAGGCGGAGTTAGCCTGAATATTTTTGCAGCAATGGAAATAGAAGGAGCTATGCTCTCAAGAGTGAAGAAGAGATCTCTTATCATAGCGGTGATCCTGGTAGTAGCTCTTCAGCTGGGATTCTTCTTCGGAGGCTATGCCCTGTTCTATCATCTGGGTATCAGAGAGATATTTAAGGATGCAAAGCGCGTGGGCGATGTGATAGCGGCCATAGTGTTTATGATGCTGGGGATCCGGCTTCTGATAGAAGCAGCCAAAAAGAAGTTTATCAATGAGACCAGAAGAGAGCTTAAGGTTTCAAGGTATATAAGAGTGATCATAGTGGCTGCCATATACACCTTTGCCATAGGATGCGCAAGCGGGCTCATTCAGAGTAACCCCTGGCCTCTGTTTATCATCATCATCATCTGCTCGATCCTGGTGGTGGTGGGAGGCCTCTACACCGGATATCATTACGGATTTGAGTCAAAGACCGGAGCATATGTGGCGGGAGCCATTCTCCTGTTTCTGGCAGGTTTTGACCTCATATTTGTGGATGTGCTCAAACTCATACAGGTATAATGCATGAAGAAAAGAACCGGAGAGATACTGGCCATATTAGACGATACTTTCGGCACGGAAGAGATATGTTATCTGCACTACGAAAAGCCCTATGAGCTTTTGTTTGCCACTATCTTAAGCGCACAGTGCACTGACGAGAGGGTGAATATGGTCACAAAGGATCTCTTTAAAAAATATGATTCTTTGAAGAAGTTTGCTGATGCGGACATTAAAGAGCTGGAGGATGATATACATTCCACCGGCTTTTATCATAATAAGGCAAAGAATATCAAAGCCTGCGCGGGAGTTCTCCTGGAAAAGTACGGCGGTGAGATACCGAGAGACATAGATACCCTTATCACCCTCCCCGGTGTGGGCAGAAAAACCGGAAATGTGGTGAGAGGCCATATATTTAAAGACCCCGGAGTGGTGGTGGACACTCATGTGAAGCGGATCTCGAACAGGCTGGGCCTTACGAAGAAAAGCGA
>JAILDZ010000097.1 GCA_024688505.1 Lachnospiraceae bacterium
TTTTTTGCCAGAGAAAGCTGGCATTATTAATTAATGAGCTTGCCGAGCCTGCGAGGCAAGGCTTACTTCTACATGGGCACGAAGGCGAGGCCGTTGCCGAGATCCTCTTTATCGTCTTTCCAGGTGATATTTCCGCCCTTCAGTTCAAAGCGTCCTGTGGCTTCGGCATAGACCTGATCCTCATCGGCTTCACCATCGGCATCATAGGTCACATCAGTCCTGACCCCATCTTCATAGGACAGCACAGAACCGTTTACAGAACCGGTACATTCGTAATAGATCGAAATATTCGTGGTGACAGGATTAATATATCTGACATGATAGACCCCGTCATCGGATTTCCAGATATCAAGCGAAATACTGTTATTGTTCACATCATGATACTGTCCTTCGAAGGCACCTGCCGCCACTGCCGGAACGGCTGCAGCGCCGTCACCTGCCGCAGCCCCACCTGCGCTTGGAATACCGCAGGAAGAGATCATGACAGCGACAATGATGAGTACCGATAATAACTTAAATTTCTTCATCATTCTTTCCTTTCCTGGGAATCGTAATAGTGACCACAGTACCATTTCCGGTATTTGCTATGGAAAGAGTCCCTTCACAGCTGTACCGAAGCCTCTCACGCACATTATCGATACCTATGCTTCTGTGCTCGGCCTGCTGCTTGGTCTCACTCACATATCCCCAGCCGTTATCCTCCACACGGATGAAAATCTCGTCTCCTTCCAGATCTGTGGAAAGCCTCACCAGACCGTCAGCACCTCTGCCTGCAATGCCGTGCCGAATGGCATTTTCCACCATTGGCTGCACAGTCAGAATGGGAATATAAAAATCCGAATAATTAATGTCATATTTGATGGAGAACTTGCTGGCAGGATCAGCCTGCTCCAGCGCCACATATTCTTTAATACACTCCAGTTCCTTTAAGAACGGCACTGACTGATCGGAAGAAAGGGCTTCCAGATTCGTACGAAGGAAACCGGCAAAATTCTGAAGGGCATCCGCCGCTTTTTCAGGCTCTTCATAGCAAAGCTGCTTTATGGCAAGAAGAGAATTGAAAATGAAATGAGGACGGATCTGATTCTGCATCATCTTCAGCCTCTGTCCCTGGAACTGCGCCTCTTTTCTGGCGATCTCCATCTCCCTGTCTGCAGCCCTTCTGTTATGAGAGATCTCGTAGGTGAGGAAAAGGATTATGCCGCAAAGATCCGCCGCTATTATCCCTCCCGGAAAACCATAATTAAAAAGAACATATATAAGAGATCCCGTGGGGATCACAGTACATGCCACTATACAGAATTTGTCCTCTTTATCGAGAAGCTTAAAATCCCTTAAGCATGTCAAAAGCACAAGTAACAGACAGACCGCGGGAACAGCCTGCTGCACAGGGCTAAGTTCCAGTCTGTAAAAATTATTATTGGAATCGAATTCATAGAATATGGGATAAAACTGCGACGCTATCAGCATGATAAGACCTATGGCCGAAACAAGGCATACCATGATGATAAGCACCTTAAGATCCTTATTGGCTATGCTTCGCCCCTTCGCCTCCCGGGCTTCATTTACCATGCCAAAAGAAAAGGATGCAGCTACCACGGAGATTATGTATCCCGAAGCAAACACCAGGAAATTACTGATCCGGACAGCATAATACCCGAAGTCTGTCACATTTCCCCGATAGATCTGTGCGAAGGCATCCGATACGCTTAAAACACCCAGAGAAAGTAACAAAAGAACAAGCCCCTTTGCTCGGGACTCGTCCTGTTTTCTCATAACAAATACCGCTATGGCTGTGATGGCGCAAAAGATGCCACCCCATATTTCAAAACCTATGTAGTACGCAGATATCATTCTCCGTTGCTCTCTTCTGCTCCTTCTTCGGTCTCGGCTCCTTCATCTGCTGCTTCAGTCTCTTCGCCGGCTGCTTCACCTGAATCTTCTCCTCCGGCATCTTCGGTTTCAGCCGGTGCATTCGATTCGGTAGTAGTAGTATCTGTATTATACTCTACACTGTCAAGAAAAGCATCCTCTGCCGACTGGAGATCTTCATCCGAGAAGTCTCCCACTTCCAGATCCCTGAATGAAAAATTTGCACCTGCATCATCTTTATCATCAGACCACACCAGCGAACCGTTTATGTAGTAGATGGCGCCTGTGCCGTCTGTATATACTTCGGAGCTAATTAGACTGCCGGGATTTTCCTTTGTGTAATCCGGCAGATCGTATGTGGTACGCACACCGTTTTTATATACCAGACCATAGGACTGTTTATCATATGTGGCTTCGAATTCATAGGTATCCATATGTGACATATCCGAATTCGGAACGCCTATGGATACGTGATAGTCCCTTCCGGACTTTTCTATAGTAAGGACTGCCTGTCCCACCACACTGTCTATATATGAGCCTTCCCATGTGAAATCCTCGGGAATGGCAAAATCCGACATGTCCACCTCGGGCTTTTGTACCCCGCAGGCCGTCACAGAAAATGCACCGAGTATCAGAGCTGTTAATAACACATAAAATGACTTTTTCATCTATCGACTTCTCCTTACTTTAGGTCTGTCACATCACGGAAAGCTCGGGAATACGCATTTCCGCCCAGGGATATTGCTTCATGTATTCTCCCATGTACTGGTTCACAGCCACAGGATCCTTCTTTAGGAAATTATAATAGTCGCAGTCCAATTCGTCTACCAGAACAGCAACAGCATTATACTCTTTTTTTATTATGTTGTGATATCCCTTTTCGTCAAAGGTCTTCCTGAGATCGGAAATACATGTGCGGATAAGGGAATTACGGGATGGGGTATTCTCTCCATCCTCCCAGAGAACGGAAAGGAGCTCACCTATGCTGCAAAGTCCGCCGTTATTATCTATGAGATATGCAAACAGCTCCTTACTCTTGCTTCTCCGAAAGATCAGGGGTTCATCATCTACAAATACTTCGAAACTTCCGAAGCATCTGACACGAAGCTTTCCGTGCGCTCTCTCTATGGGATTCCTGAGATGATCCAGCACTGCCAATATGTCTTCCTTGCTGGCAGGCTTGATCAGGTATCCGCTGGCAAAGATCTTATGAGCATCAAAAGCATATTCCATATGCCCTGTCACAAAGACGATGTTCAGGTTCGGCTTTATGTCCTTTAGAGCTTTTGCCAGTACCAGTCCGTTTATATCAGGCATTTCAATATCAAGGAAAGCTATGTCCACATCATTTGACTTCACATATCTGATGGCCTCCACGGATGAAATGAGTCCGGCATGACTGCCTTCCGGATCTATCTCCTTAAGGACCCTTATGAGTGCATTAACCGCCAGCTGTCTGTCGTCCACCGAAATAGTTCTCATCACTTCTTACCCTTCTTTTGTGCCCTTCTCTTTCTCACGCGCTCCCGTAACTCATCTTTTTCTTTCTGGAGTTCTTTTTCAGCCTCATCCTCAAGATCCTGCATATCCTTATCTGTTAGCTGAAGCGGAGCATCATCATCATTAAGAAATGCCTCCATTTCTTTCTTCTCGTCTTCTGTCATATCATCATCTTCGTCATCCCTGTCCTTTTCATCCATATAATTAAGCTGATCCTCGATCTCATCCTCCGTGAGGATCTGGCCGTCATTCATAAGATCGTCCAGCTCCTCATCTGTGACAATTATTTCTTTTTTGTCTTCCTTCTCCTTCTTTTGACCAGGCTTCGGCACAGGTGCTTTCTTCTCTTCATCTGCCAGTTCCGAGAATACATCGGCCCATTTCAGATGTTTAATGCCTTCTGCCGTGATAGCAGGAAGATTCTTATAAAATGTCTTCGATCTGGCATCAAAGTTCTTACCGACATCAATAAACTCTGCCTTTATGGTGTTTACCAAAGTCGTTCTTGCTTTTGCGTCCTTATCTGTAGACTTTTTATTGACACTCAGAAAATGATCACAGTTCTCTATCAAGCCGTCGCAAATGCCCTTAAGCGTCTTCGAAGCGGATTTCTGCAATTCCTCCACCATGGTACGATTATAAGCATAATAATCCATGTCGAGTACGCTCATAGAAGATCTGATGGAATTACTAATGTCACCTGCAGCAAACGAAAGAACCATCCCCTGCTTTTCAGATAAGCTTACGAGTCTTGTCCTGAGTGTGTCCCAGTATCTCATCACATCACGGCCTCTGGTACGAACAGGCACGATCACCTCTTCTTCCTGCTCTTCTTCAATGATCTTCTTCTCTTCCTCGTCCTTAGGCTCTTCGTCTATGATGACCTTCTTCTTTTCTTCTTTTGTTACCGGCTTTTTATCCGGCTTCTTTTCCTCCTTTGTTATCGGCTTTTTCTCTATTTTCTTCTCTTCATTCACCTTCGGCTGGCTACTTCCCGCAAAGAGTTTCTTGAAGAAGCCACGTATAGGGCCGGGCTCCTTCTCTATCTTTCTTATTATTACAGGCTCTTCAGGCGGTATCTCCTGCTGCTGGGTCACTAAAGGTTTCTGCTGTTGTTGGATTCCCACAGGCAGTTTCCCCTGCTGCGGGATCTTCAAAGAACCTTGCGCCTGCCGAAAGGTATCCGTAGTTTTCTTAGTTCCCTGATTAACACCCTTTACGACAGGTTTTACTCCGGGTGCTTTCGGTGCAGTAGACTGCACTTTCTTTATCACAGGCTTCTTTTTCCGGCCTCTCTCCTTTTCCATCATAAGGGCAGCACCGTTTATGGCTGCATATTTAGTGAATACACATGCCCATCTGTAATTTCCGGCAGTAAGCCGTTTTAAGACCTGTAATACAGAAAAAAGCATAGTGGCTCTGTCGGGTACACTTACGTATTTGTTCAGGGCGCCAAGACACACATCCGCCCAGGCTATCTGAGTCTTCGCTCCGGGTGCATTTTTATCCGTGATCCCGTCACGATATGCTGTCAGGCTCTCTTTCAGCCTCTTTATGGACTCTTGCATAACTAACGCTTCCTTGGCCATAAGAGCTATACCCGCTTCGCCTTCAGTTGATATGAACTTTCTGTTTAGCATACCGTAGAAGAACTTGAAATCACCTGTCATCTTATCCACAAGAGCAGGATCTACAGTATCTTTCTTGCAGTTCTTGCCGTAGAACTTGATACGGGTAAGCCATGCGTTTATGATGGCATCCTCTTCTTCCTGTCCGGTATAAGCTTCTTTCTTTTCTTCCTCCTTCTTCGGAGCCTCCGGCTTCTTCTCCGGCTGCTTGGGCTGCTGAATGGGCGCCATGGGGCTTACCGGTTTTTTCTCCTTCTTATCGGTCTGAAGTTCCGGCTCATCAACCTTCTTTTTAGGCGGCTGTGAAATATCCTGAACGATAAGCTCCGGAATAGGTTGTATCATCGGCGAAACCGTCAGGTTCTTTTTCCCCGGTGATGTGGAGACCGGCTGCATAGGCTGTATCGGCTTAAAGGGTATGATCTCAGGCGCTGTTACGATCGGCTCCAGCTTAGGCTTCTCCTGCTGTATGATCGGAGGCTTCGGCTCTATGACCGGCGGCTTCGGCTCTATGATCGGCGGTTGCTGCGGTATGATCTTCGGCTGATCCTCCTGATCCAGCTGCTCCTCGTCATCCTGATCCTTTTTAGGCGGAACAGGAGGCAAAGGTTTCTTTAATTCTTTATCCTTCGGAGGCTCTGGCTCTATGATCGGCTTCTGCTGTATAACAGGAGGCTCCTGTATGATCTTCGGCTTTACATCATCCTCGTCTTCATCTTCCTCTTCATCATCAAGAAATTCTTCCAGCTTATGCTCTATAATGGGATCGTCCTCATTTTCGTGGAGCATGCTGTCCTCTTTGATCACGCCCAGGTCATCAAGGCTGAGGTCCAGCTTCTGCTTTTTCTTCTTCTTTCCCAGTCCCATAGGATTGGCTTCTGTGATCTTACTTGGATCTACATTATCCTCCTCCAGGACTTCCGGATCCTCATCAATGATGTCAAGAGGCTTTTGCTGCGGGCCTTCCACTACCGGCTTCTGACCGAATGATATGGGATTAGCTTCTGTGGTTTTCTTCGGTACACCCTGAATCTCATCTTCATCGTCTTCAATTTCATCATCAGCTTCCGGAATGGCATTATGAGCTATGTCAACTTCGGGGAAGGGCATCTTAAGAGATTGCGTCGGCTTAAGATGATCTGCAATAATCTTCTTGTCTCCCACCACCTTTGGCTTCATCGTAGCCTTCTTCTTTTCGCTCTCTGTATCATCCTCCAGCTCATCATCGGCTTCAAGGATGGCATCCTGAATATCCACCGGCTTCGGCTTTGGCTGATCCGCAAGCGAAGTCTTTTTCACACTCATGGGATTAGCTACAGGCTTGGTGGGCTTAGTATCATCTTCCAGATCCTCATCAAACTCAGGAACAGTATCTTTTAGATCCACATACTTCTGCATCAACGGCTGCTGTGGCTGCTGCGGAGGCTGCTGTGGCTGTTGTTGCTGCAGCGGCACATTAGCGGGGTTAAAATGCCCCTGTATAGGGTTAGCCTGGCCGCCATGCTGCTGTTCTTTATCTTTGGCCTGATAGTCCAATTCTCCGGTGAGCCTCTTTATAGTGTCTTTCACATTATCTGTGCCCAGATCGTCAGCCACCAGACGTGTAGCCAGACGGGTGATGATCTGCACACGCTTCTGCATAGCGGGGTCTTTCTGTGTATCCGGAGTGGATCCGCCATAGCCCACCTTAAGCTGTCCTTCTCTTTGGATATCAATATATGCATTGATGAGAGGGATCTTTTCAGTCAAAGATTTAGTGACTTCATTCAGTCTGTCCTGTACTGCAGAGCGTTCATTTATAGGTCCGGGGACTTCACCACGTATGCCTTCGATCTCCTCAGTCAGATCTCTTATCTGTTTCCTGCACTTGGGTTTCGGAGGCAGGCTTTCTATATAGCTTTTCTTCAGAGCCAGCTCTGTTTGCAGCTCCTCTATCTTCTCCGGCTTCTCTGTAAATTTAAGCTCTTTTTCAGTAGCTCTGATCACAGCTATGGCTTCCAGGCGTTTTCCTTCCTGCTCTGTCAGCTTATTAAGACTATCCTCCAAATCATACATGTGGATGATCTTAATCAAGTCATCCCTCTCATCGCCCATCGGCTTCATTTCTGCAAATAAAGTGGGCTCGATCAGGTGTGAATACTGCCTGAAATTATCAAGAGTCACTATGTTCCTGATGTTTCCATCTCTACCCGTCATCTGAAGAGCCGCAAACTTCTGAAGGCCCATATCCTTTGCAAGGAGACGGCCTGCCAGCATCTGTCCTTTTCTGCCCTCTGCCTTCGGGCCGGTAATATCCGCTCCTGCAGCTACCTGGGCTTCCTGCATTTCCTGTACCATCTTTGCAAAGACGGTCTCATGGGGGAATTCATATCCGGCCAGGAGGCTCTTGACCCCGGCCTTTCCGGGCGGATTCACAGTGGTATACATGGTAGCGGGCTCTGTCATGTCTTCAGTGCCCTTCACACCTGCATCCTCGCTCTGTTTCATCACATCATACATGGTCCGCTGCTTTGTGATCAGATTATAGGAAAGCAATGCCATTCTGAAATTAAGAAGGTCCCCGTCCTTCGCTCCCAGCAGTTTATACACATTCATCATGTGCTTTGCCGCTGCCGGTCTGGAGCTCTCTCTGAAGGCCTCTTTTATTACCTGATTCTCTCCTTCGCCTTCTGCCACCAGAGTCTTATCCATCTTCTTTGTGAAACCGTTATCATCCTTTTTCACAGTCTCAGCCCTGCTTGGCAGCTTAAAGCGGTCTGATTTTTCCGCAGCTTTTGCTCCCGTATCTTTTTCCATATCGGGATGATATTCCTTGCTTTCTTCAAGCTGCCTTTTTTGCTTGGCCCGGGAAAGCCATGCCTGATATCTGGCATCTTCCATCTCAGCTCTGCTGGCACGTGAACGCCCGGCTACGAGAGTCCTTCCCATTCGTCTCACAGTCTTGCTGGCAAAGTTCCTCTCCTCATCCTCCGGAGTTTTAGTGGCCCTTAAGCCACTCCAGATCTTACCGAAAAAGCCGGGTTTCATCTTCTTTTTATGAATACCCTTGGGATTTTCTCCAAAAGTACTCTTTTCGTCATATACTCCGTTTGCTCTTCCTATGGATTCACCTGTGGCAAGCCTTCCGTTTTCTACAAAAGCCACGTTCATGGGACCCTGTTTCGCTCCCAGCATATCATCCAGAGTTTTGTCATTTTTCAGCTTATCACGAGTGGCAAAGTCAAACTCAATGTCATCAGGTTTTCCATGATATTCACCGCTGAAATCAATTATTTCCGCTTCATCACCGGTATTCATAAGCCGAAGATCGGCTTCGGTAAGATTTTCTATTATTTCTCTCAGGCTCTCTGTGGCGCCCTCCTGAGACCTGCCTTTTGTGGGGTCCACCTTCACATCTCCGTTGCCCTTAAGATTTATCACTCCGTTATTTACGGCATTATCGAGTATAGCCATCTGATCCAGGAATGAGGTGCCGTTTGCGCCTTTTATCACATCTCGCACATATGCGCCGCCACGGCGGACATCCATATCATCTCCGTTTCGGCTTAATGTGTATCCGAGACCTGCGGACATACCTCTCCCGCCCAGCATGGTGGTGGCCAGGATAGCTCCGTCATCATCTCTGTCCAGCTGGGTTTTGGCAAATGCGGTCCTGTCTATGGCTGATCTCCTGTTGATCTTTGCCACCTCTTCCTCATATCTGCGGTTTGCCTTTTCCACAGCCTCATCCAGTTCTTTTTTCTTTTTCTCGCTGTCCGGCGCACTGAGTGTACCTGCAGCCTCCAGTTTTTCCAGTTCCTCTCTTTTCTGGTCGATATATTTTAAGGATTTTACTCTGCTTTGCTCGGCGATCATGGTATCGCCCACAGTGGCCATGGCCTCGCTCTGTTTCATATCCTGCAGCCTGTTATAGCGCACAATAAGCTTGCTCACCTTAGAGAGAGCATCATGTCCTGCCATTCTGGCAGCCTCCACGTCGTAGAGCTTGGTTCCAAAGACCTGTTCGTACTTTTCTGCTGTTTCTTCCCAGGATTCATGAGCATAGACTTCACTATATGCTCCGCCCAAATATGACTCTGCCATATCGATACCTCCGGTCCTGTGCCTTACTGTTCTTCCTCAGCGTTACTCATCACCACTGCCTGCAGGATCTCATTCTTCGCACCCATCCTGCCTATCTTCCTGCACTCCATATCCACAGCTTCGGCGATGTCTTCCATAGTGATCTTTCTGCCTTTTGCGGCTGCTCTGTATGCTGCCGCAATGGCCGAGGATTTGATGTTTGATCCCGACAGTTCCACTGCCTTTGAAAGAATGGAAAAGTCCACACTCTCATCCAGGGGTGCTTCCTTCGGGAATGATTTTTTCCACAGGTCACACCTGGTAGCTTCATCAGGTATGCCTATGGGGATCATGTATGTCATCCTGCGCTTAAACGCAGCGTCAAAATTAGCCATATTATTGGTGGCGAGTATGGATACTCCGCTGTATTCCTCTATCTTCTGAAGGAGATATGCAGTCTCCGCATTGGCATGTTTATCATTGGAGCTGGTAACCTCTGTACGCTTTGCAAAGAGGGAATCTGCCTCATCAAAGAAGAGAATGGCATTTGAATTCTTCGCCGCATCAAACACGGATCCCAGATTCTTCTCTGTCTCACCTATATATTTACTGCTGATCTGTGACAGGTCTATCCTGTACATATCAAGTCCCAGCTCGTTTGAAAGCACCTGTGCAGCCATGGTCTTTCCTGTACCGGGAGGTCCGTAGAGGACTATGGACACCCCTCTGCCATAGGGCAGCTTCTTTCCGAAACCGAATTCTTCATTCACTTTTGATTTATATATGATCCGGTCACAGGCCATCTTCAGATATTCCCTGCTTTCCGGCTCCACCACCAGGTCATCCCAGGTGAATGCACTCTTTAAGCGGACTGCATTTTCCCCGAACTGAGTGGAGCAGATACGTCTGATCTGTTCCTCCAGTGCCAGCTTTTCGATGATGAATCCTTCATCTTTTGCCTCAGACACTGCCACGGTATTTGTGACTGCTTCGAAGATCCTGCCCGGGTTCATGGTGTATTTGGATACCACTTCCTGGAGAGACACATCCTCTGAAAGCTCTGCGTTATTCCGGCTTAGCGCTTCCTCCCACAGACTCTGCTGCGCAGCACTGTCCGTTTCCGGGATCGTCAGCCTAAAAAGACTGCCGGCAAATGATTCTCCCACCTTGTCCGAAAGGGGACGGTCCGTGCCTATAAAAAGCACTGCTATCTTCTTTTGGAGGGCTGCTACTGTCCTTATGGTGGCAGCCATGGTCTCGCCCTTTTCCTCCACTCCGTAGAGATATATCACAGCATTACCGATGGCCGAATGGAGGACAATCTCCTCACACAGCCTGTGCTGCATCTCGGGAGAGAGTGCAAACAGTTTTCGAAGATCCACGGAGAGCATATTCTCCAGGTTTTTCTGTGCTGTCAGGCTAACTAAGAATCTTTTGCCGCTGCCCGGCTCTCCGCTCAGTTCTATGACGCCCTGAGTTTCCAGTGCCTGCATGGTGGCATATACGTATTCCAGTTCCTTCAACTCTTTTTCGTGGCATATGAAGGCTGCAGACGGAGCTTCCACATATGATGCGATAAGCCCCAGATCTCCCAGCTCGGCGCCCTGCCCCCGCAGGAACCGAAGAACGGAGGGTTTCAAATGTATGGTGCGCTCCGCATCATAGATCTCGTCCTTATTTGCCACCAGAAGGAGGTTAAAGAAAGAATCCCTGTTGCAGATACTGTTAATGCTGTATTCATTATCCGTCATGAAAAACCGCCCCATGTCGCTTATGAAGCCGGCACTGGGGAAGGTGGTCCTGTCACGGATGCCCATCAGTATGGAATATATCTGACCGTATTTCATGTTTTCCGATGCTGCATATGAAAAAAGCACTGCCAGAAATTCCAGCGGAGAAAGTTCTCCCGAATTCATAAGGGCGGAAAGGGGCATATCATCGGATTCCCCGCTCTTTATGGCCAGTTTCATAAAAATACTGCGTATATCACTCCACTTCGGGAAAGCGGTTCTCTTATGGGGTTCCAGTGCCGATATCAGAGAATCCGGAGGCAGCATGCTTCCTATCCTGTCTATGGCATCTTCCGGGGCCTCTTCATTCTGAAACACCGCAAGTATGCAGAGCATGTCTACAAAACGGAAAAAATACTCTTTCTCTTCTTCCGGATCGAAAAAGGGTTCTTCCGTTATTTCGGGAAAGTATTCATTTAAAAAGTCGTAATTGATCTCTTCTTTTTTCATCCTGTGACCTTTTCATCACTGATCAAACATACTCTCAGGAATAGGTGTGAGGGATCCTACGGTGCGGTAAAGACTGATACACATGATCATAAGCTTTATCCTCTGCACCAGCCTCTCCGTGCTGACACCCAGTATATCTCCCAGTCCCTTCATGACCTTTGGATTCTTAAGCATTCTTTCCACCGTCGACATGGATTTCGCATCCTCATTGTCGAACTGCTTCACAAATTTCTCCGCATCCTGCCTGGTCATCTTTCCGATATCCACTCCCATCTCCGGCAGCTGCTGGATCATGATGGATTTGATGCCCTGACCTGTATCATCCTGCTCATAGAGCAGATTCTCCGGAGCCACCAGATTATCCCAGTTCGGCACGCCAACGATAAATCCCAGAGTCTTCACCAGAGCCAGCTGAGTCTTCGCTTCCGGCGTCATCGGTATCTCGTCCATACGTCTGCCGTCTGTGATCTCGTCATAGTCCTGCATATGAAGAATACTCTTTTCCTTCATCTCGTCGGTTTCCTGATCGAATTCCACCGGCATGGCATCGCTGACACCCATCCTCTGTGCCAGAGTATAGAATTTGTTCTGATTCTGTTTATCAGAAGGAGACACCATGAGGGATGAATTGGTGGTGGTGGGATTGGACTCCATGGTCTTCTTCCTCTTCTCATCCGCCTGCTCCTCATCCTTCAAGGGGCGCTGTTCCTTCTGTTTCTTCTCACGGTCGGCATCTTTTCCCTGATCTCCGGTCTGATTTGTGAAGTGATTTCTGTTCTTTACGCGAAAGGCATCTGCCCTTGCCTGATCTATCACTCCGCCGAGGCCGTTTGATATCATCATAAGGATCTCATCTATGGAAAGACTCTCGCCTTCATCCTTTATTATGAGTCCTGTGAGGATGTCTTCGGAGCTCTTCTTTGAATCCTGTACGTCTCTTTGCTCCACGTTGTCCAGACCGCGATCCCTGCCCAGATATCCATATACATTTTTTTCTATCGTGGGGTTCAGCTTTTCCATTTCTTCCTTCAGCTTTACCACCAGTTTTTTTCTTCTCTTACCGATGCCCCAGGGAAGTATGGGGTTCTTTGCGGCTATATAATCGCCGCATGCCTTTATCACCTGATTTCCATCGGTGTTCACAAGCTCTGTGACGGCATCCTCGTCTATGGCTCCGCCTTCTGTCTTGATATTATCCATTTTGGTGACATAGTCCCGGGTGCTGTCGGTGACGGCATCCATGAGACCGTCCTTGCTGTTCTTCTTTTTGGTGATATCCTTTTCGCTGTTAAAGGTACGGATGAAAGAATAGTTTCCTTCCAGCCTGGACTGTTTCACCTGGGGCTTCATGGAATCCTGCGCTTCTCTTTGCACCGGCTCTATCAGTTCCTGATCTGCTTCAGGTTTATAAAACTTCATCTGCGCCAGGGTTTCCTTGCCGTAAGGTTCCAGCTGTGCATCCACCTTATCCTTTACGGCCTTCATGTTAAAAGCGCCTTCCAGGTGCTGCTGAAGCTGAAGCATCTGGTCATCCGATTCCGTAAGATCCGAGGGTTTAATTCCCACAGGCTTTTCCACTTCGCCCTTTTCCAGCTTTTTCTTATAGGCCATCATGGTCTGATAAGTGGTTACTTTGGATTTGGCACGATCTACATTTCTCTGCAGCTCTACCGTGTCCCTGTCCATACGGCCGCCAAACCTTTTCAGCATCCTCTCACCCTGTCTGACAGCGTCCAGATAGTCTTCATATTCATCCTGGTTTTCTTCCAGATACCTGCCCACTGTATCCAGCTCATCATCCACAGGCTGATTGGGATTGGCAGGATTGATCTCTGTCTCCATGCTCTCCACGTCTTCCTGGCTCACACCTTCCATAAGGTCTCCTGTCAGGATCTCATCCTCATCCACCATCTCAAAGCCTTTTGGCAGACTCTCGGAGGGAGCATCGGAATCGAAGCCGGTCTTTTGGCCAAGCCCTGCCTTGAAGTCGTCGAAATTCGGCCCCATGAGCTCTTCCATCTCTTCCCTGTCCATATCTTCATTTTTTAAAAATTCTTCGTCTAATAAAAATGAACTCATAATGGGCCCTCACTCTTGCATGTACAGCGCATACTGTCCGAATTCATCGGAATCTATCAATCGTCCCAGTTTTTCAAACTCGTATCTGGTGGCCAGTATAATGTCTTTCATATGCACCTTCCGCTTATCCGCTCCTGCGAAATAGGCAGCGGTGAGAAGGATGGATTTGATATTGCTGCCGGAAAGATCTGTGAAATGGCCGGCCAACCATTCGAAGTCCACACTCACGTCCATGGGCACTTCTTCCGGAAGCATATGGCTCCACATCTTCAGTCTGGTGTCTTCATCCGGTCTCTCGAAATGCACTACATAAGTGAGTCGTCTCATAAATGCCGGATCGAAGCTCTGATAGTTATTGGTGGCCAGGATGGAGATGCCGTTATATTCCTCCACTTTCTGAAGCAGGAAGCTGGTGTCGGAGTTCGCGTATTTATCATGTGAATCCTTTATCTCTGTCCTCTTGGTAAAAAGCGCATCCGCCTCGTCGAAAAAGAGCACCACACTTCTCTTCTGTGCTTCGTCAAATATCCTGGAAAGGTTCTTCTGGGTTTCTCCTATGTATTTGGAGAATATCTGTGACACGTCCACGCGGTACAGGGGTGTCATAACTTCATTTGCTATAGCCTGGGCAGCCATGGTCTTTCCTGTGCCCGGAGGGCCATACATGAGAAGGATCACGGCGTTTCCGTATGCATTCTTTTTATTGATGCCCCACTCGGCTCCCACACGGTTTCTGAGACGGAATCTGTCGCAGGCTGCCTTCAGCCTCTTCTTCTGGGCATCCTCCAGATATATATCTTCCCAGGTGTAATGCGCATTCACTTCTGTGGCCAGATAATCAAAATTTGATGTATTAAGCCTGAACAACAGGTCCTGCAGCAATGTCCTGGACAGGGTCTTCTCTCCTTTTCTGTCCAGTGTGTGCTTCGCCTGGAGCATGATGCGCTGTATCTGTCCGAAGGATATCTCGTGGCAATCCGCTATATCAAATATATCCACGGAGGCATCCATGGAAAGATCCAGTTTCTTAAGCATGTGCTCCCATATAGCCTCCCTTTCCATCACGTCCGGAAGGGGCAGGTGCAGTATGGATGGCGAATTCTTTGCGGGGAGATCCAGCCTCGGATATCTGTCCTCTCCACATATATATACGGATGTATCCGTAAGATGGTCTAAAAGATAATTCACCACATGTGAAAGCATGATCCGTTCTTCCGACAGTCCCTTGGCATCATCCCTGTGATCCCCTGTGGATATGAGCAGAGCCCCCTTATGGAGCCTTAGGAAAAGCGCCACATCCTTAAGGTTCTTCTGTCCCCCCAGCACATCCGTGATATCTATCTCGTATATGCCGGTCTTTTCTTTTTTCGCTGCCATAAGGAGCACATACCGCACGTCTTCACGGTCGCTGCTTTCTATATAGCAGGGCGCATGGTTTTTCTTTTTATCTCTCTTTAAAGAAAAATCCGATAAGAAGCCTTTAAAAAAGGCTCCTCCGGATAATTCTTTATTTTCCTCTATTTCTCTTAAGGGCGCAGGAAGATGGTCTTCCTCTCCCACCAGATATCTGTATAATGTGTCGCTGATGCCTAAAGTGTAGTGAAGACCTGTATCACCGTTCATATCTATTCTGATAAGATACTTGCTTAAGTTTCTTTCCGGAGAAAGAAGCCTTTCGGTGCGGCCTATATCGTAGTCATAGAGCATATGAAGCACAGTACTCACCACTCCGATATCCGGGAGCTTTCCCATGCCGTCTTTCTGCAGATAGTTATATATCCGAAGATACTTGATGTCATATCCGGGAGATGCCGCCATAAGCAGCACTATTAGCTCCTCCATGGACATATCAAAGGTGTCTGTGATCTTTCTTAAGGGCAGTTCTATGTCTTTTGTGGCATCCTCTCTGGAGCGTATATGCCGGTATGCGTCCTCCATTTCCGGCAGCATATAATCCACTTTAGTGTCCTCCGGACGTTCCACCGGTATGGTCTCTAAGTATGAATCTATCTCTTCTTCGGTGATGCGGAGTCCCCGCACATGCCAGTCGTCATAACTTATCCGAAGATCTCTTTCCGATATCACGCCTTCCAGTAAAAGATCCAGCATAAGGAAAACATCCGTCATGTATTCCGTTACGGATGTGTATGGCATTCCTTCTTTCTCTTCTTTGAAATACAGCGTGCTCGGATTCAAATTCTTTCGTAATTCCTCTCTATGTTCTTCACTCCCGGGAATATGGCCTCAAAGGGACCGTCATATACGGGTGTGGTGGTGGGTATGAAAACCTTCGTCTTTTTCGCTTTATATTTTTTCCTGACACCTGCCGCAAAGCCCCGAAGCAGCGCCGACATCTGTCTGGCGTTTGGTGCATATACAGCAGATACGGTAACCTCTTTATCCTCCGTATCATCGCATACCAGATATGCGCTTATTATGCCTTTTCTCTCATAGACATATGAAAGTTCACGGTCCACATGGGGAGATATGAAGCCCTCTTCCGGCTGATCGCGATATCTTTCTCTGGAAGCCACAGCCAGTCTTTTAAGCTCTCTGTCCGTAAGCTCCGCAAATGTCTTCATGTTACGGTTCTGATATTTCTTCGGGAAGAGCTTATCATCCTCAAGATCCGCTATGCTGATCTCATAGAGCCTGTCTCCCCTGTCCTTGCTCTTATATCCCACTGCCTTAAGGAAGGCTGTGAGGGCCTCGGTATCCTTATCATATTCACAGTAGCCTATACGGCTGTACACTGCGCCGTCTGTCTCGTCCATTATCTCTTTTAAGCGGCCGACAAGGGCAGCTCCCGCCCCCTTCTTTCTATAGTCCGGCGACACATATAGGCTCTCTATCATAAAGCACCCATCCGGATCTATATATCCCACCAGAGCACCGATAGCCACTTTTCCTGTCACCGCTCCCAGCATGACAGCACCTGCGTTTAAGGCTTCTTTACCGCTTTCTGTTACGAAATTCATAAAGGGTTCCCGGTCTTTTCTGTCTACCAGTCCCACTTCCACCTTTATCTTTGCCAATGCTTATACCTCCGATGCATCTGTCTTTACAGGTTTCAGGCCATTGCCGAGACCGGCAACCTTAGCAGCATTCTCTTTAAACCTGGCTGTGTGTCCATCCAGTATGCCCTGCACCATGTCATCGTCCATTGTCCCGCCATTTACATATGTCATATATTCTCCGCTTTTTCCTACGGACACTCCCCAGTAATTAGTGCTTAAAGCAGATACTATACCCGCCAGATCCGACGCCATATCCTGCTTGGCATTTAATATCTCCATTATACTCGGATCCAGGCTCTCAAAATATTTCATGTTCATTTCACTCTGGGACAGGTTCTGAAAATAGCAAAGCTTATCTATGGCCAACCTGTATTCTTCCACATGGCTGCTGATCCAGCTAAGGTCTGTCATTTTAAGCGAAAGTTCCATACCCAGGAGCTCATTTACTATGCCATCCAACATATCTATTTTCTTCTGGTCATATGTATAACTGGTTAATATTTTCCAATCTTCTATATTTTTCTTTTTCTTTGCACGGTCTTCTGCTGTGGCGGGAGTACCGTCTTTTTTCACATTATATGTCTGCATATATGTATCAAAGACGCGTCCATCCAGTCCCAGCTTTGAACAGTCCTCCCCTTCACTTTCCTTGTAGTCTTTTTGGGCAATGGCCCGTCTCTTCATCAGGTCCTGGATGTTGTCATGAAGATCCATGGTCTTGTTCCCGAAATCACGAAATCCCGTGGGATCCGCCTTCTTTTTATCTATCTTATTTGTCCTGATCTTTTCCCGGAACCATCCCTTGATCTTTGCAAAAAGGCCCTTCTTTGTGGCGCTCTTTGATTTATGGGTGGTCACAGCCATTCCGGATGCCGCCTCGTCCGCCACCACCTGATTCTTCTTCGCAGATTCCATAAACGATGCCATAGAGGTCCGGGATATCTCTATCCGGTCCTCCCTTTGCTCGTTCAGTTCTTTATTCTCTTCCAGCTGGCGATTCTGCTCTTCCTCTGTGACAGTAAGAGTCATCTGCTGCTGCATCTGCTGTTGTTGTTGGACTAAAGCTTCATCAAAATTACTGCTCATACTTTTCTCCTTTTGATCAGATCAAAAACATCCTCTTAGTCATTTTTACGTTTAAAACTGCAGGATGGCGATATTATTTTCCTATCAGACTGAGGAAACGGAGCACTTTTCTGTCTTTAAGATCTGTTACTATCTCGCCCTGTGTGGTGATGAGCAGGTCTCTTTCTTCCTTAGCGTTCGTATATCCGCATTCTTTGAAGAAGGCCGCTATCTCTTTTGCCGAGACTTCATATTCCAGTCTGCCGTCTATGGGCTCCGGAATAATGAAGGTGGCTGTATTTATGCTGCTCTTTTTGAGAACTCTGGATATACGTTCCACCAGCTTTGTTCCCATTCCCTGGCGTCTGTATTCTTCTTCCACAAACACGTAGATGATCTCTGCAAAGCACTCTCCCTTCGGAGTGATATTCACGTAAAACTGCGCCACTCCCAGGATCCCTTCATCTTCGTTGCCTTTCTTCACGGCGCCCAGTGTGAAATAACCTTTTACGTCTGCCCTGTCCACCACATAATCGGGTACTATTCCTCTAAGTGTCTCCAGGTCGTTCTTGTCCAGGGTGTAAATCTCTGTTCTCAAAACTGTTCTCCTTTTTGGTACACTGACCCTAATTTACAACATTCTCATTATACCATAATTCTGCAACAACACCGCAACATATAGCCCGATTTTTTTCTTATTGGATATAGACCATGGAGGTCTTTCTGAAGGCGTCCACCATCTTCATGATGCCGTTATAGAAAAGCCCCAGGCAATATATATATACTACCGAATTTGCATATCTTATGAATATGAGGCAGCTTAAGCCTATGAATATGTTCACTATGCCGCTACTGAGTTTCAATCTCCAGTGCCCGGCTCCCAGTTTTCGTTCATCCATGGCATTCAGCATATCCACAAGCCCTGAGAAAAGATGTATTCCCAGGAGATAGAGAAGCACATAAATCCGCGGCACATCGCTTAAGTTTGCTGTGAAAAGGCCCAGATCCAGAATGAGTATCCCGCTATAAAGTGATCTCCTGCCCCCCACCATATGTATTCCCATAGTGATATAGTAGATGATGCTCCGGATTCCTCTTATCATGAGTCCGAGACTAAGGATCACTATGATGAGAATGTATCCCTCCTCAGGGTACACTGTCATGAAGACTGCCGCAGCCATCATAAGAAGGCCTGTGAAAAACGAACTGATCCTCTGTGTTTTACTCATAGATCTTCACCTCCTATCTTCGCAGATTTTAAGAAGGCCTTGATCTGCTCTGTGGGTCTGGGGTCTATGGTGTAGCCCGCCAGCATATTCTTTGATCTGTATATGCAGCTTGTGACCATGCTCTTTTGGGCTATGGCCGCATTTATAAATCTCCCCAGCACAGTGTTATCCTTTTCTTCTTCCGCTGCATCCATATATTCCTGCTGGAAAGCATTTATGTCATAATCCGGTATCTCCCGTCCGGACAGTTTCTCTCCGAAGGCTTTCCAGTCCGCCTCCGCATCTGTACGGCGCTTACGGATGATGGAATCTATCTCTTCCTCATGATCCTGCACTGCTGTCTTATCATATATGCCCACATAAAAGGACTTTTCTTCTCCTCTCAGATATCTCATGGCATATACCATCTGCCTGAATGCGTGGTTATAGTCCGAAGGATTATCCTTCACCAGTTCCTTATACCCTCCCCATGCAGGAAGATATTTAAATTTACAAAAACTGTAGTCCGGCAGATGTCCTGCCCGGCCATGTCCCAGATTCATTATTGAATTCTCGTTAGACTGATAGAGACTGTTGGTATAGGCGCTTTTTTCCAGGTCGTCCTTTGATATGGGATTATGGTTAAAGCGTATGAGTTTCTCGGATCCGTCGGGAAAGATCTCGTAGAAATGATAGTCGGTGTTATTTATGGCAAGAGACGGGGTGCCGGCGAAATTTGCATGAGCCCAGGTATCCGCCAGCACATGCATGGCGATCCCTGTTGCTTCTGCGCCCTTATTCCTTGAAAGCTCCACGGTACGTTTTATCATGTCCCCGTTCGGTCCGCAGATCAGCCTGAATTTACTGCGATAGTGCCTGGTGCATCCGCCTCGCACCGCATAAAGATCCCTTGGCAGGAAATGAAAAGAAGCCCATATCCTGGTGATATCCTGAAGGCTTAAGATATCGGAATTTGCATCCATAAGCTCCAGCTGGAGCTGGGTGGTGGCCGCTATGCGGGGAGCCTTCAGCTTTCTTAAAAGGGATGCTGAGCATTCATCCACAAACTGGGCACAGTATGCTATACGGAGGCTGTCCTCATGGTCATACCCTGCCAGAAAGGCTGCGGCATATGTGGCATAATAGTGAAAATCCTTTTGCATAGCCTACCCCTCAGCCTCCCTCTCTATTTTCTTTTTAAGCATACGGGATCGGCCTGCTGCATAGAGCATATCTATGCAGGCCAGAGTGACGGTGAGGTCCATCACAAAAGTGATTACCTTGTTTTCATTCATATCCCCCAGATCCGTCTCTTCCTCAGGGGCCTCTTCCATGGTCACGCCCTCTGCCTCTCCTACCGGAATATGGCCTGTGATATTTGAAAGAGCGATTAGGGCCGCTATGATAAGATACAGTTTCTTTTTCCTTCTGGCCTTTCCTCTTCCTTCTCTTACAGCATTTAAGCCTATATACACATGGATCAGGAAAATGACCACAAATACAAATGAAAAGGCCAAAAGAAATACTATATAAGCCAGATCATCCGTCTGCTGCTGGGTGAGACCGGTATCTTCCGCAGAAAACCCTATAAAGTTCACCACTTGTTCTCTGGATAATAGCGCTCTCACCACAGCCTGAACCGCAGTCCAGATACCGAGAATTATCATGGCAAGGCCGCTCATAGTCAAATTATTCAGGCTGCGTCTTAAATTTATGGCTTCTCTGCTGTTATCTTCCATCAGAACTCCCTTTTCCTTATTTCTTCGGCTCTTGCTATGATTTTTTCCTTCCAGTCATCGTCCTGGGCTTCCAGTTGATACACGTTATAACCAAACTGCCTTCCCATGGTGCAGACTATGGATTCATCGTCTATATGAAGAGATATCCTGTAATGGCTGGGAAGCTTTTGTGGTAGTGTGTCTTTATGTCCCTTCTGCACTTCTTTCTGATGCCTGGTGCCGTTTACTATGCCGTCAAACTTCACACCATAGCACCTGAAAAGACATCTGATATATCTCTCGGATCTGAATGAAGAGGTATAGACCCATACCTCATAATCCATCTTCTGCAGACTGTTTATGAGGTCAGGTGTGCCATATCTAAGTCTTTCTTTAAATATCTTATTAAGGGGAAAAATGAGGTCAGGCTCCGTCTTATGGGTTTTCGGAGAAACGAAGAGCACCTCGTCCAGGTCGAATGACACCCTCATTTTCTCACTGATCTTCTTCATTTCCGTTAAATCCCCTGATTATATTCATAACCTCTCTGGACCATTCCGTATCGGGTCCCGTGAGTTCATAATCCTCAAACTCAGCAGAATCGGAGAAAGTCCTCATGACCACTTTCCTGTCCACATGGATGGTCTCTTTATAGGTGTTTTCCAGCAACTCTGCAGTCTTCTTCTTTGCTGCTTCCGCATCCTTCATCTTCCTGGCGGTACCCGTGATGATGCCATCCACCTTTATGGAATACTTCTTCAGATAGGCTCTGATATATTCCAGTGAATAATACTTCGCAGTATACACCCATATATCATATCCGTGCTTTGATGCTTCATGCAGAAATCCGGGTACGCCCAGATGCAGCCTCTCCTTATACATCCTGTTAAAGGGGAAGGGCAGCGCCTTTTCCGCAGGCTCATTCTCGTTCTGGCAGAATATCACCTCATCCAGATCCATAGTGATGAGCTTATCATGCTTTGATGACTTCAGCATATTCTCGATATCAGTGGCCTGGGTCAGGTTCACTATGGAGACCCCGATCTTCTTCACACCTATCCGTCTGTAGGCTGCCCACCTGTGGTGTCCGTTTAATATCCTGTATCCGTCGGGATACACTTTTTCCACCATAATAGGCTCTTCCACTATCTCATCCGGCTTTTTCATGGTGCCGTAGCGCTGGTATCTGGCCTCATAATCGGATATGATGCTGAAATTCGGTCCTATGGACGGCCAGCAGAATTCATCATCCGGATTCGGATGCAGCTTTTCTATAGACACCTTTTTTATGAGCATGCGCTCCGGGATGCTTGCCTTCACAGACACCATGATGCCGTCCCATTTTTCTGTCTCACTTTTCAGAAAGGCATTTAAATCGCTTTTGTTATCGCTCATAATTCTCTCCTATTATCCCATCCTGCCTATGAACTCAAAAAGGCATTGGACCAAGCCAATGCCTTTCTGTTGTTTTTAAGCCTGTCAGCTCATTCGACACCCCTGTACTCAAATACCAGCATGGTGATGTCGTCAAACTGCGGAGCTTCTCCCACGAATTCATCGATATCCGCACGCACCATAACAGGGACACCGGAAAGCTCTCCGTCGCCATGAGTAATGATACTCTTTGTGATCCGGTCCTCGCCGAAGAGCTCGTTTTCTATGTTCTGGGCCTCAGACACACCATCTGTGAACATGAATAGGCGGTCTCCCGGAGACAGATTCATCTCTGCGGACTTATACGGGAACTCCGGCAGGCCTGCCAGGATGAATCCCGCTTCGGGCCGTATCCACTGCCATTCTCCGTCATGTCTGTACAGGAAGGGTTCATGTCCGGCATTTGCATATACCATGTGACCGGTCTTTACATTTATGACAGCCGTGAAGGCAGTCACAAACATGCCTTCATCATTTCCTTCGCAAAGCTGGTTATTTACAATGCTAAATACCTCAGCCACATTATGCCCATACTGGGTCTGGTTCTTTATAAGGGTCTTTGCGATGACCATGAAAAGCGCTGCAGGCACACCCTTGCTGGATACGTCTGCGATGACCAGAGCCACATGGTCTTCATCCACCATAAAGAAGTCATAGAAGTCTCCGCCCACTTCCTTGGCCGGATCCATGGTGGCATATACATCTATCTCCGGACGCTCAGGGAATGCAGGGAATATGCATGGCAGCATATCCTTCTGGATCTTTGTGGCTACGTTGAGCTCTGCGCCGATACGTTCCTTCTCTGCAGTCACCTTCTTTATGTTATCCATATAGTCGATGAGATTTCCCTGCATGTTCCGGATCTCCTCATAGAGATCTCCCACCTCATCCTTGGATGGATTGTCAATATGGATCACATCTGCCTTTGTATATTCTCCTTCTTTCTCGGCGAATACCTTGGTCTTCTTTGAGAGTTCCTCCAGAGGAGCTGTCAGCATTCTGCGGGCCAGCATCACGCATATCAAAGTGGCTGCAATGATTATGATGCAGGAAACACCGATGATCCTATAGAGGAATGCCCGGCGTTCTGCCACCACATCATTCATGTTCACGTCCACACTGACGATGGCGAAATTGTCCCCGTCTTTATCCACCACAGGTTCCGCACCGGAGCAGAATGTGCCCTCCGGTACCGTGGCCACTTCCGCGGGAATGGTCACATTGTCATCATAATCCCAGTATGCCGGATCTGTGGGTTCTGTATATCCCAGATAGAGGATCCCGTCTCCCGCATCCGTCACATACATCTGCTCTTTTCCCATAAAGATCTGAGCATATATGTATGCCACATCCAGATCATCAGCCATCTGGAACGACTTAGCGCTTAATCTCTCATACACATCATAGAGATCGTGCTCTTCCAAATAGTCCACGATCATCTGCTCGTCGTTCTTATCCCAGGCTTCCCTCCACATGGCCTGATATTCTTCTGTCTGCACCAGATCTGCCAAGCTCCTTAACTCTTCCACATCTATATTTGAGATATATGCATGCGCCGACTCCGATACCTTGGCCCGGTATGTGGCATCCAGCATATTACTGAACACTATATAGCTGCCGGATATCATGGATATAGCCAGCACAGCCATGGAGATGATCAGCATGATGTTTGTTTTCAGAGAGATTTTAAGCTTCATTTGTGGTTCCTCCGGTTTTTACTTTTTTTCCTCTGGCAAAAATCAGGAATATGAGTGCCATAATGAGAGTAGCTGTCAGCACCACCATAAGACCCTTTTGTACTCCGATCAAAAGCACATATGAGAACACAAAAGGTCCAATGGACTGAGCTGCATTTTCAAACAGGCTGTATAACCCGATAGCCTTATCATATCCGTATTCTTCCGTCTCCGGAAGTTCCGTGTAATACACAGTCTGAAGGGGAAGCCCGAAGCTGTCCGCCACTCCCAGGATCACTATGGCTATTAATAGTCCCGGGATATTCTGCATAAGTGCAACCACCAGAAACGCGGCGCTATACATGACTGCCGATATAAAGAGACCCGCTTTCTGCAGTCTCTTTCTTGAAAACAGCTCCGTCAGCGGATTTGCAAAAATGAGCACACAAGCACCGCTTATCAGCATTGAGTAACCGATATTGGTTTCCGAAAGTCCATAATCGAAACCAATGATAGGATACATATAGTTCAGGAAATATCCGCCGATAAGCACCGGTACCACCAGCATAATAAAGTACAGGAAGATCCTGGGTTTCCGGATAAAGGTGATGGCAGACATTCCTGTCTTCACCTCCTCCTGTTCCACCGTACTGTCTTCTGCGGACAGATACTTTCGGGTCAGAGCAAACATCAGAAGGCTTAAAGCCGCCACTATGGCAAAGACAGCCATGTGGCTGATCCACTGTACCAGGAAACCACCGAACACCACGCCTGCGTTTATTCCGCTCATGGCCGCGGTGCTGTAATATGTGAAGCCTCGTTCCTTATCTTCATCATTCATCTGTGCCAGGATAGTATTGATGGCAAGCAGGATCACTCCCCATCCGGCTCCCAGCATCGCACTTCCGAGAGTGACGATCCAGATATTCGGAATTATTCTGAACACAAAACCTGCACTGAAGAAAATGGTGGAAATAAACAAGCCCTTCTTTATTCCGAAGAAGTTTATGACTCTGCCGCCCATTACGGAGAACACTGCTCCTGCCACCACTTCTGCGGAAATAGGTATAGCGGCCATAACCTCGGGAGCTATGCCAAATGTGAATGTGGTCTTTGCTATGTCCATGGCATACAGCGGAAAGAAAGCTGCTGTCAGGTTCGTCAGGAAAAAGATAAGGAATACTACCATTCGGGCGATCTCCGGCGGCAATGTGCCTGTTCCTCCCTGCTCTGCATATTTCTCTCTTCCTGCATTGAAATACAGAAGTTCCACTATAACCATCATAGACACCATCATGATAGCCACCACGTTTATGATAAGGCCTATGATGGAATCGGTGATGACCTTTTCCAGACTGTCCATATCCGTACCGACTTCGATAAGCGCCACTGCATTTCCTTCGTCGTCAAATATGGGGTTCAGAACAAAGAGGAAATTACCTTCACTGGATCTGTTCTGATATCTCTTTCCTATTCCGGAATTCAGTATGCTTTCCTCGTCACTGCCTTCCACTTCCCAGTCCATGGGATAATAGGCAAGTGAATCTTCCAGTGCATACACCTGTGTGATCTGGTCATGCACTATGCGATATATGGAACAATACAGGTCTTCCGATTCCTCGGTATCAGACATGAACACGCTTTCCACAGCTTCACGCACGGCCTCATAGTCCGCACTGTTATAGTCCGATGCGCTGTCCAGTTTTTCAAGAGACTCCACCGGTATACGTTTTGTGGTGAGTATGGAAGCCAGATTCTCTCTTTGATACACTTCTTCCGGCAATATGGTCCTAAACTGCGGTATCAAAGTGCCTATAATGAGCACACTTAAAGCCGCCACACCTATTGCTATAAACACGATCACTTTGGTATACTTCCCGGCCTTTTTCAGTAAATAATACAGCCCGTAACCGATGACAAAAAGCAGTGCCAGTGCTACATATGCAAAACATATCCAGTTAATGGCACATAGCACTTTGATCCCGATTGAAAGATCATATTCATATACCGTTTCCGGCACATCATCGTTTATATATGTGACACCGTAGCTGGTGGCACCGATGAAGCCATTGTCTCCGTTGACACCATATACGATCTCTCTGTCATAGAAATCCGCCTCATCCTCAATGAGTTTTACATCACCTGTGTCGACGTCGATCTTCAGAACTCCTCTCTGACCTATGTCCGCCACATATATACAGTTATCCTGTGGGGAATAACTGATGTCACGGGGCGTGGAATGAGAATCAGTGCCGGCTTCGTCATACAGCGTGGCCTCATTTCCCTTCGTATCGCACTTCTTCACCTTTCCGTCAGAGGTGGTGAAATACATTATCTCTCTTTCCTGATCCAGCGTGGCCTGGCACACATTTCTCATTGCGTCTTTTACGGGAAACAGCATAACATCCGTCCGTCCCGCTTCCCTAAGCTGTATGCCCTGCTCGGTTCTGTACAGATAATTTACGGTATCCTCTTTCGGCACCAACCCCACTATTCTGACCCTTATAACATCATTATCGGGATATTCGTAGTCATCCAGATATTCTATATTTCTGCCGTCTGATGATATCTTTACTATACCTTCGGAGCCTACACGCACACCACGACTGACCCGCACATCATGTATATATGAGTTGCCTTCCTCGTCCATAGTCATACGTTTTCCTGAAACAAATGTATCTTCGGATGATTTCAGGATCTGTGTTATTGTGCCATCCGATCCTATACGGATATACTTTGTGCCCGCCTGCTCCAGGACAACCACTTCTCCGTCTGAGGAAGAGGCGGCATACACTACATTTTCTATGGCCTTAGGCGCCGTGGGATTCATGAACCAGAGGTTATTAAATGAATATATATATAAGAGTCCAAGCAAAAACAATACCAATGCCACGATGGATATTATCATGACTCCGACTTTCAAATTCTTTTCTTCTGTTGTTCTTACTGTAGATTTCAAGAATTCTTCTCCAATCTGATCCTGTAACCGAGACTATAGGGAGCCATCCTGCATTTATATTCCCGCAGGCTTTCAATACCCATATCCTCGGTATAATTAACAAGATCCACATCTGCTCCGTATCTTTCAAAACACTCGCGGATCAGGACCTCGTTTATTCCTTTCAATCGGTTGATGGCATTTTTAAACTGATATATCATCATGCCATTTCGCACTGTCACCATGCAAAATCCGGCAGCTTCACCGTCCACGCGGATGAGAAGTCCCTTTATATGAATGTCGTCAAAGGCATCCATAGCCATTCCCAGACAGTCTTTCATGCATCCGAAGCGGCAGTAATCGCAGGTGTGTTCCTGACACCAATGGGAATGAAGGAAGTCCATACATTCCTGCTTGTGCTCCTTTTTAAGCTCCAGTACTTCATGGTTATTCTTTCTAAGGAAATAACGATAGCGATAACGGTCGTCCTGCTTATTCATGCCATAGATGAAGTCCTCTCTGGTATAGATATAATCGGCATAATCCCTATCCCGGATCTCTTTCCAGGGAGCATCCGGAAGGGCATTAAAGTAGGGCATCATCCATTCGCTTATTTCCATAATGACATAAGGCATCTGCAGAGTGTCAAATACTTTCTTAATCTCCTGATATGCTGTGTCAACGGCACTCTGTTCATACCTTCCTATAAACGGCAGGGCCACCAGTTCTCCTTCGGAACCATCCCACTCCAGGATCGTCAGCATGGACCCGGTCTTTTTATACCAGGAAACGATGAAATCTTCATAGGCCACCATGCAAAGAAAGCTGAGAGCACAGGTCCAGTGATCATTCATCTGATCGAAGTAGGGATCGAATACATCATTATCCTTTGGTATCACCCGGGCAAAGCCCATGTTTTTAAGAGTATGCTCCATCCCTTCCGGCATGGGAATGGCTTTTTTCGTGGTTATCATCAGAACTTCTCTTCTTCCTCTCCAAAAATCATATCGGCATATGGTTCAAAATCGGCTCTGGTGAAAACTCGACCTACCTTAACAAACTCGAACTGTATTGCTTTCAAGTAATGCTTCATGCACACCTTGCCTCCGGCCTCTTCATCCTCGGCTGCCAGGAAAGCCGCATTCAGCACGCAGTTCTTGATATTACCACCTGCAAACTCGAACTTCTCAGCGATGAATCTGAAGTCTACATCTTCTCCCAGGGGAGTGGTCTTCGGCACAGTGGTCTTCCAGAGCATTTCTCTGGTGTCTTCGTTGGGGAACTGGAATTCCACGATGTATTTCATTCTTCGGAAGAAAGCGGGGTCGATATTGTGCTTGTAGTTTGTGGCCAGCACGCACACACCGTCGTATGCTTCCATTTCCTGAAGCAGAAGGGCCGTCTTGTTATTTGCGGATGCCTGGTTCGATCCGCCGTCATCGGCACGCTTTGCAAATATGGTATCACACTCGTCGAAGAAGAGCACCACGTTACACTTCTTGGCCTCTCTGAATATCATGGAAAGTGATTTCTCGGTTTCACCGACGTATTTATCCACAACCTTGGAGATATCCACACGGTAGAGCTCCAGGTTCAGCTCGTGAGCCAGCACCTGAGCCATCATGGACTTTCCGGTACCGGGAGCTCCGTAGAGAAGCACCGTGAGGCCTCGGCCGTAGGGGTATTTCTTCATATAGTTCCAATCTTCATAGACCTGTTTCTTATGGTTCATCTGCTCTATGGCATGCCCGATCTGCTCTCGCTGATCCGCATTCATAACGATGTCTTCGAAACCGAACTTTGCTTCAACTCGCGTAGCCTTCTGTGAGAGCTCGGATGACATCTGAGCGTTACAGCTCTTAAAGAGTGTGGCTCTGTCTATGGTCTCTGTCTGTGCCATGACAGCCAGTGACTTTCCGTAATGCACTGCATCCCTGATCTTACCGGGAGTGAAAAGGAACTTTGTAGCCATCTCGAAGAAATCACAGTCATCTCCGAAGGAGTATCCCTTGGAATAATAGTTCCAGCAGGCCACACGTCCGTCGATATCCGGCGGTGCCAGTTCCAGAAGTGTGATCTGCTCTTTGGTGATCTCTTTGAAATTAATGGTCTCCTTGGAGTTTGCGAAAACGGTGATACCCTTTTCCGTGAGTTTTGTGAAAAAGAGATCCATGTATCCGAAGAATTTCTCTTTTTCTTCATCTCTGTACTGCAGCTCGTCAAGCACGCAGCATCCGTCTGTGAGGATACATTCTCTGGTCACTGCCCAGATGGCCTTTTCCACATATTGATAGTCATATACAAAGAGTTTCTTACAGTTTACGGATATGGCGCGAAGACCCTTTTCCTTACAGAAAAGGCGCACGAAGAACTTACGTCCGGATCCTTCGTCACCATGATATGAGAAGATACGGCTGCCGTCGTTATAGGCGATCTTCATGGCTTCCAGCACGTTTGCGTTGCAAAGCACTTCATCCAGCTCTTCGTTTTCTTTGGTGAGCATCTTCATGAAGCGGATATAGTTCTCATCCAGCTTCATCCTGTCTCGTCCGAATAGGTAGTCGATGATACGCTTATCCGGCGACACCACCGTGGAGAAAGGCATGGAAGGCACCACTTTAAGATCCAGCACCGGAAGCAGCTGCTCTAAGCAGACTGACATGTCGCCGTATGCTCCCGTGATGGAATATTTCTTTCCGTAATACAGACGTCCGGCCGACTCTATGGTGGGAGAAGAAAGGCCGCCGCTTTCGTTTACTATCTGGAATATGCCTGCATAATCCGTCTGTGTGGATGAAAGGATACCGCAGGTGAAACAGAATATGGTGAAGGGATCGAATCCCATCTTTTTCGTAAGTTCATAGAAGGGCATCTCTATGCCTTCTTCCACTGTGACGGCTGCTCTTTCCTGTATGTTTATGATACGCTCTGCCACGTCTTTTATCACGTTTGCGCTGGCGGGTTTTGATGAGGAACCTCCTCCTCCGCCGGAGCTCTTATTTCCGTCGTCGGCAAAGATACTGAATATATCATCGCCGGATCCTTCTTCATCATCCTCATCATCGGTGAGTGAGAAAGCTCCCAGCAGATCTGCCAGCTCATCATCCATAAAGAAATCGTCGCCATCGGAAGCTCCGCCGGCATCTTCGGCTGCAGCTTCTTCGCCGCCTTCAGCCTCTCCTTCGGATCCGTCCGATCCGCCGCCGTTTTCTTCCGCATCTCTGTCGAATTTCATGACCTGATCCGTGGCAGCATCAGATGCCACTTCCAGATCCGGATAGAGCACGTTCTTATATCCACCCTGTCCATTTGAAAAAGTGGTCTTCATATCTTCGAGATACTCTGTCAGACACCGGTTGACACAGTCAAAGATATGCTTCATGTATTCGTCATAACTGGAAAATGGTTTCAAAGACATCCTCTATTCCCCCTGATCTCCGGAATTGGTGTGAAACACAGCTGTGCGGTCAAATACGCTCTTCATGGTGTTGATGGAATTATCATCATCATTTGCAAACACTCCCTTGTTCTCATTCAGATATCCCCACTTGGGAGCGTCCATATATGCATAACCCATTTCGTCTTCTTCTACTATTGCATTATTCTTTTTTCTCTTCTGCTCTTTGTCTAAATCTTTAGTACCTTTGAGCATTCTGTCTGTAAGATTCATATTGTTTCTTGTTTCCTCAGATAATTATATGTATAATAAACAAGGTTTCAAATCCATTATAGCATTTGAAAGGGAGAATCAAAATGGAATTCAATCGAAATCAAAAAATTACACTGATATGCTCCGGCGTTTTCTACTTATTAACACTTTTTTCGTTTCTGAAACTGGATTCCTGGATATTCCTTATCTGTTTTATACTTCACAGTCTGGCCATCATGGCTTTTGCCTTCCTGACCTACCGTGAATCACTCACATCCCCGGATGAGATAGCAGAACTCTCCGAACGCATCGTTAATATCAAAGCCGATTGGAAAGAAGAATCCGAATCCCTTAAAGCCACCATCAGTGAAAAAGATGAAAATATAGCTTCTCTTAAGAATGAGATCTCAGCTTTGGAAGATAAATCCACCGAACTAAATGATGAGATCAAGAGACTGGAAAAGGAAAATGCAGATACTATAGCCGCATCCATGGAGAAGTCGGACACACCGGATCCTTCATCCATACTGCCTCAGTTCCTGCCTGAAAGATCCGAAAGCACCACCGTTAATATCATCGATGTGGCCCGCAGTGTCTCTCGCGAGTTCCATGACGACGCTGCCAAAGCCGGTCTCAATATCTCCATTTCGGCTACTGATGAAGTGCTTCTGGTGAAAGCAGATCAAAATATGATCCGTGTCCTGTTCAGAAATATCGTGGATAACTCCATCAAATATATGAATCGCCACGGTTCTCTCATCATCACAGTATCCGCCATAGGCGATGACATCTTCGTGGTATGCAAGGATACCGGCGAAGGACTTGCTGCTGAAGAGACCGAGCACATTTTCGAGCTGAACTATCAGGGTTCAAACCGCATCAGCGGAAACGGTCTGGGTCTCTTCCAGGCGAAAGCCATCGTAGAATACTACGGCGGAACCATCTACGCCAAGAGTACCAGCGGTCAGGGCATGGGCATCTATATCCAGCTCCCCACCACATAGAAAAAGAAAGCGAAAAAGATATTTACATCATACTTTCTCTGACCTTCTGCTCCTGTTTCATTCTGTCGGAGTCATTAAGGGTCATATGCTGGAATCCATTTTTCACCAGTTCCTCAGCGTTTGCTATATCTGTGATACCCGGTATATCTTCTCTGCGAAGATATTCTCCGTGAGCACCCTTCATAGCTCTTTCCATAGTCTGAGCTACAGCAGCTGCATGTGCATCTTCCAGAAGCTCT
Source organism: Lachnospiraceae bacterium (assembly GCA_024688505.1). Taxonomy (GTDB): domain Bacteria; phylum Bacillota; class Clostridia; order Lachnospirales; family Lachnospiraceae; genus FD2005. Next base: position 31,330 of record JAILDZ010000097.1, read on the forward strand.
GAAGGAACTTCCTTCATTTTCTGCTGAGTGGTCTGCTGTTCTTCCTGTTTGAACTTTATCTCGTGTTGTTGTCTTTGCAACTGAAGCTGATCTGTCTCGTTACCCATGATCTTTGCCTCCTTTGTTAATTAAGTACTTTTATTGCCTGAAGAGCTTCCAGTTCTTCCGGAACCTCTCCGATGAGTTTACATAGTTTGTCTCTCATATCCACGTCCACCGGGACGAAGGTGATCACTCCCTCTCCTCCGTATTTTCCCACGCAGCCGTTAAAAAAGTTATACAGCAGCACCACCGGCTCCGCCGGATTCTCGGAGAATGATGCGAAAAGCGTCACCACCACATCCGTTGATCCTTCAAAAGTGGATGAGAGCACAAGGGATTTAATACTTCTGTCCTCATATACCACATAGCTCAGTGTCGGATCATAATCCCCGGAAAGCAGCATATCTCCTGAAATTGATACTTCCGCCAACCTGTTTGAAAATGCTTTTTTCGAGGAACTGGGAAGTATGGCATCTGCCTTTGTCATGGGAATGACCCTTCTGTTTGCCGGGTTTGCCATGATCTTCGGCTTATTTTTCTTCAGTGTGGCCGAGTCTGCTATAACACTGATGGGGAGAGTCTGCACTCTCTTACTCACGCTGACTTCAAATCCTGTGGATTTTAAAAGCTCCAGCACATCCTCCTCGGAAGGCGAACATACAGCATATAGTCCGTGCACTCCCGCCTCCGCCATATTCAGTCCTATATGGTTAATGAGGAGACTGGCCACGCCCTGTCTCCTGTATTCAGGTGCCACGAAAATATATCGGAGGGTCATCATCACATTATCTGTGGTGTATGTAGCCACCCCCACAGCAGTATCGTTCACAATGGCGCCCACGGACAGATCCTGACTCACCGGCCTTCCGATAAAAAGAGAACGAAATGCATCCATATTTTCAGATGTGATCCTTGTCAGACTTATGTTTGCCATTCCTATTCTATATCCTTCTCCATGCTGAAGATATTCTGTCCGTCTTTATACTCATATGACACGCTGTCCATCATGTTCTTTACCATGTAGACACCGAGACCGCCTATCTTTCTCTGTTCTCCGGAAAGAGTGGTGTCCGGATCTGCCTTTTCCAGCGGGTTATACTTCATTCCCCTGTCCTTAAATGTCAGGCAGCAGCGCTTCTTATCCGGGGTCAGCCACATCTGAACCACAGCCTCTCCCGGATTTCCACCATAGGCATAGTGGGCAATGTTCACATATATTTCCTCAGCCGATACCAGAATAGACGTGAGATCATCCTCACTGCATTTGGTATCTGCTACCAGTTTTCTGATGTTTTCAAGCACAGTGTAAAGCGTATCATCACTGGCTGTCAGTTTCAGCTCTTTCATGACCAAAAATCATCCGCCTTATCATCTTCGCCTATGTGTCTGGCCCATTCGGGAGCATTCTTTTCCACAAATGCTTCCATACGGTCAAGCACACCTATTGCTTTAAAGTTTCTTCCGTCTGCGTCGAAGTCTTCTGCATACATCTCATCCACATCCACTCCCGAACGGCTGGGTAAAAGATCGATATGTCTGGTGCCTTCGTATGATGTGATTATGGGGTCCTGAGACGCCACCAGCACCGTGATCCCCTGGGCATTAATGATGCGAAGCAGTTTCAAAAGGTCTGTGGCATATTCCGGATCCAGATTGGCAGTGGGCTCATCGCAAAGAAGGATCTTCGGATTGTTCACTATGGCCCTGGCCAGGCACACCTTTTGCTGTTCCCCTCCGGAGATCTCATCGGGATATCGCCCCTTAAGATTCTCTATAGAGAGTAGTTTCAGCACATGAGATATTTTTAAAAATACGTCTTTCCTGCCGGCACCCACAGCCATGCGTGCCAGCTCAATATTTTCATATACAGTCTTATCAGCGATCAGTCTGAAGTCCTGAAATATCACGCCTATCTTTCTCCGATATTCCGGAATGTCCTCAGGCTTTATCCTGTCCAGTGGGCGTTCTTCCACATATATCTTTCCGCTGTCAGGGGCGGTATCCAGCAGTAACATATTAATGAGAGTGCTCTTCCCGCTGCCGCTCTCTCCCGTCACCACTACGAATTCACCGTCGTTAACTCTGGCAGAAAAATCTTCAAAGACTATCGTCTTTGATTCCGGATAGGATTTGCTGATATGTTCAAAATCGATCATTCGATATTAAGAACTTTTGCAAAGCCGGACATATTGAAAACCTGCATAACCACCGGCTGTACATTTATCACTGTCATCTTTCCGCCCTTACTGCTGGCAGTCTTCTGCCCAAGTAAGAGTGCGCGGAGTCCCGCAGATGACATGTAGCCTACGCCCTGCAGATCCAGCACCAATTCTTTCGTCTTCTGGAAAGCGGTCAGAATGGCCTGCTGCAGTTCCGGAGCTGTTACAGTATCCACCTGTCCTTCTACGGAGATCTGTATCGAGCCCTCTCCCTTTGTCTCATTAAGCGTCATTTCAATAATTCCTCCTGTAAGTCTTTTATCTTATTCGTCGAGTATCACGTCTTCGGATATAGCCATATCGTCGTCCATGACACCCACGTAGTCGCCTGAAACCACAGCGTTCATATCCAGATAGATCTCGTCGTCCAGAGTAGGTGTATCCCGAAGCTGCACCAGGTGAAGCTTACACCTTATGGGTTTGAACTGATCCAGTATATAAAGCAGCTGCCTTCTTTCAGTGTCGTTTAAGGGGCTTCGGATCAGCACATTCACATCGAATATACCTCCGGAAACTATTTCCGTGTTCTCCATCTCGCCCTTTTCCATATAGGATTTTATAGTATTATTTTCTAATATTATGGCTTTTTCGTCCAGTATTATCTCTATCACGCGAAGCAGGCACGCCTTGGTGCCTTTCATCCGGTTCAGGTTATACGCTTCTTTCACGAATTTCCTCTTGGAATCATCCGTCAGGAAATTTCCCGAAAGATCTATACCCAGCCACGCCGCATATATATCCAGACACTCTGCGGGACACACGTCTGCATCCAGAAGCTCGGGAAGTCTGCCGATCTCATGCTCCAGATCGTTATAAAGGCTGGAGAATACGGAAAGAAATCTGTGGAAGAATCCGTTTCTTTCCCGATACACTGCAGGAAAGGCATCCATGAAATTGTCGCCTTTTCTGTCTATATGGATGTGGCTAAGGTATCCGTCACCTGCTCCCAGCACCTCTATGCATACGAAGAGATATCTGCCGGAAAGTCCATATAACAGTATATCTTTTTTTCCTACATAACGCTCGGATTTATCATCCGAAAAGAATCGCTTTTTATCCGAATCCGGCACATCGGGATCCTTCAGATAATCCATGATACTGTATGTGCCGTTCTCGTCATACCAGGTATCCACGTCTCTGGCTGACACATATACATACAGCACCTGAGTCTCATTCATGGATATGTTAAAAGAAAGCCGTCCCCATTCCGCTGCGCTCATGGCCCCGTCTATACGGTCCAGGTACATTCTGTGTATGGGTTCGTTCTCATCAAAAGCGATCCCCACATCACCGCTTTGTTCCATGCCCTGTAAAAACGAGCGTTCTATACGGTTGTCCTTTATGGTATAGTTCATCGCTGCCATCCGAAATCCACCTTCCCGTTAATTCTCGAAGTTCACTGTCTCGACCTGTATCTGTCCGGGATAGAGCAGACAGTTGGCATCCGGAAGTATGTCCGCATCCACCATCTTCGCACCGTTCACAGACTTCGGTCTGAGTGATAATTCATATACATATTCCACGCAATCCAGCATTTCGATGGCATGGAACACTTCGTCGAATTTCAGGATCTCTCCGAAATTCTTATCGGAATTAATATAATCGATCTTATTAGCTATAGTCTCTTCTATGATCTTTTCCGCATCATCATAGTGGCTCTTTATGTATACGGTACCTGCCACATTCACCGGCATATATACGGGCTGTATCAGTTCCACTCTGGTGGTGAGGAGACGTCTTTCCTCTATACGTTCCTTGATGATCTTCTTATACACCTCGGAAAGCCTGGGGAAGTTCTCATCAGTTCCCTGTTTCACGGTGATGCGCACCAGGTTTCTCTCTTCGTCCATCTCTGCCTTTGCTTTATGGAGACAGATGCCGGGAGTGGAAAGTACCACTCTCTCATAGTCGCTTTCCGTCACTGCCGTGTAGGGATTCTCCATGTCTTTTATGAACCTCTGCCGCACAGACTCCAGCTTTTCCCTGTATGCTCCACCGGTTCCGGGGCCGGGATTATAATAGGTCACGCCCTCGTCCAGTTGATCTCCTCTTTCCTGGGACTGAAGCAGGTTTCCTTCTCTTATGTTTCCGTCAGGTCCCTTGGTGAGTGCCACTGAGCATAGATAGAGTTCCGCTCCTATGAACCTTCCGGCCTCTTCGATTATGATCTTGCCGTCGTTTTCCAGCAGGTGATAGTATAATGCACCTTCGCCTTTTCTCTCGGGGCGAACGAAATCATAGAGATATTCTCCGTCCACTCTTCTCCTGGCTATGATGCAGAAAGAATGGGCCACCACATGGTCATAGGGCAGATCGATCTCCTGATTATCATATCCCAGCACCTGTCCCAGAGAATACTTTCTCATGACATCCTCTGTGTATATGACAAACTTCACGCAGTCCCGTCCTCTCTCCGGACCGTAGCCTCTCAGCCTCTTGTCGAAGAGGAAGTTCACTTCGCCGTAGCCTGTGTGCTCGCTTCTGTAATAACGTCCCTCTTCGTGAGGATCAGGTCTGTGCTCATATTTATGATAGGATTCGCCTTTTGCTTCCCTGCAGAATACATCCACATAGGCATCTTCCATGATCTCACTGTTCAGGGTGACTGTGCCGGTCTTACTCTCGCTGTGGCATTCACAGATAGTGTCCTTCTGCCACACTTCGAAAAGAAAGGCCTCCACAGAGATCACCTTCGGGCGCACATCATAATCCGCCTGAAGGAGTCTGGCACGGATGGCATATCCATCGCCGGGAGCATCAGTAAACACAGCCGCGTAACTATCCGGCATCCAGAGTTTCACTTCTCCGCTCATTATGAATGCATTGGTATTATCTCTGGCATCCATGGGTTCCCAGCCTTTTTCCGTGTAGCATTCCCACACCACGTCGGCAAAGAGCCTCTCTGTCCTTCCGTCCAGGGGATTACGGTTAAATCTTTCCCTCATAGTGATAAAGAAAGTGATCTCCTCACCGGGATCGGGAAGATTATTTACCACAAAATACAAAGCGTCCCCCTTCGTCGGATGATCTCCGAAGATGAGGGCAGGAACCTTAACCTCACGGTCTATGAGGAATGTGAAATCGGTATATTTTTCTTCTTCAGTCTCCGCACTTTCAGACTGCTTGTATCCGTATATCCCGGTGATATGACTGTCCATGATGCGGGTGTCCTTATTGGTTTCAAACACCATGGAGCCCAGCCGGAATTTATGATTGGCCGGAAGGGTGAATGGTGCGCGAACATTTCCGGCAGACAGAAGGAGCCTGGCGCTCTTTCCTTTATTGACTGTGAATCCCACCAGCTTAAGGAGGTTCTGGCGCACTTTAAACGGAATATCGGCCATCCGCTCTTCCTGCAGGGTTTCAAAACCTGTCAGGGTCTCCAGGATAGTCATACCCGGATCCGATGGATTAAAGTTCGTCCATTCATCCGTATAGAGAGGAATATTGGTGATGGCTTCTACCATTCTCTCCTCATAGGTTTTTCCGTCGTTACTTACGTATGTCAGCATCTAAGCTACCTCTTAATAAATAATATGTACCTGATGTTTTCCGCTTCTGCATACCATGAAAGGAGACACCTTCAGGTCTTCCAGATCCACTTCATGATCTCCGTCCTTATCGGCATAATGAGCTATCATCACAGATTTCTTCACTATAGCACGGCTCTTTAAGATACTGAGCTTCATGAGGATCTGGGGTTTCTTCGGCACGGTGCCTATCTTCCATCCCCTTGAGTCACTGTATCCTAAGGGATTCAGATAACTCTCCAGGCACTCCTGCAGGAGATTCTGGATCTCGAAACTCTCATCAATAGATACTACGTTTACCCACACATTGATGGATATATCAACAAATACGGGTTCTACTATATGGAGCTTCTCCGGAACCACGGTAAGCTCGCATCTGTCCAGTATATCCTTCTTGATCCCGGACATGACTCTGTGGAATGCATAGGATCCTTCTTCGAAATCCTTCATAAGAAGGATAAAGCTCACTTCGCCGTCATCTTCCGTACCGTCCTCTGTGGTACCCACTATACAGGATACCTGGTCTATGGTATCGGAATATGAAAGGATGGCCCTGCTGTAATCATCCACGGAAACCAGTCTGTTTCTGGAGGAAAGAATGCTGGCTCCTCTTTCCAGAGCATTCTCAAGTGTCTCGATATTACTGCCACCGTATGCCTTGATGGGGTTACGAATATCCCCGATATAATTCAGGTTACCGAGAGGATCGGCTATGCTTAAGGCGTCCACATTTCCGTCACTGCCGTTACAGCAGCGTACCGTGAAATGGATGGCGGTGTTATCTGTCACCCTGGGGATATATGTATGGATTCCGTCTCCGAAGATCAACTCGTTATTCAGTCTGTCCAGAAGATACACTCTGGGATCTTCCGAGGTCTCCAGGCGATCCGTCTCATGCCAGCGCACGAAGAAGGATGTGATCTGTCCCCTCATGTCATATTCTATCTCTATATCATCCGGCCGGTCGGCTTTCATGGAGAGCATGGTGTCTCTGGAGAATTTACCGAACTCATTCACCCATACATCAGCATCCAGCACGTTTGTGGTGCCGAGAGCAAACCGCATATTCGGAAGGATCTCTTCGATGTAGAGAGCTACCTCCGGTCTGGTCTCCACGTTTGACACCTGTACAGCGTTCAGGCAGATGTTTTCCACCCTGGGGAGAGTCTGTCTGTTCTCGTCGGGCATCTCTTTCTTTACACGTAACACCCTGATCCAGAAGCAGTTCTGGCCTTCCAGGGTCACCTGCTTCATATCGGAGGGAGGCATGAACATCACTGTACCGGAACGGGTGAAATCGCTGGTATGATCCAGAACTTTCATCTGTCTCCATCCATCATATCCATGATATTCGAATCTGCACTTAAGACCCGAGAATCTGTTATTATCCTCCAGCTGGAAGAAGATGCTGACGGGACCGTTATCTATACGTCTTGATATACCTATATACAGAGCATCGTCCTCATATTCGGTCTTCTTTAAGATGGTGTATCCCTTTTCCGTATGGAGACGATCTGTTATATCAAATCTCTTGGTTCCGGCAAACATCTCCACTTTCTGAGGATCCACATAATGCTCTTCATAGGTGTATTCTATGGTCATACCCTGGATGATGGGATAATGATGAGTGGCGGGGCGCACATAGCAGTTATCGGACTTTAAGAGCACGAGGCGGATGGCTCTGCCTTCAAAAGAACCATAGCTGGTGGGCTCCCAGTCATCGGGACATGTAAATGTGAGTTCCACCTTTTTAGCCTTGTCTTCCAGGAAAAGGAGATGGGGATCATCGGAAAGGGAAAGTTTCTTCCAGCCTGTTCCGTTGAAATACTCCATGGAGATCTCCTGGGCATAGCAGTCCGCAAACTGTGAATTACGTGCGGAATTCGGACGTCTCTTGATGACCTTCAGTTCTCCGGTCTCCTCATCTGTTGTGAGGGATATACGGTTTTCTTCGAAAAGCAGGTCGAATTTGATGGTGATCCTGGCACCTGCCTTTGAGAAATATCTGTCATGTCCTATATAGCACTCTGCGTAGAGTGAAAGCGTGGGTGTGAAGGGCTCAAACTTGAGAGGATTAAAGTCTGTGGATCCGCTGTTTACGGCCTCAGGCTGGTCTGCACGTCCTCTGGATGAAAAGCTGATCCGCTTCACGCTCTTTGCCACTGCAGGAGGTGCGTCTGCCTTCAGATACAGTGTTTCGAAATTCTCTTCTTTTTCTTTATTCAGCACAAATGTGGTGTGATCTTCGAGGAGCTTCACATGTTCCATGGGAAGCACCCCGGCATTCTTAGTTCTGTAGAAGAACTGATAAACGCCTTTATCTATATCATCCACCAGTTCGTCGTTTCCTTCTATGCGGACAAATATGTCTTCACGTCCGGTATCAAAGACCGTGCTGTGATAGAAGGCTGCCACGTTCTGCTCGATTCCTTTGTCTTCGCCAAAAAGGGTGAAGGGCTTTATGGTCTCTTCTCTGATATCTTCGGTTTCATCGATATCGATGTCCTCGTCCTCATCCTCGGCTTCATTGTCATCTTTAACGCGGATCTTCTCTCCCGGAAGGAGGGGACGCTCGAAGTTTCCATAGAGGGGGATGATGGTTCCCTCTTCACCGTCTGCCATAAACACCGCATTAATACGGCTGCTTGTGACATAAAGGCTGTGATCTGTCTCGAAGATATATGGCTCTTCACCGTTTGTGATGAGCTTCGTGCCCTTCGGCACCGCAGTTCCGGGCACAGTATCGGACAGCATCTCCATCACCACTATGGTGCTGGATGGCTTGGCAGGCAGCAGTGTGAGATCCAGCATGTTCACAAACTCGGTGTGATACCTGTCCAGAACCTCGTTCACATAGCCGATATTTTCTTCCATCTGCCCTGCAAATACTTTTGCTATGGCAGTGCCGATATCAGGCTTTTCGTAGTCCGGGGTCCAGACAGTGTCATACTGGTCCGCCAGATTAGAGATTTCTTTCTCTATATCCGGTGCAGTTCTGCTGTCAAGATTCAATTTCTTCCACTTCTTCAGGCTCATATGCCTCCGGTTCTCCTTCTTCTGCTTCTGTAGTCTGATTCAGATAAAACGGGAATACCAGATTGTCCCTGGTATTAGTGCTTGTAATAGTATACGCAATATTGAAATAGATGACGCCATTTTGGTTACCGGAATCCATCCGGATCTGCACATCATTTATCCTGGGCTCCTGTCTGACTATCTGATCCCTGATGGTACGGGACACCATGGTGAGCTGTGTCAGGTTCTGATCCATGAACGTATAGGACATGATATTTGATCCGAACTCCGGCCTTAAGGGGCGCTCTGTCTGCTGCGTCATAAGGATCAGATATATGGATTCCTTCACGCTTTCCTCCTCGGACACCGTCACGAATCTGCCTGTGGCGGAATTCACCTGGGGCGGAAATTTCATTCCTTTTCCTAGAAATTCTTTATCAGCCATTTATATCTCTCCTTCATCAGCCTATCTTTATGGGAATTCCGGAAATCTGGGTCATGCCGTTGGCGCTGACTTTTGCCATACCCTGTGATTCCGCTGTAAAAGTGGCTCCCCCGATCTTCACCGGTCCCGTGGCGTTCAAAGTATACTTGCTGGACATATCTCCGGAATAGTCCTGAGCCTTCACGGTGAGTTTTCCGTTCTCTCCGTTCATGGTAATGGATACCGTATCTCCTGCCTCAAGAGTGATCTTTCTGGCTGCATGGATCTTGATATCTCCCTTTTCCGTCTTCATCTCTATGGATGCGTTTTTCTCTTTATCCTCTATGACTATCTTCTTTTTATCATTATCTATGATGACCCTGTGTGCTTCATCCGGTGTGAATATGGAGATCACATCCTTGGTGCCGTCTCCGTCTCCGCCGTTATCATCTGCCACATCATCAAATCTTATGGTACTGCCGTGGCGGGTCACTATACGCTTTATCTGATTCTTCTCATGAGCACTCTTTTTCAGGAATTTATTTGAGGATTTCTGAATGCAGCCTATGATGAAAGGTCTGTCTATGACACCTTCTTCAAATACCACCAGCACCTGGTCTCCTATCTCGGGAAGGAAATAGTGTCCCCATTCAGTGCCTCCGGAAGGCATAGCCAGCCTGGCCCATTTCAGCACGTTCTCCTCAGCGTTTCTGGTATGAATGGATACACACACCTTTCCCGGGAAATCCTCGTGATAGTTTTTCACCACTTCTCCCACGATCACGCCGAATATACGCTGGTCGCCGGTGTCTGTCTTTAATACCTTTTTTTCGCTTACTTCTTCGAATACATCAAATATTGCCATTATTCACTGCTTCCCGCTTTTGCGGCCTTTCCGGTCACCCTGGTGGTGAATTCACCGTTTTCATCCATGGTGTGCCTCACATTACATATATAAAACTTGTTCGAAATACCGGCTCCCATCTCTTCCAGCTCCATGAATCTGCCGGGAATGAGGTCCGGCAAACCGATGATGTCCATTTCAAGTGTGCCGTATCTGTATGTCATATCTTCCATCAGATAATCCAGTCTGTGGGTGGCTTCGTCCTTTGAACGAATGGTGGGGTCCACATACACATATTCCGAATCCGCTATCAGGGACTTTGCCTTGCTTCCCAGGGACACGGAGTTTGTGTTCTTTCTGGTGGCTGACAGCGGTTTGGCCTTATCAATGTCCAGTCCGCGGACCTCCATTTTGCCCACCAGACCTGTCACATCATAATCCACATTTATCATCTTGATCTTCGCCCTGGGATTTATCCCTATAAGCTTTGAGGTGTCCTCTTTCGCTTTACGAAAGACTACTGTGCCTCCTACGCTGAAGAATTCGTAATTATATTTCTTTGCTGCTTTCACTACAAATTCGTAATCGCTTTCTTCCACCATCTCTATGGTGACATCCGTTTCCGGTTTCTGACCGCCCTGATTGGGAGTCTTATCCGTATCCGGAGTATCCGAGATCTTCACCTCATCTATGACCCCGCTATTCTGCAGTGACTGGTATACTCCGCTTTTAAACATTTCCTTTATCACTTCGGCATATGAACCGGCCTTCATCTGTTTATGATACTGGCTGGCCATCATCACGCCTTTTACATCCATACAGGTCACTTCGATATGGGGTTCATCTGCATCCTCTATGTGAAAGGTGACCTTTGTGATAACACCCTTAAACACATTCTTCACTGTGGTGTCATATCCCATACTGAGTGTGACAGGAGAGCCTATGAGGCAAAAGTCCTTTACAGTGTCAAATACAAAACGGCCTGTGGGGTGATGATAACAGTTATACAGGCTGTACGTGCACTGAGAGGCCTCAAATCCGCTGGTCAGGTCCACTACCAGATTTGATATACCAATATTCTTTTTGTTTGAGTTTATCAGTTTGTCCCCTACCTGAAGTTCAACGACCGGTTCCTGAAAGGCGTTGTACTTATCGGACAAGTCCTTATATGTGAGTGCCAAAAGTGTTCTCCTGTTTTATATAAGATCAAGCAGACTTCCGTCATCTGCAAAGGCTCTAAAATATGCCTTTCTCCAATAGTTATCCTTATCACTGTCGTTTTTATCTGCTCCCTCGTCGATACTGGGATCTGCCAGATATATGGTCATCTCCACCTCAGCTCTGGTGGGGCGGCCTAAAATATCAAACATGGTGTATGTGGTGTTCAGACGGTTCAGAACTCCCTCATAGCACATCTCGCCCCATTGGAAGCGAAGACGTCTGGTCTTATTGTTTCTAAGGGCTGCTATGAAGGCTTCCACGACCACCTGAACGGACTGCCTGGCCCCTCCAAGGAGGGCATCCTTAGCCGCATTTATTCCCACATCTGCCACCGCTGCGATGGCTGCATTGGTATTGGTACTGGCATTTAACGCATCCTGTGTGAATGCCATATTATTTACAATCTGGTCAAAGATGAGCTTCACCGTCATATCCACATGAAGTGCCAGAGCACCGTGTCCGATACCTGTATCGGTGTTGGTGAAATTATATTTCTGTGCGTCATCATCACCCACGTGGCTGTGAAGCCTGATAGTGCTGGGGTTAAACTGCACTATCATCTCTTTGTTATAAACACCGTCTCCGCTTACGCCTATGGTGGATCCGAAAGCCTTCGCCACACTGGATATCGCGCCGCCCATGACTCCGGCCCCTCCCACGGGGGAGGACTTCTCAGGCTTCATGCCTTTGGTCCTGTCATTTCTATCGTCTCTGAAACTTATCCTGGCCGACTCGGTAGTACCGAGCAAGGTGCTTGTGGCATTACTTAAAATGGCATCCATACAATGTCTCCTTTAGAGAAGTTCTGTCAGCGAATTCTTCGCTGTAAACGCAGCATCAAATGCATCATTCCAATAAGCATTATCGGATGCAAATGTGGCATTGCTGGCAGTCTGCTGTATCTGTATATCCACGGTGGCTCTGATGGGAGATCCCGTCTTATTAAACATGGTATAATTGGCATCCACAGAAAGGATCTCTCCATGGAAGAACATATCCGACCATACGAAGATTATCTGTCTGGTACGCTTTGTCATGAGAAGGGATATGATGCCTTCCACCTGGGTCCTCACTCCGAATCCGCCTCCCAAAAGATTCGTGGCTACGCTCTTTCCCAGATCTATCATTGCCGAAGCATCCAGTGAGAGGGTTGAAGATCCGAAAGCATCGGATATATTGATATCTTCAAAAATGAGCTGTACCGAAAGATAGGTAGATGTCTTTTTATCCGTTGAATAAATGGAGTTCATGTTCTCATTACCCATGGCGGAGTATTTGACAACGGTACCACCCACAGTGTTCATTCGAAGGGATGAAGGATTATACTGCACTTCAAATCCCCTGTAATCTTTGGCGCTCATCATCATGTCAAGTTCAGCTTCGCCCATGGCCATCTTCACACGGTCCACGGTGAGTCCCACCAGCGGGACCAGCTGTCCTGCTGCTTCACCCAGTTTGGAACTGCTTTTGTTCCTTCTTTTTTTCAGAGTCGTTAAAGCGGATATATCCGCATTGGATCCCAGACCTGCAGAAGCGTTCACTGCGTCATCCACGTCCATATCTCTGATATAGAGCGTGGCCATGGATTTCAGCTTGCTCATTCCAAAGGCCGCTGCTTCCGATGTGGTAGCTATACTGAATGCTGCTGCTTTTGCTCCGGCTGTAACTGCTGACATACGCTAGTTCCTTTCCTTAAAGTCCTCTGCGCCGCTGCTCGCTTTTCAGCTGACGCTCTATCTTTCCGTATACCTTATCGGTGATGGCATTCATTTGTCCTCTGACAGTCCGGTTCACCACCCGCTGTATCTCTTCTTCATTCTGTTCCATCACTTCCTGACGAAGAGTGTTTACAATGATACGATTCTGTTCCTCACGGTTCTCCACTGTGGTCTCCACAGTGCGGTTCGTGGTGTCTCTGTTTCTGATCTCGTTTCTTAAGGATTCTATGGTCTCCTCGTCCACAGTGGTCTCTGTGCTTCTGTGAACAATGGCCACAGCATTGTTTTCATCTCTGTATTCCGGGATCAGCGGTTCTATCTGTCTTTCGTGCCATCTTTCCACCACTCTGTCCGTGATGTTCTCTATGATCTCCGAATCCCTGCGATGCACCATATTTACGGTATTCACCGGGAAAATTGTCTCTGTCACGAAATCTCTGTATTTCTCTGTCACGCTTTCCGGTATACGTCCTGTTTCTCCGGGTACGGATCCGGGCACTGTGGTATCGGATGAAGGAGGATAAATGGTGGGGAGTCTGTTCTCTACAGTGTTTTCCTCTATCACCGTATCACCTTCTCTGTGTATGAGGGTGATATTCTCTCCTCTTTCCTCCCTGCCGGCCTGCTCTATATCCTGCATAAGGAGCCCCAGGTTATCGGCTCCGATGATATTCGTGTGATAGAAACGTTCCGGCTCTCTTATGTATTCTCTGATGAGTTCGTGTATCCTCTGCTGCTGCGGTAGGAGCAGTTTCTCTGTTTCCGTGCGGATAGTCTCTATCCGCTGCGCTGCCCTTTCTTCATTTGCTCTCATATTCTCCGCAAATTCCTTCGGATGTATAAGAGCTTCCTTGCTTTCACGAATGGTGCGCTCCATGGGGCTTTCCGTGGATCCGGGTTCTGCCTCACGATCCAGAATGCTCTGGAGGGAACGCATATATTTTTCGTTTCTGGCTATGTTCTGCTGATAGGTCTGATAAACCTTTTCAGTGAACTCATCCCTGTGTTCTCCCTCTACCGTGGTTTCCTCCACATTCTCTTCGTTTGTGAGATATGTGATATCTGCCTCGGGGTATTCGCTTACATTTATTTCTACGTTTGTATCGCCTTCACGGCTTATAATATTTTGATTTTCGTAAATATTTCCGCCCAGGGACTGCTGGATACGGATATCCTCGCTCCGGCGCATATCAAGGAGATTCTTTATGATGCGCTCTTCGCTTCTGTCCTCTTCCGTGATATTAACGCTTCTGTCCGTATGCTCATACAGATACTGGAGGTATTCCGTGTTCTGCTCTATACGGTAGAGAGTGTTCTCTGCAGCGCCGTAATATGCCGCATCGGTGACTATCCAGTTTTTAACGTTCTTTTCCAGCCTGTTATAGGTGTCTGCATAAATATTATCCACCAGAGAAAGGAGCACAGCTGACGTAACTCTTTCCTGAATATCCTGAACAGTCACATTGGTGATATCCTCTTCGTCACCTTCATAGATATTGTCGTGTCTGAAGATCAGTGGCTGGACCTCTCCCCGGACTGTCTCACGAAGCTTATTAAGAAGGATCTCCCGTGAAAGCCTGCCCTGCTCGGACACCCTGTATTCTTCATTTGTGATATTTCTGGCACCTTCATTACTCTCATAGAAGTTCTGAAGGATGCGGTATACTGCAGCTGTGTTCCACCTTCTGTTAATCTCTTCATGAAGATGGAGGATATTCTGATTTAAGACTTCTTCTTCGGTGCGTCTTTCATTTCTCTCTTCCGTGGAGTAATTCTCTATCATCTCCCGGATCTCGTAGAGATTGTCCCAGTACAGATTAATGGTATCATTCTGATTCTTGGTTTCCTGGGTGAGGCGGCGCACCTCTTTCATAAATTTCTTCTCGTCCTTTATCCCCAGCTTATGGAGTATATTCGTGATATACACCGTGTCCTGGTAGGAAAGGGACGCATCAGCAGACACCATGATGCGATTCAAAAGGTTATTGATGATGCTAACCTTTTGAATCTGCGTATTTTCCACATTAGTGGCGTTTGCGAAAGTGGTCATGCCTCCGTCCATAAGAAAGATCTCCGGAGGTTGGGTCACCAGATGCAAAAGGTCTGTATCCGAAATGTACTCGCCTATCTGCATATAGTTTCCCGCTATGCGCTCCGTGAAGGCTTCCTGCGACGAGAGAAAACCCGGATTCACTACGGTTTTTATAGGTTCTCTGATCTTTAACATAAACTACGTTTCTTATTTTGACAGGAAGTCCGCTATGGTCATCTTCACATGTTTCTGTGCTTTATTTATCATCGCAGACTTAGGTGTCTCAGCCACTTTCGGCTTCACTCTGGAGCCCTGTCCGTTACCGTCTTTGCTTTCTGCATCGGTAAATTCCCACATCTTAGCCTTCGGCTTCGGAGAAACCTGTGTCACCCTGCGGGCGTTGTTTGACTTACTTATCATGTCGGACTTGGACTTTTCTTCTTTCTTAGGCGGGATGCTGGATTTAGCTCCGTTTCCGGCCTTAGTACCTGCAGTATCAAACTCCCACTTCTGATGCTTCTCAGCCACAGCCATTTGTTCTGCGGAAAGCTCTGCTTTCTTAGGCGGCACGCTGGATTTCTGTCCGTTTCCTTCCTTGGCGTAATCGTTGAATTCCCACTTTTTGAGTTTCTCTGCGGTTTCCATATCTTTCCGGGACTTTTCTTCCACAGAGTTTTTTACAGCGGATTTCTTTCCGTTTCCGGCCTTTTCTGTGCCCTTGAATTCCCAGGCTTTTGCCTTTCCTTCCAGTGTGGTCTGATCGTCTTCTGCCACTCTGGGCGGCCTGCTGGACTTAGCACCGTTACCTTCTTTGCCACCGTCTTCCGTGAATTCCCACTTCTTACGGTTTTCATTTCCGATGATGTCATTCAGGCTCTCTTCAGGCTTAAGAGGCTTTCTGGCAGATTTCTTTCCGTTACCGGCCTTTTCGGCACCCTTGAATTCCCACTTCTTGGCCACACTTGCGAATTGATCCTTGGAAAGCTCTACCACGCCAAGGCCTGTGGTGTTGGCATCGTCGCCGGCTCCTTCCGAAACAGCATTCTGACGACGTCTCTTTCCGTTACCTTCTTTATCTAAATCTTTGAATTCCCACTTGGAAGCCAGAGCGATCCTCTCTTCCTTGGTCTCTTCTTTTATACCGGTCCTGGGATCCAGTTTCTTCTCACCCACCTTGATCTGATCCAGGTGTGCGGATCTGGCCTCCATCTCCTTCTGGGTAAGTTCCTTAAGTCCCAGACCCACAACGCTTCCGTCGGGTGCTGTGACGCTGTCTGTCACCAGAGCATTCTGTGCCTTACGCTTGCCCTTGCCGCTCTTGGCCTTGCCGTCGAATTCCCACTTAGAGGCCTTGCTTCGCATATCCTTCTTTTCGAGCTGGATAATGCTCTCATTCTTGCGGCTGGACATAACGCTGTTACCTGTATAGAGTCCGTCCGATGTAAACTCCCATTTTCTGGCCAGTCTCGCCATCTCTATATGGTTCAGCTCCTTGATACCCAGCTCTTCACCCAGGATCTTTTCACTATACTTGGCATTCTGAGCAGATTTGGTGGATGCAGACCTGTCTCCTGTGGAATTAGCATTATTCTCCAGAGCGAAATCGTATTTATGCCGCTTTGCGAACATTTCTGCCTTTGAAAGCTCTGTGGTTCCGGAGGAGGCACGGTTTGACTTTCCGTTTCCCTTCTTGTCTGTACCTTTGAAGCCCCACATGGTGGCATCTCCCAGTTTTTTGAAACTATCCGTCTTCATCAGGTTCTGGATAATACCACCGTTTGAAGAGTACAGCCGTGAGGTATTTCCCATAGCTCCGCTCTCCTCATTACCCACATTGAAGGTCCATGCCGGCTTTCCTGCCTCATCAGAGGGATTGGTGATAACGAACATACGGAGATAACCTATGGTTGATGTCTCCGTCAACAGCCCGGAATGTTCTGCATCCAGCTGTCCATACTCTTTGCTCATGATCACGGCACCGGTGAAGATATAATATCTGCCGAAGAACATCTCGCCGCCGTTATTCTTGCCCACATACAGAACAAGAGGAAGGGTCAGCTCTGTACCGTTTGAAAGGGGATCTGAAAGATCCGTGGGTACATATCTCTCCACCTGAAGGGTGTAGGGCTTGCTGATGGGCTTTCTCTTCAGATGTACGAAGTCGTTCTGCCCGCCTTCCTGAATATAGTCGTATTCATTTTCTCTTGTAAAGGCGCGCACCGATTTAAGCGGCACTTCGAATATACCGTTCACTAAGAGATAAAATCTAAAATTTGGGAGTATGTTTCTTTCGTCCGACATATAATACCTCACTCTTACTTCGTCTTAGGTACTTTGCAGGCTACATAAAGGATGTAGGTTTCATATCGAGTATGCTCTTTTCCCGTTTACTCTCTGAGGGATTAAGGCTCTGGTTGATCTGGCTGATCTCACTGCACCATCTTCGCCTGGTGGAGTGATCCATGTTCAGGACTTCCTTTTCGCTCCAGTGGAAATAATATGATATGAATGCCATTTCCCTGTAGAGCTCGTCCTGCGGATACAGCTTTATCCCTCTCTGGTAAAATTTATCGGTATATCATGCTCCTTCCCGCAATCAGGACATACGAAATGCATGGTGGGGGGCTCGATATCGTTTATTCTCTGATACATATCCTGGAGGAATGCCAGGTCTGCAGTGAAGAGCTTCTCGATGATGTTCGGGGCTATGGTAGCCACGCCTTCGATCTCTGTCACCACAAAGGCCAGGAGAACTATGGTCAGGTAGCTGGGGTTTGCCAGGACTCTGGGGTCCCTCTGTGCTCTCATCTCATCTCCTGCTGTGGCCAGCCTCATCTTGCCGTTCCTGTGTATTTCGCCACTGGCATCCACATATCCTTTCGGCAGGGTAAATTCGAATTCTGTTTCCATGGTTTTCCTCCTGTTGTTCCGGGTTATTTACTTTCCCGTGATATTGTCTGCTGTATCTGTAGATATATACTTCTTTCTCGGGATGATGTTTCTCGATTTCTACGGTTTTGCAGCTCTAGCCTTGCTGTAAGCTACGCGACCGGCATCAATAAACATCCATGTTGGTTGCTGCCTTCGCCGGCCATCCATGGCAGGCGATCGCTTGGTGGAAGCAAAACCTTGAAATCTACGGCACATCATACTCGAAATAAGTATATATCCACAGCCACAGCATCCAGTTTACTCGGGCGGTTTTCCGCCCCTACTTGGTGGTATGTAAGGTGCTATGTTAATTGTAAAATACTTTTGAGTATGATGGACGTAGATTTCTTGGTTTTGGCTATCCCTTTCAGCGAGGGTTTGCCATGGATGGCAAACCCAGGCAACAACCAACATGGATGTTTATTGTTGCCGGTCGCGTCCTCCTATGCCAGTTTAAAGCCAAAAGCATAGAAATCGAGGAACATCATCCCGATAAAAGTATTTTACAAAGAACATAGTACCGTATATAACCCCGAAACCCCGGGCGGAAAACCGCCCAGGGA
>JAILDZ010000025.1 GCA_024688505.1 Lachnospiraceae bacterium
ATCACATGCATATGGATATGGAACACTGACTGTCCTGCTGCCTCTCCCGTATTCTGGAGCACATTCACTCCATCACAATTCAGGACTTCTTTCATCTTCTTTGCAAGCTTCTTCGCCAAAGGATACATCTTCCCTGCCACAGTTTCATCCACATCATAGATATCCGCATAATGCTCCTTCGGCAGTATCAGCGCGTGACCTTTGCTCACGGGATTTGCATCCATGATCACCTTAAAATCATCATCCTCATATATGGAGTTTGTGGGGATCACCCCGTTTGCCAGCTTACAGAAAATGCAATCGTCTTTCATGGTCTTCTCCTTTTCTTCTATATAAAGAGCCGCTTATCAAAAGCAGTTTCTCATGTGAACATAAAGATGGTATCAAGCATCCTTAAAGTCTTTAGGTTTCCTCTGGCTGTCATGGCTCCGGTGCCGAAAGCTCTGGTGAATGTCATCCGGCCGTTTACTATATCGTCCATGATGTCCCCTGAGATCCTGGCGGATATATCCGCTGCGGTATCCGCATACTCGCATTTGATCTCGCCGCCGTTCACCCCGATGTATAAGGGATGAGGTTTTCCTTCTATTAATATGGAATAACTGGCGGAGAAATCGCTCTGAGGTCTGAAATGAGCACGGAAAGAGCTTATATATTCCGTTTCCGGTGTCTCGTTTACAGTGTCTCCCATCATGCTCTTGAACATAGCGGAAAGCTCTTCTATATCGTCCTTCTGCTGCTTCACATATTTATCATCGGACACATACTGTGACTGAAGTTCGCTCTCCTGGGGAGTGAGATCCACCTGCCGCACATGAAGCACGCTTCTCTTCACCGCCTGGTTACTGGTGGGCAGCCCCTTCATCTTCTTTGATATTGTGCGGTACAGGTTCTCGGTCTTATTCTCTATGATCTTTGAATACTCGCTGCTGTCCTCGAATGTGGCTATATTATCCACATATCCGCAGAGCCCGCTGCAGGGCAGTCCTCCCAGGATCTCCCATGCGTTCTCCAGGGTCAGCATGCCTTCCTTCTCACCGTATGTGGTGGACATCACCACCGGCTGCATGTATATGCCGGAAATGCTCTCTTTATCCCCATAGAGCCAGCAGGCATCCAGAAACTGCTGCATGTATCCGCCTATTCCCAGCCATTCCACCGTGGTGGCAAGGATTATCCCGTCGGAACCTTTGAGAGTATTCGGAAGTGTAGCTATCTCGTGTTTACTCTCATAGATATTATAGCGGTGAACTTCCACATTAAGTTCCCGCAACACCTGTTCCATTTTATTTATAACATGGAGTGTGGGGTCGTCCAAAACCCCTCTGCCACCGTAGTAGATGTTTACTTTCATGCCATACAGTATAGGTTTTTTTTCGTGAAAAATCAAACCTTTTACAACAGTCTGAAGGCCGCATCCCCAAAGGAAATCAGGTCTCTGATCTTAAGGGGGACCTTCTCCTTATAGCTGAGTGGTTTACCGTTTATGAATGTGCCGTTGGTGGAGTTCAGATCTACTATATAATATGCGCTTCCTTCCTTTATGATCCTGGCATGATGTCTGCTGACTCCCGGCGACTTTAAGACCACATCATTTCCTGTGGGCAGGCTGCCGATCGCAGTCTCGTTTTTCTCTATTTCAAAGTCCTGCTCATTTCCTGTTCCTTCATATACAAGTCTTCCACCCGGGGAGGCAGGGGAGTGGGAAAGCAGAACCGTTTCCTCCGGCCGTATCTCTTCCGGTTCGTATATCAGGTCATCCTCCGGTTCTTTTTTCTTTTTCTTATGCTTTTCTTTTTTTAGTTTTTCCTTCCCCGGCTTTTCCTTTTTTTGATCCTTTCTGTTCTTAAACTTCTTTATGATCTTATCTATCAGGCTCTCAAATTCGTCCTCTTCTTCGTATTCGCTTTGCGGCCTGTGAGGATCCACCTTTTCCACATATATCTCTTCTTTCGGTTCCTCCGTAAAGGGAGGCAGCATCTCTTCTGCAGGTCCTTCGGGGATCGCCTCCTCGCAGAGGTTTGCCGCCATCTCTCTTATGGTCTTAAAGGAGAAATTATCTTTCACTGTCTCTTCGTACATGCGGTAGCAAAGGGCAGTAAACTCCTTTTCACTGTGCGGCGCCTCCCCTATGATATATCCGAATAAGGAGTTTATCTGCTCCGTGAACACCGTATTATTCCCCGGCTGATAGCATAATAACATCTTAAACTCGCTTTTATGCCGTTCCAAAAATACTGTATCTTCGCTTATGATCAGATGGTCGACGGATATCAGGTAGTTTTCCAGTTTTTCCACAGCGTTACCAAGATAAAAGACGATCTTTTTCAGCACCTCCGGTGTCAGTCCCTCTCTTTTCACATATTCTTTTAAAGACTCTTTCCCGGAAATATCATAGTAATACATGGTCTCCCCGTTTCTTTCCATAGTAAAGAACGGCAGCAGCTCCTTTATCTCATTGCTTTTTAGCATCTGCCATTCGTATCCCGTCTTCCCGCTGTCTCCCTTCATCACCATATAGCTTTTATCGCCTTTTCTCTCATATGCGATATCCATTTCATTCTCCCTTCAGATCCGATACTAATTCTTTGCCCCAGCTTATTGCCCGAAAGACCTCCGGGGCATCCCTCTCCATAGGACGGGTTTCATTCACATATGTCACCCCTTCCTCATATAATTCAAAGGAAGCTGTCATGGCAGCAAACATCACAGACAGCACTATTATCATCACAAGGCTGGCTTCCACAGTGTAGCTTCCTTTCAGCTTAGCTCCCATCCATATACCTCCTGCAGAAAAGAGCTGCAACTGCTGTGAAAAACAGATATGGGGCATAGGGTATCTCATCGTCCTTATTCTTTTTCCCCGCTATTATAAGGATGATCCCGGTGGCTCCCATTAGAGCTGTGGAGAGAAAGAGCATCATAAGATTATCCCAGAATCCCCACCATAGTCCCGTCATGGTTATGAGCACGCCGTCACCCATTCCTATCTTCCCTCCGGATATCAGGCTTAAAGCCATAAGCACGCATCCTATGGCTGCGCCAAGCAGCATGTCATAGATGCTCCGCTTTTCATATATCATATGAAAGACCACTGCAAATATTCCCAACACGAGAAGCATGCTTATGCTGATATCTTTCCTTTTCATATCCTGAAGCGCGATCAAAAACAGCGTTCCAAGCATACATATTCCTTCTGCCATTTGTCTTTCCTCTATAGCCCTCCCACATTCCCGCATTTTCCGCAGGCATGATATCCTTTTGCTATGGCTTCACTCTTTTTCACAGAGGTTATGGTACGCTTCAGGCCGCTGCAGGATATGGACGTATGATATGAATCTCCATAGTCTGTAATGTAATACGTGCCGGACCTCCGTTTACCGCAAAGGCGGCAGGGGCTGTATATGCCTCCGCTTTTATTTCTGGATGATGCCAGATCCCCTTTTCCCACTGCATGTATGGAAAGGTCCAGATAGGTACAGGACCTGGTACTGTGATATGCGGTTCCGGTGGGGGTGATATATACCTCTTCATCGTCCTCGCTGTCTCCCTTTCCCGGTTCCTCTCCTGTCCATCTTCTGGCATACGCATGCTGCACCATCTCATAGTCCAGCTTTCCAAACATGGTAAAGGGAAGGGGTACCCGATACTTCGCCACCAGCGTCACTTCGTTATCTGTAAACTCCGAGGCACTGTAATCTATGCCAAACATATCTCCTCGGATATAATTCAGGGGCACTCTTCTTTTTACATACTCGGCATTGGCATAGAGGATAGCCGCAGACATGCCTATGTCCCCTTCTGTTTCCCCTTCGTATGTGCCCACTTCTTTTCCGTAGATGGCGATGTTTCTCACTGCCGTGTCTAAAGAGACTGATATGCCCCATTCCAGCGACAGTATCCTGAGGAAAAGAAGCATGAATACCGCAAAGCAGAGAAATACTGGGAGTACGACGGATGCCTCTACCGTATAGCTTCCCTGAAGGTGCAAAGAGGTGCCTCTTATCCTTCTTTCACATCCGAGGAGAGAGTCTTTTTCCTTTACACGTGTGTAATCCTGAGAGATTTTCTGTTCAAAAAGAGACACCTCTTCACACCTTCCGTTTCTATAGATAATCTGTCTGCCGCTCTCTTATGAATGTATACGGCAGCACCCTGTCGCCCCCCGGGACAAATGTCATAAAGACCGGGCTTCCCACTACAGTCATGCTGATATCTCCCGCATAGAGCACGTTTTCCATGCGAAGATCTGCATATTCCGGCTTTGTACGGACTGCGCTCTCCACCATATCCATGGTCCGAAATGCCGCATCCCGCGGTGACAAAAACACCAGCATCATCCTGAGATAGTTCTCGTAGCTTATGCCGCTCGGACAGTCCTTTGCCTTCGCATCCCCGCTTAACAGGGTACCCAGATTCATGATCGATGAAGTCCAATCTGCAGGGCTCTTCAGCACCGGTACCTTTCCCCCGGATAGCAGGGTCCTTATATCAAGGACAGATTCCACCATGGCCCATGCCGCTATGATGCCCCATTTCACGGATTCCACTATGGCAGGGTTTCCGGTCCACCCCACTATGGCCAATGCGAAGGTATATGCTTCAGACATCTTTCCTCCGTCTTTTACTATAGCTGCAATGTTTTCCGTTTCTCTAAACGCCAGGAGCCAGTCCGCCACACCCTTCAGGTTCTCCCTGTCTGTGGCATTCCCGCATATGATGTATTCCACTGCATATTTAAGCCCCGACTGCTGCATGTCATGTCCCACTCTCTGAAAATCCGTGAGAATATACTGGTCAAAAAGCAGCATGTCCGTGGGGGCCGCTGTTTCCCGGGGGCTCCTGTTCCCGTGGTTTAAGATCAGTCTGTGGGACGGCATCTGTCCTATGTCCACCGCCTTATCGGATATTGTCATCCCTCTCGGCACGGCAAGGCTAAGAATATCTGCCCCGCATGATCTCACAGTGGTAATGGGATTTTCCACACCGGCATATTTTTCTTCGGCTGCGATTACTTCAGCAGATTTCTCCGGGATAGCGGGTCTGTTTCCCTCTTCCCCCGGTGATGGCGGCTTTTCCAGTTCAGCCTTTATGGCATCAGCTTCCGCCATTCCGCTTTCTCCTCCTGCCATCAGTGCATCCGCATCATATCCGTTTAAGAATGCATCCCGGGCAGTGTCACCATCGGTCCGGAAGCTTTCCAGCATGATCTCCGGTATTTCTTCCACCACCCGGCGTACTCCTGCCTTGATAAAGGGAGCCCCGTTATCATCTGTATAGAACCCGTAGTTTACTATCTCGCATGACTCCGGTGAAAGCCGGATCAGGGACATCCCATCCTCCGGCGGATTTCCGTTCTCGCTTAAGTCCGCTATGATCTCGTTGCAAAGAGACGGCATATCCGAGTCTGTTCCACCACATCCCGTATCCCTTCCCAGGATCCCATAAGCGCCGAACATCTCCCGTTGATACTTCGCCATAAAGTTTTCCGCTGCCCGGGTAGAGATGATGTCTGCCTGCTCCGTCAGCGTTTTATACCGAAGAAGCTCCGCCAGCGAAAAGAAAAGCGCCATGATGCTCACCATCACAAGAGCAAAAAATACTGTCAGACTCCCTTTCAGCCTTTTCATTTTGTGATCTTGCCGGCCTGACTGTTTATGGTGTCAAAGATGCTTTCCACCAGCTCCGTGATCTGTGTCTTGAATATGATCACGAGCCCTATAAGTACCACGAGGATCAGTATCAGCTCCACTGTACCCACACCGTCTTCTTCCATCACAAAATTTCTTAACAGATTCCTGATTTTCATTTTTTATTCTCCTTTTAGAATTTGATCTCCATAACTGCAGGCACCACCATGATCACCATCACCACTCCCAGCAGTCCCAGCATTGGAAACAGCAGTTTAGTGGATGCCTGCTCTCCCAGGAGCTTCGCCCGATTCTTCCTTTCTTCAAAGGCTTCCTGTTCTTCTTTTTCAAGCGAACTTATGAGCCCCTCCGCTCCCTTTCTCATGTTCTGGGATAAAAGCAGGGATAGCTTCCTGTATGATCTGTGGTCCGTGCATGTCCCCAGTCTTTCTATGGCAGACACTTCACTCCGGCCTCCCTCTATGTCTCTGCAGACCCGGCCTATGGCCTCATATCCGCATCTTTCTTTTTCCGTCTTTTCCTTCCCCTTCAGATATTCGTCATATATCCTTTTAAATGCGCCCTTCACACTGACCCCTGCCCCCACATATAGAGACAGCATGCTGACTATCTCCGGATAGTCACGGGTGAGTTCTTCTTTTTTCTCTTTCTCTTTTTTCTTCTCTTCCTCTTTTCCTCCCAGAACTATTGCTATCCCCGCGCCTATCAGAAGAGCTGTTATCTCTTCTGCCGTGTAGGAGTATTCCCTTTTCCAGAGGACACTTTTTCCCCCTATCTTTTCAGGCAGGGTCACAGTCTTCTCCGGTGCTGACGGATCCTCCATCTTTGACACAGCTTCATTCAGGTAGTACTGAAAGCCTTCTTCCGTATTGGCATCCGGCCGCACTATCTTTATGGGAAAAGAATAAACTTCCGTCCGGCCTTTAAGAGTCATCTCTGCGCTCACTTCCACTATCTCCCCTTCGGCCACCTTGTTTCGGTTGATGGATCCGTCTGATCTCACCGATCCTATAGGAGAAAAGCTATATGACACGTCCACTGCTCCGTCACAGCATGTTTCAATAAGATCAAGGCCGGTGGATACATGCTCTGCATCCGGATTATCTTTCAGTATCTTCGTGTCTATCTCTTCAGAAGCCTTCTGAAAGATTTCCGCTGCGGCATCATCGCTATAGTCCATCCCCGGGATCTCTACCGTCACCTCTCTGCTGTCATCCTCAGTTTCCAATAAAAAGGTTTCCTTTTCATTTCCTTCTTCAGCCTCGGGGCGCTCTACTACAGTCTCTGCGGTTTTGACCACCGAGAACCATTCATATATTCCGTATCCGGAAGATACGGCCCCTGCCACTATTAGCAGAAGAAGATACTTCTTTTCTATCCGGATGCCCTTCTTCTTCCCGAATAAGAGCACTGCCAGGGCTGCGGCAAAAAGAAAAGGCGCTATCATATTTCTATCCTCACTATTCTTTGTCCTATAAATATCATGACCGCATATACGATGAGGCAGCCTGTCATCACCGCGATGCCCGTGGTGTTATGATAAAGAGGAGCCAGAAACTCCCCCGAGGAGACGCTTATATAGCAAAGGATGAGAAGAGGCATGACAGACATCACGTTCATTTCCAGCCTCTTTTCCGCCGTCATGGATAGGATGTCCTGTTTGAGAGATATCTTCTCCTCCAGCTTGAGAGCCGTCCTTCGAATGTTTTCCACATAATTTCCTCCCAGTCTTTTTGCAAATATGAATACTTCTGAAAACGTCCTCACTTCCTCCAGCGGATACCTTTCTGCGAATTCCGCAAAGGCCTTTTCTATGGGCACGGACAATCCTACTTTCCGGTTCATCTCCCGTATCTCCCTGCAAAACACCGTATCCTCTCCGCATATCATCCTCACCTCTTCCTCAGCCTCGCTGAAGGCAGACTCTATGGCGTGTCCCGCCTGCAGGGAGTTATTTATACAAAGCAGGTATTCTTTATACTCTTTTAGGAACTTCTCCCTGTCTTTATCAGTTTTCTTTCTGCGGCTCCTTTTCAGGTTCACATAATGTATGGGGATAAACATGAGAAGGCCGTAATATGACCTGTAAAAAAGAATTGATATCAGGGCCGATAATGCCATGCTTTCTGTCAAACAGAGAAGCCATGCCTTACTAATTTTTCTGTGTGCAGGATTTCGTTTTCCTTTTCCCATGAACCTGTTTCTCCCTTATATGAATATATGGTCCTTAGTTCCACTTCCCCGTCTTTCATACCTATCACCTCGGCTATCTCTTCTACCTTTCTGGACCTGTCAGGCTGCCGCCCCACATGGACGAATATATCTATGCCCGATGCTATCTGCTTTCTTATGGCAAGCAGCGGCAGATCCATGCCCATCAGCACCATGGTCTCCAGGCGGGATATCATGTCCTTGGCGGAATTTGCATGTCCGCTGCTCATGCTCCCGGCATGCCCGGTATTATTTGCCATAAGCATCTCCACTGCCTCGGCCCCTCTGCACTCACCCACTATGATCCTGTCCGGCCTCATGCGAAGGGCAGACTTTAGCAGTTCTCTTATGGGCACCGCCAGTTTCCCCTCCAGTGTGGCATCTCTGGATTCCAGGCGTACCAGGTTCGGTATGCCCCGGATCTGAAGTTCTGCCGCATCTTCTATTGTTATCAGTCTTTCGTCTTTTGGAATATAGCCCGACAGGGCATTTATGAGGCTGGTCTTTCCGGAACCGGTGGATCCCGATATGAAAATGTTATAACCGCTTTGAACCAGCTTTTTTAAGACCTCTGCCATCTCTTCGGTGAGAGATCCGTATGAAAGCAGCCTTTCCATAGTCATGGTCTCCTTCGGAAACCTTCTTATGGACACTATGCTGTTGTCCACCGCTATTGGTGGAAGGACGATATTCACCCTGGATCCGTCCGGGAGCCTGGTATCCACTATGGGTCTGCTTTCATTTACCACCTGATTATTCTCCGCCACGATCTGCTGGATAATATCATCAAGCTTATCGGGAGAGATGAAGTGTCTGTCGCTTCTTATGATACGTCCGGCTTTCTCCACAAAGATATTATCCGGACCGTTTATCATGATCTCCGTTATATCTTCATCCTCTAAGAGCTCCTGAAGCACATCCAGTTTCCTGATGGAATCGAATATCTCTTTTTCCGTTCGTATCCTGTCTGCCACCGAAAGCATCGGCCCGCTTTCGGTGCATATAGCATCTCTTATCAAAGAAAGAATGTCTTCGTCATCATATTGTCTGGAAAGGTCCAGGGATGAAAGGACCCTTTCCCTGAGCCTTTTCTTATACTCCTCCATAGGCCTTTTGACATCGCTTACGGACATATCTTCCGAAGCTGCCCTCCATCAGCGTCTCTACAGGATAGGCATCGAACCTGAACTGGTCCATTGTCACCGGCAGGCAGATCCTCTCCACCTTATCCGAAAGGCCGCTCTCTCTGAAAAGACGGAGCAGTTTTTCATCATTCTTCTCGTAATACACGCCTCCGTTTGATATCAGGTATATGCGGTCCATGCGTTCCATCATGTCCGCAAAGCCCCGGTGCATGCTGTCAAACACAAATATCCCATTGTTAAAGCCCATATCGTTTATCCGATTCATAAGGAGGTTCCATTCCTCCGTAGTGATAGCGGATATCTCCATCGGCGATCTTACCGGAGGGACCACCGACAGTTTCCCCTCTGCTTCCACTGGAAGAGCAGCAGTCTCGTCGCTTTCCATTAGATAAAGTGCATCTGTCAGGGTCTTCTTTCCCGACAGCCCCATAAATTCGCTCATGTAGCTGTTTTCCTGCATATCTATGATCAGGGTTTCTTCCTTTTCAGAAAGCAGCTTCCCCAGCATCAGCGCAAAAGGAGTCAACAGTTCGGACTTATATGAGGCATATATCCCGTAATATGTCCTTCCCCTTTTCCCTTCCGATGCAGCCCCTCCTCCCTTTTCTTTCAGCAGGCTGATAAGCGTGCCCATGGGCTGAAATTTATAGAACACTTCATATCCGTCGCCGGAAGCTCCGGGATCCGGGCACAGCCGGAGTATTCTCCTTTTTTCTTCTTCACTAATATCCGAAAGTGCCTCTATGAATTCGTCCGTTAACAGCATCACGTTATAGATGTCTTCATATTCAAACAATTCCGGATCCGTAAACATATGTATTTCTGCCTGTATACCGCTTCCCATCAGGTATTTCACAAGAGCCTCACAAAAAGCGCTATCAGTGTCACATATCAGTATTTCCTGTTTTTTCATCTTCTTATCTAAATATTCCTTGTATTAAATATCCTGCGTACAGGCACGTTGCTATGGGAATATAACTCCCGGCTCCATCCAGACTTTTATATGAATAGATCTTTCTATTTTGCAGACATTCATTGGCGTAAGATTTCAGATATATCATCCGAAGGATTAGCTCCTTTCTCTTCAGCATCACGGCCAGGGAGAGTATCCCCGCCGCCAGGAGCCCTGCCTCCAGTGTCCGAAGCACCTCTGAACTATTCAGAAAAATTGAGATTACGGAAACCAGTTTTACATCACCTGCCCCTATCACCCGCAGAACATATAGGGGAAAAAGAAGCAGGATGGGCCAGAGAGCCTTCCATATCATAACCGGTACAGATCCTTCTCCAGTTATGATGCAGTACATTCCTGCGCCATAACCCATGAGGATCATTTCGTTCGGCACCTTTCTTCCGATGAGATCCATCATCGCCGCAATGAAGAACAATGCCTTTGCGTATAACACCATTCCCTTTATCCATCACCTCCTCCAGATATGCTCAGATTATAGTGGGTGGCTTTTCCCGAGACCATGTCGTTTCGTGAAAGTTTTGGGTTTGTGCAAATTTCACAAAGATTTGCTATAATCAGTGAAAGCATTTTTGTTCACTATTTCTTATCAGAGGAGACGCATTATGAAAGAACTCGTTATAGTATGGCTGGTAATTCTCGTAGCTTCCGTGGTCCTTGAAGTGGCCACAGTGGGACTGATTTCCATCTGGATGGCAGGCGGTGCTTTAGTGGCCCTTATAGCTGCTCTTCTCGGTGCTCCTCTCTGGCTTCAGGTGGTGCTGTTTTTCGCAGTCACCTTCATCCTCCTTTTCTTCACCCGTCCCTGGGCTAAGAAATACTTAAACAGCAAAAGGCAGAACACGAATCTGAACGGGGAACCCATAGGAAAAGAAGTGAAGGTCATAGAAGAAGTGAATAACAAAAACGAAACCGGTAAAGTCCTTCATCACGGCATAGAATGGACTGCCCGTTCTGCAGACCCCGAGGTCACTTTTGCCGTGGATGAGAGCGCTGTCGTATCTTCCGTGGACGGTGTGAAACTGATCCTGAAAAAGATCGAAACCGGGGTTTAGAAAAAATATAAACTGTCCGATATGATTGATAACTGAATAAAAGACAAGGACTGTCGAAGAATATAAATGCCGCAAGGATGCCTGGCTGCTCCCTTTTTGTGGGAGGAACACACATAGCAGAAAGAGGTGCATTTATGAAGATCAATCACAATATATCGGCGGTCATCACCAATAAGCAGCTGCTCCGTACCGAGGACACTCTGGCAAAGTCCATGGAGCGTCTGTCTTCCGGTCTTTCCATTAATCATGCAAAAGATAATCCATCCGGAATGGCTATTTCCGGGAAAATGAAGGCTCAGATCGACGGTCTGGGTCAGGCTTCCACGAACTCTTCTGACGGTATCTCCGTTATAGAGACAGCTGATGGCGCATTAAACGAAGTGTCCAGCATCATTCAGCGTATGAGAGAGCTGTCCGTGCAGGCAGCAAATGATACCAACGCGCAGAGTGAAAAGGAAGCTATTCAGACAGAGATTTCTTCTCTTAAGGAAGAGATAGACCGTATATCCTCCACCACAGAGTTTAATACCAAAACTCTTCTGGACGGATCTCTGGATACCAGAATATACGGAAACAATGTGAGCCGCATGACATCCACGGAATATGTGAGCGCAGGCACATATAAGTTCTCTGTAGACA
>JAILDZ010000030.1 GCA_024688505.1 Lachnospiraceae bacterium
GCGTTACCCTGAAATAAAAAAAGCAGCGACAGATACAAAATCCGTACTCGGCACGGAATCCTGCGTGCGGATTTTGCATCTATCGCTGCCTTTATACTATGCCGAAATAATGCCACATTAATCCACAGATTTCAGTGACTCGGCCATATTGATGTGATCCAGTTTGCGGCGCATGTAGAAATTCACCGCCAGGGTGAAAACAAAGGTGAGTATGACAGAATACACATAGCTCACAGGCAGAAGTCTGGCTTCGAAAAACACCATTTCCACCTTGATCTCATGCATGGCAAATTTAAGAAGGGCTATTCCCAAAAATATACCCACAAAAGCTCCGCTTGCAGTGAGCAGCATATTCTCCCGAAGCACATATGAATATGTCTCTTTTCGGTAGAATCCCAGGACTTTAATGGTGGCGATCTCTCGCAGCCGTTCCGTGATATTAATGTTCGTGAGGTTATATACCACCACAAAGGCCAGACCTGCTGCACAAAGGATCACAAGAACCACCACATAGTTCAGGCTCACCATCATATCACTCATTCTTTTTCTGAGTTCACCGAAAGGCGTCACCGACCGCACCCCTTTTACTTCAGAAAGCGCAGCCACTTCCTTTTCCGTGTTCCCCTCTCCTGCATTCACGTAAAGAGTGTTATGCTCCCCCAAAGATCCCAGTGTCTCATCGGATATCAGCACATAATTATATACATAGTTTTTAAACGCTCCGCTTATCTTCACGGTCATTTCATCCATGTCTTCATTACGAAGGGTCACGGTATCGCCGGGGCGGATCCCCATCCTATCCATTATGCTGACGGAAATATATGCTTCTCCCTTTTCCGGGGTCGGCATATCTTCCTTCATCTTTACATCACGGACATAGAAGAAATCCTTAAGATCACTGATGTCGGAAACCGCCATGAGCCTGATGCTCTTTGTGTCCCCGTCATCTGTGTGGAGTTCCCAGCCGGACTCATGAATATCCGTATATGTCATGCCCTTCTCCTCCAGAGCCTGCGTAAGCCTTCTTGGAATGCCCCCTTCGGATGTGGGTTTATAGAGCACGGAAGCGTCTGCAGTCACCACTTCGCCGTATTGGATATCCGCAAAATCCGCCACAGAGTCCCGTATACCGTACCCGGCCAGAAGGAGAGCCATGCAGCCTCCTATCCCCAGAGTCATCATAAAGAATCTCTGCTTATATCTGAATATGTTTCTTAAGGACACCTTTTGCAGAAATCCGAATCTGTTCCATACTGCAGGGATATATTCCAGGAATATGCGTTTACCGGCCTTCGGAGCCTTGGGGCGCATAAGGGATGCTGCGCTTTCATGGAGTTCAAAGCGGCAGGAAAGATATGTGGTCCCCAGAATACAGGCCATGGATACGGCCCAGGTGCCTACTGCCAAAGGAATGTTAAAAATGAAATGCAGGGGAATGGGAATATACATCATCTGATAGGCTGTCCATATGGCCATGGGAAAAGCAGTGATGCCTGCGGCATAACCCACTATGCATCCTATGAGGGCCGCAAGGCCCGAGTATATCATGTATTTTCCCATGATATCCCTTTTGCTGTATCCCAGAGCCTTCAGCGTGCCTATATCGGTACGCTGTTCCTCCACCATGCGTCCCATGGTAGTCATGCAAATCATGGACGCCACCAGGATAAAGAACACCGGGAACACCTTTGCCAGCTGATCCACAATGCCGGAATCGCTTTCAAAACTCATATATGCCAGATTTGTATCCCGGCCCAGCACATACACTTCCGGTTCGTCCATGGCATCCAGATCTTCCCTGGCTTCCAAAAGGGTTGCTTCCCCCTCGGCTATCTCTTTTTCAAAATCAGCCTTGGCCTCTTCATATTCAGAAAGGCCGTTCTCATATTCGCTTCGCCCCTCGGAAAGCTCTCTCACACCGGATTCATACTGCTTCTTGCCCTCTTCCAGAGAGAGAAGACCTTCCACATACTGTATTTCCATCATGGATCTTTCCGGCGAGTCTGCAGGCATCAGGCTTATCAGATTAAAAAGATCCGTAAGCTGTGCTTCTCCGGTGGCAAGTTCTGCCTTTGCGGCATCCAGTCTTTTTTCGCCGGCTTCTATTTCAAGAAGGGCGCTGTCCAGCTGTTCCTTGGCATCGGAAAGTTCCTTTTCGCCTTTTACCTTCCCGTCTTTAAGTTCTTTTTCACCCTTTTCTATCTCTGCCGTGGCATCAGCCTTTATGGCATCGAATCTGTCCCGCGCCTCATCACCTGCCAGTGACTTCCACACAGATTCCTTTTCTTTTATGAAATCCTTATATTCATCGGAATATATCTCATAGTCTTCATTAAATTTCACATAGATATCGGTGTAATAGTCTGTGTCGAATTCCTCGTCCGGCACATAGATAAACCCGCTTATGGTGCCGTTTCCCATGGATGTGGTGCCACGGCTGAAGTTGATATACATGGAGGAGTCCGCTTTTCCCACCACAGTAAGTTCGCCGCTTAAGAGCGTATCTTCCGTATCCTCTGTATTATCGGAGGAAAGCTTCAGAGTGTCACCGACCGATATATTATCAAGCATCGTTTTATCCACGACGCATTCACCGGGCTTTTCAGGGAGACGCCCCTCCCGAAGAGTCAAGGTGTTCACATCCTCCGGCAAGGTGTGCACCTTCAGCACCATTTCATCATCTCCGGCAGAATAAACCGCATCCAGGGCATTCTCACCTTCGGCGTATTTCACACCATCCGCTGTTCTGAAATGCTCCGGGGCATCCTTTTCCCACCCCAGGGTGGACACCAGACGCAGATCGTAAAGATTCTTTTCACGGTAAAAATCATCCACTGTCCGTATCATGGCAGGAGTGGTGATCTTTATCCCGGAGAAAAAGCCCACTCCCAGAGCGGTTATGGCCAAAATAGCAAGGAAGCGCCCTTTGGACGCTCCTATTTCCCGAAATGTAAGTTTATTCAGTCCTTTTTTCATAGGCACTACCACTCTATATCTTCCACATCCATGATGTGATCGTTCATGACCATCTTTTCCACAGTACCGCTTTTTACGGTAATGATACGGTCTGCCATGGCAGAAAGGGCCTTATTATGGGTGATGACTATCACAGTCTTTCCGTTATTTCTGCAGGTATCCTGCAGGACTTTCAGCACCGATTTCCCCGTGAGATAATCAAGGGCTCCAGTGGGTTCGTCGCAAAGAAGCAGCTTCGGATTCTTGGCAAGTGCCCTGGCTATGGCCACGCGCTGCTGCTCTCCTCCGGAGAGCTGCGCCGGGAAGTTACTCATCCTGTCCCGGAGTCCAACTTCGGCCAGGACCTCTTCAGGATCCAGTGCGTCTTCGCAGAGCTCTGCCGCCAGCTCCACATTTTCTCTGGCCGTCAGATTCTGCACCAGATTATAGAACTGGAATACAAAGCCCACATCATACCGCCTGTACTCCGTGAGATTTTTCTCGTCCATGGCGGAGATATCCTTGCCATCCAGAGTCACTCTTCCCTCTGTCAGGGAATCCATACCTCCCAGGATATTCAGAATGGTGGTTTTGCCGGCACCGGATGCACCCACTATCACCACGAATTCGCCCTTCTCGATCTGAAAGGAGGCGTCACGAAGCGCAGCGATCTCCACTTCGCCGGTCTTATACACCTTCTTTACATGTTCGAATTCCACATATGCCATAGTGGGTCTCCTATGCGGCAGCGCCATATACTAACGCAGAATCCCGATACTTCGCTTTTCCTCGGAAGCATAGGGCTACCAGAGATCTAAACTATACAACGACTCGAGAACTACGGCCTATGCTTCCTGTGGCAAGTGAAGTATCAGGCTTCTGCGTCGAGCCCGGATAACCTACGCTGCCGCAGCGTTACACCGTAGATTGCAGCTGGGAAGCATGGGATTTTACTTGCCGCAGAAAATGCATGCACGTAAAATTCAGGGATTGTATAGATTCGATCTCTGGTAGCGCTGCATTGTCGAGGAAAAGTGAAACCCATGGTCGCCCCGATACTACATAGTAAATGCGCTGCCGCAGCGTCACATAGTATATTGCAGCGGGGAAACATGGGATTTTACTTGCCGCAGAAAATGCATGCTCGTAAAATTCAGGGATTGTATAGATCCGATCTCTGGTAGTGCTGCATTTTCGAGGAAAAGTGAAACCCATGGTCGCCCCGATGCCGCATAGTAAATGCGCTGCGGGGGGCAGTGTGTCGCCCCGATGTAGCATATTAAATGCGCTGCGGGGCAGGATACTATATATTCAGCAGTTTACTGTACTCAGCCAGCGCTCCGTCTGTCTCATGGGAAAGCACCTTCTTTGCCAGGGTCTTGCCCAGCTGCACCCCTTCCTGATCGAAGGAGTTTAGGTTCCATACGAAGCCCTGGAACATAACTTTATTCTCGAAGTGTGCAAGCAGCGCACCCAGAGACTCGGGAGTCAGATCCTCTCCGATGATGATGCTGGAGGGACGTCCGCCCTTAAAGTCTTTGTTCAGGTTCTCATCCTTCTTGCCGCATGCGAAAGCCACTATCTGTGCAGCCACGTTTGCGCCCAGCTTTTGCTGGCTGGTGCTGCCCTGGATATCCACGTCTGTCTTCCACTGGCTGTTCTTATATCCGATGAACTGAAGTGGAATGATGTCTGTGCCCTGATGAAGGAGCTGATAGAACGAGTGCTGTCCGTTGGTTCCGGGCTCGCCGAAGATCACGGGGCCTGTCACATAGGATACCGGCTCGCCGTATCTGTTCACGCTCTTTCCGTTTGACTCCATATCCAGCTGCTGAAGATGTGCCGGGAAGCGGGAAAGGCCCTGTGAATATGGAAGCACTGCGGTGCTGGGATATCCCAGGATGTTTCTTTCATACACGCCTATCATGGCATCCAGCATAGCCGGATTCTTCATCATGTCTTTCTCTTTTGACAGCTTATCTTCTTCTGAGGCTCCGTTTAAGAACCGTGCAAACACTTCCGGTCCGAAGGCCAGTGAAAGTACTGCTCCGCCCACGCCGGATGTGGATGAATATCTTCCGCCGATATAGTCGTCCATAAAGAATGCATCCAGATAATCATCGCTCTTTGCCAGAGGTGATGTCTCTGATGTGACTGCGATCATATGCTTAGCAGGATTCAGTCCCTTCTTTTCGATGGCATCCTTCACAAATGCTTCGTTTGTCAGAGTCTCAAGTGTGGTTCCTGACTTTGACACCAGAATAAATATGGTGTGTGCCACGTCTACGGAATTCAGTACTGCTGCCGCATCATCGGGGTCCACATTGCTTATGAACTTTGCTTCCATCTTAAAGCTGTCGTTCTTCTTAGCCCAGTTTTCCAGTGCCAGATACATAGCTCTGGGGCCCAGGTCACTTCCGCCGATACCGATCTGTACCACAGTGGTGAACTTTTCTCCCGCTCCGTTTACGATCTCTCCTGTATGCACTTTATTTGCGAATTCCGCTATCTTTCTCTGCTCGTTCTTATAGAATTCTCTCTTATCCACTCCGTCAGCCATAACCTTTTCGCCCAGCTGTCCTCTGGTGAGGTGATGGAGCACCAGTCTCTTCTCTCCTGTGTTTATCATCTCGCCGTTATAGAGTGCTTCGAATTTCTCTGCCAGTTCTGCTTCCTCTGCCAGAGCGGAAAGTGCTTTCAGCACATCCTCATCCACAGCCTTTGCCGCATAATTATATGAAAGCTCCGCAGCCATTGGCACGGTGTAATACTTCACTCTCTTGGCTCCGTTCTCTCCCGCCATCACTTCCGGCAGGTTCACCTTCTTCACGTTCTTAAGATCCTGATATGTTTTCAGGGTATCCAGATTTTTCCATTCCATAACTCATTCCTCCTATTTATTGATTACAGATTGCTCCGGGCTTCGCCCTCTCGCAATCTTCCCCTGCATTCTGAGTCTCGTGCAGTTTCACGGCCCTTCTTGCTCATGCAGGGTTCGCGCCCAAATACATATCATGCACATGTGCAAGCACAGTGTATGATATGTACTTGGGTGCCTTGTAATCATATCAAAATAACTGATAGTTTGAAAGCCCCATCGGCAGGTTGATGTTATAGTATGGGTCTCCCTCCGACAGTTTCGCTGCCCATTTCTCGATAAACAGCGCATGAGAGCTTTCCGTTCCGTTACTGCTGTTCTCCTTATTTTTTACCCGCACATCCGACACACATATGACCCTGTATCCGGCAGCACGGACTCTGAGGCAGAAATCCAACACGCTGTCCCGTCCTGTGAGGGAAGGATTCAGTCCTCCCAGCCTCTTATATATCTTTGCATCTATGATGCAAAATCCGAAATCCACCATACTGACTTCCTGGGACAGGATGATCCTGTTTTCGTATCCACTGTCCGCTGTGGATTTGCCGTAGCATGCCGGATATATCATCCCGTCCTGATCGAATATATATCCCGCATTCAGGAGCTTAAATGGTGATGATGTGAACTGCACTCCCACCACCGCCACATCGGACTGCTTTAAGTACCCATACATTCTCTTCAGGGCACTTTTGGTATGGACCTTTATATGTTTGTCCCTAAGTATGAGATAGTCCTTTTTATACTTTTCATAGTCCGATCCGTCATACCGCACCTTCCAGAATCTGTACTGCGAGTCCACGGACACATCCGCGTCTATCCCCAGCCTCTTGAAATATCTCCGGACCACTGCCACATGCTGCTCATAGCTTCGCCTGACCATGGCCCGAAGGGCGTTCATGTCCTTCACCTCCATCATCCTGCGGTGATAGAAAAGCCTTTCCACATGAGTAAACCGGATGCCCTTTTCCGTGCACCGAAGCAGAAAATCATAGATGTCGGCTTCCATGATGCCTTCCGTGAATGGCCCCACTGCCTTAAGGGCATCCCTTGAAAAGCATATGAATTCTCCCACATAATTATCCTGCCTCAGAAGCTCCAGATTATGGCCGCACTTAAAGTGGGGGTTCATGCGGGAGTCCCCCACCAGTTCATCCTGGTCGCAGTATATCAGCATGGGATCTTCCTGCTTTATCAGCTTTGCATATTCTTCCAGTGTCTCCGGGCTGATGCGGTCATGCTGGCCCAGGATCAGATAATGAGTCCCTTGGGCAAAATGAAGCCCGATGTTCAGGGCATAAGCCCTTCCCTCGTGCTTCTTTAGCTTCCTGTAATTCATCCCACCATTATGCCTGAAGTATTCATGTACCACGGACTCCAGGCTGCTCACCGGATTATCGTCCAGCACTATGAGTTCATACTTTTCATATGTCTGGGTGGCTATGCTGTGGAGCATATCCCTGAAATACTCGGTATTAGTGGCGGATGCATATATAAGTATGGAAAAAAATGTCTTTGCTTTCATTATTTGGAGCCCTTACCCGTCAGCACCACGCCCACTGTTTTTAAAAGAATAGAAATATCAAGGAATACCGACCAGTTGGAAATATATTCCGTATCCAGGGCCACCACATCCTCAAAGTTTTTGATGTCCGACCTGCCACTGACCTGCCACATGCCTGTGAGCCCCGGCTTGATACCCAGTCTGGCTTTATGATGATATTCGTATTGTTCAAATTCATCCTGTGTGGGAGGTCTGGTTCCCACCAGGCTCATATCGCCTTTAAGCACATTTAAAAACTGCGGGAACTCGTCCAGGGAATACTTCCTCATGAAGTGTCCTATGGGGATGATACGGGGATCGTTCTCTATCTTGAACATGTTCCCTTCCATCTCGTTTTGTTCCATCAGTTCCTTTTTTCTTTCATCTGCATCCAGATACATGGTCCTGAATTTATAGAAAGTGAACTTCCTTCCGTTCTTTCCGATACGTATGGATTTGTAGAATACGGGTCCCGGCGACTGGAAGAATATGATGGGTCCGAATATGATGAGAAGGATCAGTGTGAATACGAGCCCCACAATACTTCCCACGATGTCCATCAGTCGTTTGATAAGCACCTGTCTGTTGCTGGCCACCCTCATACTGGATGTCATGACTATATAGCTGGCATAGGTCTCCATCAGCCTGTTCGGAAGCATCTTATTACTGTGGATAAGAGTGATATGTACTGTGATTCCCAGCTCCACCAGCTCCTGACCTATCTGTTCCACTGCATTCTTCGAGTTTCCGTCTATGAACACTTCATCCACCACGCTTATACGGATGAAGTCCATGAGGGAGTCGCCGTCTGCAACCACCGGTATTCCCTGGATGTGCTGCCCGCGCATGTCCTTATCTATCACGGCCACACCCATGACTTTAAAGTCCGTATACTTGTTATGAGCTATCTCGAAGAGACATTCTTCCACTCCGTCGGCCTCTGCCACCACCAGCATTTCGGACTTGTTCTTATCCTGGAGCTTATTAAAGCGGACCAGCCTCTTCCAGAGGACTCTGGCCATATATTCAAATATTACGCTGAATATTATGAATACGAAAAGTGTAGGTCGTGAATAGACCTGAGACTGTTTTATGATATACAGATATACCAGTATGGCGGAAAAAATGATGACTCCGTGTTCCATGGTGGCGCGGAGTTCCTGGAATCTATTCCTTCTAAGGATCCCGGTGTATGGCTCCATGAAGAACACCACCACCACGTCGATCAGGATCATCACGATGAAGAGATGCTGCCAGTCATCGCTGTCAAAGAGCCAGCCTCCGTCGAAACGCAAAAAATAGGCCCCTATCATAGAGACCATTAAGCAGATCAAGTCTATGATCGTAAAGTCCAGATGCTTCATCCAGCTTCTTTTTTGCTTACGGTACATCTTTTAAAGCTCCACTCCGTTTTGTTTCAACAGTTCTCTGGCGCTGTCCAGACTGTCTACGCCATGAAGGTTCTTTATGGGAGCAAATTCTTTCTCCCGGACCACTTCATAAGGCACCATGTCATCCATAAGGCGGATCATATCCACCACCAGTGTTTCGAATTTATATCCGTTCGGCTCCTCGGGCTTAACAAGTTCTCCCGATCCGTCGATATAAGGTATCTTCTTCTTCACGATATGTACGGGAAGGGATCTGCCCACTATCTCCTCCAGTTTGTCTACTCGGAAAAGATAGTTCAGTATCACGCCGAAGGGATAGAGATAGTCTCCTTCTGCATCCCTGGCATCTATCATTTCCTGCGGCATCTCGTAATACTCCACTATTGATGGAGCTCCGTTTTCCCTGCAAAGCACTCCCACCTTCTCGTCGGGTGCCGCTTTATGCACCACTTTTCCGCCGCTGGGTGCACCGGAAAGAAGAGTGGCTCCTATAAATGCAGGGTCACAGATCCTCTGCAGCACATTATCCACCGCAAAGATGTTGATCCACTCCACGCCTCTATTATGGAGGTCTTCGATCAGTCCGGCTTTCTTCATTGATGCAAACCAGCCGCCGTTTCCGTTCGGTGATGTGGCCAGTCTTCCTTTTCCTTCCAGCAGCAGCTTTCCGTCGAAATCCACTGCAGCTGCCATCTCCTGGCGGAAGAACTGCACATCCTCTTTCTTATAACCAAAGTAGTCCTTCTCTTCGAAGAACGTCCTGGTGTCTTTGTCATTCTTCTCACTGGTCATAATATAAAGCGGAATGGATACACCCGCTTCGTTCGTGACGTCCATGAGATTATTCATAAGGCATTTAAAAATGGACAGCTCCCTTGTGAGGCCCACATTCAGCTCTCCCTTGGGTCTGTCGGATCCCAGGCGTGTTCCCATACCGCCTGCCAGAAGGAGTGCTGCCACTTTACCCTCCTGTATGGCTTTGATCCCTGCCTTTTTATATTCATCACGGTTCTTCTCTATATCCTTCACGGTGACGGCATTAAGGGGTGACACTTCTCCCATCTCATATCCCTTTTCTTCCTTCACCATGTCTATCATGTCAAAGTCCAGATCCTCTATCTGTGAAAGAAGAGCATCCTTTTCCATGACTGAAAGAGTGTTATAGAATTTTAATATATGGCTCTGCCCCTTTTCTTCAAGGAGCTTCACCGCTTCCTCATGTCTCATATGTGTTCCTCCCCGAGGTATTTTAGCATTCTTATAATATTTGGCAACAAGCTCCTTATTCTTCTCATGTATCTCAATGAGTTTCTTTGCACGCCCGCCGCGGCTGCTGAATACAAAGAGCTTACTGATGACATAGTTTAAAAAGATGACTATCACCTGAGTCACCCATTTCACAGGCATGTTCGGCCATCCCAGCACCACCACATAATGGTGGAGCATCCACTCCTCTATGACCAGAGTGAAAAACCTGCCTGTACTGAAACTGATGAGCTGCTTAAAGAAAGCTATCTTTCCTGTTTCATGTACTGTGAAAACCCATTTTCTGTTGGAAAAGAACGCAAAAAGCGTGGCACCCACCCAGGAATATGCATTGGCATACAGAACGTTCATATTCAGGGTTTCTGTGAAGATGCAATAACTTCCTATGGCAATGATCACGGTGCCCAGTCCGAAAAGAGCATATAAAAGCATCTCTTTAAATCGGGCATATATGGGAGCGAACCATTTCATATATTTATATTTGGTGGCCCACTTCACCAGGCGGTCAAATCCGTCTTCCTTCATAATTCCTTATCCGACATTTCAAGGGCCTTCATGACCACCTTGTCCATGTCATAATATTTATACTCGCCTAACCGGCCTCCGAAGATCACATCTTTCTCACCTTCGGAAAGTGCTTTGTATTTTTCATAGAGTCCGTCATTCTTCTCGTTATTTACCGGATAATAGGGTTCTGCACCTTTCGTCCACTCCGATGAATACTCTTTTGATATCACAGTGGTAGGCTGGGTGCCGAATTCAAAATGCTTATGCTCTATGATCCTGGTATAGGGCACTTCCTTTTCGGTGAAGTTCATCACCGCGTTGCCCTGATAGTTCTCCATTTGCAGTTCTTCTGTCTCGAAGCGCACTGAGCGATACTCCAGCGGACCGTATTTATAATCAAAATATTCGTCTATCTGTCCGGTGAAAAGCAATTTGTCGTATGATACTTTTTCCCCTTTCAGATCCAAAGTCTTTTCTTCCCTGTTTCCCTCTTTAAGAAAATCCACTCCGGTGCACACATCCGCGCCCTTAAGCATCTTCTCCACGATACCGGTAAAGCCCCCCATGGCTATTCCCTGATATCTGTCATTAAAGTAGTTATTATTATAGGTGAAGCGAAGCGGCAGCCTCTTTATGATGAATGCCGGAAGCTCCGTGCAGGGCCTGCCCCACTGCTTCTCCGTGTAGCCTTTTATCAGCTTTTCATACACATCCGTTCCCACCAGGGACAGAGCCTGTTCTTCCAGGTTCTTCGGCTCCGTGATGTTAAGCTCCCTGATCTGTGAAGCAATCTTTTCCTTTGCTTCTTCGGGAGTCCGGATGCCCCACATCTTCGAGAATGTGTTCATGTTAAAAGGCAGATTATACAGCTCGTCCTTATATATGGCTATGGGCGAATTCACGTAGTTATTGAACTCTGCAAAGCGGCATATATAATCCCAGACCTTTTTATCAGATGTGTGGAATATATGCGCTCCGTACACATGTACATTAATGCCGGACACATTTTTTGTATAAATGTTTCCGGCGATATGATCTCTTCTGTCTATTACCAGTACACTTTTTCCGGCGGCTACAGCCCGTTCTGTAAACACCGCTCCGTAGAGCCCGGCGCCCACCACCAGATAATCATACTTCTTCATCTTCTGTTATTTCCTCTTTCAAATAGTCCATATCCATTTTACACAGATATTTGGCATCCCCGTAGAAAAACAGGGCTCTTCTCATTATGGAGAAAGCTTTCCTTGTGTCCTTATCATAGCCGGGAGGGGTGATGTTCAGATCCCACTTCATAAGATGGTCCGGCAGCATGGACACAAGTTCAGCCCTTTTCAGGTAATTCACCAGAAACAGTCTTTCCGCTCCCGCGCCTATATTTGTCCGGAACTTAAGCTTAAAACGCTTAATGATATCGGTTCTGAAAAGTTTATTAAATACAAACCCCTGCTCATTCTGCAGATAGAATATACGGCAGAGCATGTCCTCTCCGGAAAACACCCGTCTCACTTTCTCCGGAGATTCCTGGAGTATCTCGTCTCCGTAGCAAAGGGTGTATCCTGCCGTCACCATATCCGCTCCGGCCATAGCCATTTCTTCAGCCATGGGAAGAGCAGCGTCTTTTTCGCCTTCAATCCCCGGCTGGGTAAACATCAGATATTCCTCAGTGATATTGCCCTTTAAGACTTCATTCCACTGCCTGTAGGCCGTGGCCCCGTCATCTGCTGATATGATCTTTATATCCATCAGGCCTGCTTATACATTTCCTCGTAATACTTCTGATAGTCTCCGCTGGTGACGTTCTTCATCCAGTCTTCATTTTCCAGATACCATTTGATGGTCTTCTTTATACCGTCTTTAAACATGGTCTCCGGCTCCCAGCCTATCTCTGCCTTGATCTTATCCGGCGCGATGGCATAACGAAGGTCATGGCCCTTACGGTCTTCCACATGAGTGATGAGGTCCTTGGACACATTCTTCTTTCTGGGATCGCTGTCCGGCAGGATCTCCTGTAGTGTCTCTATTATGATATTAACTATCTCGATATTTCTCTTTTCGTTATGACCGCCGATGTTATAGGTCTCGCCCAGGCGTCCCTTCTCCTGCACCATGTCAATGCCCTTTGCATGATCATCCACATAGAGCCAGTCTCTGATGTTCTTTCCCTCGCCATACACCGGCAGGCTCTTTCCGTGAAGAGCATTGTTTATCATAAGAGGGATCAGCTTTTCCGGGAACTGATAGGGTCCGTAGTTATTGGAACAGTTGGTGATGTTCGCCGGAAAATGATAGGTGTCTATATATGCCTTCACCAGCATATCGGATGAAGCCTTGCTGGCTGAATACGGGCTGTGGGGGCTGTAGGGTGTGGTCTCGTAGAAATAGCTCTTTCCGTCGTCCGGAAGTGATCCGTACACCTCGTCCGTGGACACATGAAGGAACTTCTTTCCCTCCTTAAAGGAACCGTCCTCATTCTCCCATGCAGCCTTTGCGGCATTCAGCATCACTGCCGTTCCCAGCACATTGGTGTTCACAAACACCTCGGGATTCTTAATGCTTCTGTCCACGTGGCTTTCTGCAGCAAAATGAACCACTCTGTCTATATCATTCTCATTAAATATCTTTGTGATGGCTTCCTTGTCGCATATATCGGCTCTCACAAAGCTGTAGTTGGGGTTGCCCTCCAGATCCTTTAAGTTCTCCAAATTTCCGGCATATGTCAGTTTATCCACATTTATGATCTTAATATCGGAACCGTATTTTCTGAACATGTAGTGAATATAATTGCTGCCGATGAATCCTGCTCCTCCGGTCACTAAATATGTCTTCATTAAAATCTCCTTCCTCTTATACCGAGTCTATATCAAAGTCTTTCAGATACTCGTCCAGAGCATCTTCCCAATGAGCCATGGTAAAATCCGTGGTGAGTTTCAGCATTCGGTTTTCCATGATGGAATAATGCGGTCTGTGTGCAGATGCCGGATTCATGGCTGCATATTCTTCCGAAGTCACACGGATCACCTCTGTCTTTATCCCCAGCTTTTCGAAGATCACCTTGGTGAAATCCGCCCAGTTCGTATCTCCTTCGCATGTGGCATGGAATATGCCGTAATTATCCGTAGGCTCCAGGTAATGTATCATCCTGGCCAGTTCTTTTGCACTGGTAGGTGTGCCCAGCTGATCGCAGACCACACTCACGCTGTCATGTGT
The DNA here is from genome assembly GCA_024688505.1 of Lachnospiraceae bacterium. GTDB lineage: Bacteria > Bacillota > Clostridia > Lachnospirales > Lachnospiraceae > FD2005. The sequence goes on from JAILDZ010000030.1 coordinate 13,745, forward strand.
CTTTGACAGCCTCACCATGGTCTTCACGAAGTTCTTTCCGTCTCCGTAGAGCCATGCAGTCCTTAAGATGAAATATTTATGGGAAAAGTCCTGCACATACCTCTCCCCGGCCATCTTTGTGCGGCCGTATGCAGATACCGGGTCAGGCGCATCTTCTTCCACATAGGGTCTGGTGCCGCAGCCGTTAAACACATAGTCTGTGGATATATGAATCAGTTTCGCATCCACAGTCTCTGCAGCCACAGCCAGATTCTTCGGCCCTATGGCATTGGCCTTGAAGGCCGTCTCCTCATTGGTCTCGCAGCCGTCCACATTGGTATATGCTGCGCAGTTTATGATCACATCAGGCTTATATTTCCTGGCCGCGTCCATAACGGCTTCATGGTCGGAAATGTCCAGCTTTATAAAAGCAGGGTCATCTATCATGTCAGTAAGAATAAAATCAGCCTCGTCCCCATACTCCTTTCTGATGGCTCGTCCTAACTGTCCGTTGGCGCCTGTCAGTAGAATTTTTGACATTATCTATACATACTCCTTATTTTTATTTACCAGCCTGTTCATGGCGGAAAAGATGCCGCGGATGGATGCTCTGGTGATATTGGAACTCACTCCCACACCGAAAGTCACGTTTCCGGTCCTGGCGGATTCCATCTCGATATAGGCTGCAGCCTTGGCATGAGAGCCTATGCCCAGTGAGTGCTCGCTGTAATCCCGCACTGTGAAATCCACCTCCGGCACGCACTGGCGGATGGCAGTTTTCACAGCATCCACAGGTCCGTTTCCGTCTGCTTCGGAATGGAATTCCTCACCGTTATATTTAAAGTCCAGAGCCACATGGGTATCATCGCTCTTCATATTGTCGTCAATGTCCACAAATATCAGCTCGAAAGGATCTTTGGCATCGATATATTCTCTCTTGAATTCTTCCATGATGCGCTGAGGCTTCACTTCTCCGCCTTCCTTTTCGGATATCAGCTGGATCACATCCGCAAATTCTCTCTGCATCTTCTTCGGAAGCTTATATCCGAATACGGTGTCCATGACAAATGCCACACCGCCCTTTCCGGACTGGCTGTTTATGCGGACCACAGGCTCATACTTCCGGCCTATGTCTGCAGGATCGATGGGCAGATAAGGCACCTGCCAGATCTCGGAGCCTCTGTCCTTCATGGCCTGCACGCCCTTATTGATGGCATCCTGATGAGAACCGGAAAACGCAGTGAACACCAGCTTGCCCGCATAGGGGTGTCTCATGTCCACTTCCATCTTATTGCAGCGCTCGTATACTTCCACTATCTCGTTAATGTCTTCGATATTCAGCTTCGGATCTATGCCCTGGCTGAACATGTTATATGCCACAGTGAGGATATCCACGTTTCCTGTACGCTCACCGTTTCCGAGAAGCGTGCCCTCCACTCTGTCTGCTCCTGCCAGAAGAGCCAGCTCCGTACCGGCCACACCGGTGCCTCTGTCATTATGAGGATGGATGCTGATGATCACGTTATCTCTGTCCTCGATATGCTCGCTCACCCATTCCACCTGATCGGCATACACGTTCGGGGTGTTCATTTCCACGGTGTTCGGCAGATTAAGGATCACGGGATAGGGTGTGGCGTGGTTCCATTCCTTCACCACTGCATTACAGATGCGTGCGGAGAATTCCACCTCTGTGCCCGAGAAGCTTTCGGGTGAATACTCCAGCTGGAGATTCCCGTCATATTTTCCCAGTCTGTCCTTCACCATTTTAGTGCCTTCGATGGCGATATTCACTATCTCGTCTTCGCCCATCTTAAACACCACGTCTCTCTGAAGAGTGGATGTGGAATTATAGATGTGGAACACCACGTTCTTAATGCCCTGTATGGCTTCGAAGGTCCTGTCGATAAGCTCTTCCCTGCACTGTGTCAGCACCTGCACCTTCACATCATCAGGGATCTTCTTTTCTTCCACCAGCTTACGCAGGAAATCGTATTCTATCTGGGATGCAGCCGGGAAACCTATCTCTATCTCTTTAAATCCCAGCTTTATCAGGAGATCGAACATCTCCATTTTTTCGTCTACGTTCATGGGCTCTATCAGCGCCTGATTGCCGTCCCGAAGATCCACACTGCACCAGATGGGTGCCTTTTCAATCTGTCTTCCCGGCCATTTTCTTTCGGGATAGTCTACTACCGGGTTTTTCACATAATGTTTGTAGTTCATCTTACGCTCCTATTCAAAAAAACCTTTCTCGAAAAGGTCCGCGATATGCTCACAGGCCTCTTCTTCGTCTGCCCCCTCGCATATTAGCGTGATCTCGTCTCCTGCCTTCACGCAGGCCCCCAGTATACTCAGCACGCTTTTAGCATTTGCTTCCTGTACCCCTTCATCACCGTATCTGAATCTCACACTGCAGGAATAATTCATGGCTGCATCGCACAGTTTTCCCGATGCGGGCACATGAAGCCCCGATGGATTCATAACTTTCACTTTTCGGCTTACCATGATGATCGCCTTTCCCTTTATTGTCCCTCAGCATTTCCGTCAGCCGGAGCGACCTGCGCCCCTTCGGTGCCTTCAACACTTTCCCCCTCCAGTGCCGAGGCAATGTTTACGGTTATCTTCACCTGCGCATCCGCTGCATTTCTCACCGACACTCCCGATGGGAGATATGCCGTGATATCCACCGTGGTCTCCAGGTCTTCTGTGATGGTGTTAAAATCGATGACCGTGGGCGGAATGATGACCTCAGTGATGTTATTAACAGTATCTTTCGGTCCTATGATCTCCACCTGGGAAGGATTGACCGATATGCCTTCCACGATGAGGCCTTCCGCCGGAATTCCTCCTGTAGCTGCCTTTATGCTCACAGTTTTCACACTGACTATAGACACTTTCACATTCACCGAAGAAACCGTGAGGTTCAGTCCTGTGGTGTCTATAGGCTCATCCTCCGCACTCAGGCATACAGGGATCACAGTCTCTGTCAGGTTTTCACCTATACCATCCACATTGGCCGTGGCCACCACTTTGGCAATCTCGGATACAGCTTCCTCAGGACCGGATATGGTCACCACGTTCGGTGATACCGATGCACTCTGCACCGCACATCCTTCTACCGGTGTGCCTGTGACCTCCGCATCTATGACAAATCTCTTTGTCATCTGGTTACCCACTATGATATTCAGGAAGTAGCTCCTGTTTGCAATGGTCACTGATGATGCATAGGAATCCGCCGAGATGCTTATAGGCACCTTATTATCATCCATCAGGTAGCTTAGATCTGCCGTGGCCGTAAAGTCCGAGCCTGTCAGTCTTTCCATCACGGATCTTCGCCCTGTGACACGGAACGTGACGGTGTTCTGATTATCGGGAATTGTGTAATACTTTCCCTGGGATGTGAGCACGCTGTCATTTATGACCACCACCTTTGTGGTGAAGGCCTTGGTCTGGTTCGGGTCATCCACATTCACCACCACCAGCCACAGTCCCACGGCAAAGAGTATTGCCGCCAGCTTGATGCCTAAATTTTCCGTAAATATATGCTTTAATTTCTTAGTCATTCTGTGACCTCCAGGAAAATCTCGGTGTCACTTCCCCGGTCTGCAGCGACTGGATCTCTTCCAGCAGCTGATCCGGCGTGAGATCATGGAGCAATGTGCCGTCCCTCGTGACAGACACTTTTCCGGTTTCCTCGGATACCACTATGGTGAGGGCATCGCTGACTTCGCTTATGCCCACAGCGGCTCTGTGTCTGGTACCCAGTTCCTTTGAGAGCTCCATGTTTTCGGTCAGGGGGAGATAGCAGGTGGCTGCAACCACCCTATCCTCCCGTACTATCACAGCCCCGTCATGAAGAGGCGTATTTTTTTCGAATATATTGATGAGAAGCTGCCTCGTGAGTACGGAATCCAGTTCTATGCCGGTACGCACATACTCTGTCAGCTTCACGTCTTTCTCTACCACAATAAGAGCTCCGGTCTTCGCAGCTCCCATCTCAAAACTAGCCTTCACCAGGTCTGTTATGGTCCTTTCGGAAAATCGTTTGGTAATGGTCTTTCCTATGCCAATAGAAAAGATGGAACGAAACAGTCTGCCTCGTCCGATGTGTTCCAGCGCGTTTCGAAGCTCAGGCTGGAATACCACCACCAGCGCCACCAGACCGGCTGAAAGGAGTCTCTCGCCCAGCCACAGGATGGTGTGCATCTGAAGCACTGCCGCCAGTATAAAGAAAGCCAGAATGAAAAGTATGCCCCTGAAAAGCATCCATGCTCTGGTATTTTTGATCCAGGCAAAGACCTCATAGAAAAAGACAGCAATAATAAGGATCTCCACTATATCTATAATGGAAATATCCGGTATTGCCAGATTAAAATAATCTCCCAGTATTTCATTAAGCCAGTCAATAAAACGCGACACTTATCTTTAATTCTCCTGAGATCCGGTGATCTTCTTCACTCGTTTTTCTTCCTCTGCTATCCTGATCTTCGGGACTGCAGTCACATAATAATAGTATTCGTCATCTTCGAATTGTACGTTTTCCACCCTGGTATAATCCAGATCCCTGAAGAACAGGGTGAGGATCACTCCCAGAAGCAGCACCACCACGTTCCCTCCGATGAGGGTGGGGATCCGGCTGCTCACATCAGTGGTGAGATATCCTCCCAGCATGATAAGAGTCTCCGATACCACTCCCGCCACAATGGCAAAGAACCAGGAGTACTTTATCTTCAAGAATTTCACCAGGTATATGGAAAGGTACATAACGGCCAGGGCCGCTATATAAAAATAAAACAGCTTATTTCCTATCACGTCAGAAAGCAGGATACGTATGGCGGATGCGTCACTGTCTTCAGCCGCAAATTCCGACGCGTTCTCTCTCACCTGTCCCAGGAAAAAAGAAAGGACACCGCCGCATAACACAGAGCTGATATCCTTGATCTCGCCCATGAGTGCGGACTCCATAGGGGTCACAAAAGGAATGCCCAGCTGATATGTGAGAGGCATAAATCCGATATGATACTGTCTCTTACTCTGATAAAAGGTGGTCACAAAATACGCCAGAAGCAGAAGCGCCAGCGTGATGATAGTGACCTGCAGGGATATCTTGGTGAGATGCAAAAGCAGCATGACGCAGATGATAAACATGCCTCCCGAAAGGGGCATAAAAGCACACCCTATGGGAAGTAATACTGCCACCCAGGGCTGTTTTAAGATATCCAGATATCCGAAGTATTTATTTAAAAGCAGGATACATGCAAAGATCAGTATCCCCCGCCATATACGTATGATAGCCAGTTCATGGGCGGCCACCAGGTGTCTTATACGGCTTCTGGTCCGTACGAATAGCGTCATTCCCTTTTCCAATCGCCTTCCGGAGATTTCTCCCTCTCTTCTTCCTCATATATATTCTCCAGGGTCTCAAGTTCTCCCTTAAGCACCTGAAGCTTCTTTGCACTTCTGTCGTATTCCTTACCCGCCGCCTTCGATATGCGGTACAGGTGTCTGAACAGGAATATCACATACAGAATGAACCCTGCCAAAAGGATCATTATGAGATCCGAAGGTCTGATATCATTAAAGACCTTTATATAGAGCAATGCCAGGATGGCTGCATACCCCAGCACATACAGCAGAGTACCTATAAGAAAGCCCTCCAGTCTTTTTTTGCTGACGAAATCTCGCCGGGCATATTCCATAGAGGGCTGCAGTTCCCGGGCATTCTCGCTTTCGAAAATGGCAAGCCTTGCCATTTGCCGAACCCGTTTTTCATTTATCATAAAACAATCCTATTTCAGGAACCTCATCTTGTCTGAATCTTTCGGTTTCTTTACCGGTGCTTCCACCGTGGGCTTCTTAAATGCCGAGTTCAGCGCATTTGACATGTTTCCTTTGCATTTTTCACAGAACCTGCCTGTACGGATAGATGCTCCGCAGCTCTCACAGCTTAATGTGATGGCCGAGCCTTCGGTGAATTCCAGTCTTTCCTCGCGCACCCACTGCTGTATCTGAGCCACAGGAACCTCATTCTCCTTAGCGATCTCGTTGATGTTGGCGTTCGGGTTCTCGCGAATAAATTCCTTTACCTCTTGGAATTTTTTCTCCATTTCATCTCTGCATTTCGGGCAAAGAGGCGGTCCGCTAAGATAATTAAAAAGATTCCCGCATTTCTTGCACGTCCTGACATCCATAAAAAGCTTCCTCCTTAAGCCGTTGTCCCCTTGGCATTTTACGCCGACGTCCTTTAATCTTCGGGGCTTTCCACCGCTCGTCCGGTGCAGATGGAGAAACAGAACACTTTCTCTGCCCCCGCCTCTTTTAATAAAGAAGACATCATGTCCGCGGTGACCCCTGTGGTAAGGATATCGTCAACTATTAAAATACGGCTTAATTGTACTACACTTGCCCCTGTTTTAAAAGCATTTTTCAGATTATTTCTTCTTTCTTCGGGACTCAGTCCCTTTTGCGGAATGGTATTCTTTTCCCTGATGATAAGGTCTTTTTTAAAAGGAATCCCGGACCGTCCGGAAAGCGCTTTTCCGATCACATCCGCCTGGTTATATCCTCTCTTTCTTTCCTTGGCTTTATACATGGGCACAGGTACTATCACATCCGGGGCTATATGCTCTATCCACGGAGCTATCCTATGATATCCCTCATCCATAAAGGACTCTATGTATCCCCGCATGTTCGAATACTTGAACCGGTACATGGCGCTTTTTAAGGGTTCGTCGTAGATGTAGAGCGCCCGGGCCTCATCAAAGGAATGAGGTCTGCTCCTGCATTCATCGCAGAGGGTACCGCCGGGGGTTATGAGGAGCCTGCCGCATTTTTCACATATATGCCCCTCAGCGCGTTTTATAAGACTCCTGCATTCTTTGCAGAATCCTTTTTCCATCTCATTCTCTGAAAGAAGCTCGTTACATCCCGGGCATCTTCTGGGAAAAAGCAGGTTTCTTATCATTTGACTTTCCTTTCCGCTACATATATTATTTACAGAAGTTAAGGATTGGGAGGCTTTAAATGCATTATAGCAAAAAATCCATAGTTTCCATTATCTTAATATCGATGCTTTCAATATCCCTCATTTCCTGCGGAAAATCCGACGAAGCAGCCCCGGAAGAACTGCCGGAGGGAGATGAGGTCATCTATACCATAGGAAGACTGGTCCCCAAAGGAAATAAAGAATATGCCTCCATGGAAAAAGGCTTCACCGATGCTCTTTCCGATCATCTGGGTGACGAGCATATCTACTATGTGGATGCCACGGAGGACAGCAATAAGACCTGGGAACAGCAGGCTCTTTTTCTTATCAATAATAAGCCGGACCTGATATTCACCCTGGGTGAGGATGCTCTGTCCGGAGCCTATATGCGGACAAAGACCATTCCCATAGTCTCCTCAGGGGTCATAGATTACGCTCATGCGCTTCATATCAGTGACAGCCAGTGGAAAGGGAAATCCGGCGCCAATGTGGCGGGCACCACCTGCCGTCCTCCCATTGCATCCCAGCTTTCACTGCTCCTGGAAAACGACACCCATGTGAAAGGGATCGGTATCTTCTACTGTCCCGAGGATCACGACAGCATATATCAAAACGAAATACTGGAAGGATATCTGGACGAAGCCGGGATCCCCTGGAAGGAATTCGCAGTCACCGAAGAAACCAAAGCGGAGATTTTCGGCGAAGAGCTTTCGGAAGAAGGATCCGACGAGGAAGAAGATGATGATACCGGGAGCACCCCCGAGGAAGGATCGGAAGAAGAAAGCGATCCTGCGGAAGAGGTCCTACCCGGCAGCCCCATCCTTCCGGACTCCGTATCCGCCCCCTCATCCAAAGAAGGCATGACTCTCTACACTGACCCCATCGGACAAATGGGGGACGATATGATATTAAACTCCGTAAAGAGCCTGCGGACTCCCGCCCAATCTGCCCTTTGGACAGAAAGCACTGTCATAAGTTCATACTTCATACCTGCAGAGACATCCCTAAGCCGGGATCCGGCCTTCACGGAATATGTAAAAAAACTATATTCCGAAGAAAATAAGATCGTGGTGTCCGGGGACATGGCGATGGCAGAGAGCACTCTGCTTTCCCTGTATGTAGATCCTTATGACCTGGGATATTCTGCCGGAAAAATGGCTTATCATATACTCTGCGACGGCAAAGATCCCGGGGATCTTAAGATAATCGGCACATCGGAAGATGACGCAATAAAGCTCTATAACGGAAAAATGGCTGCGCTAAAGGATCTGGAATTCCCGAAATCATATTCGGAATATAACGTGTTTATGCGGACATACATTCCCGGAACAAATACTGACCGGGTGGACATGACAGAGACGGAGGAAGAATGATATGAGATTTATATCCTGGAACGTAAACGGGCTTCGAGCCGTGGTGGGAAAGAATTTCTATGAAGCATTTAATTCCCTTGATGCAGACATATTCAGTCTCCAGGAGACCAAAATGCAGGAAGGTCAGCTCACTCTCGATCTGCCGGGTTATCATCAATACTTTAATTATGCGGAGAAAAAGGGCTATTCAGGCACCGCAATATTTGCCAAAGAAGAGCCGCTGAATGTGACCTGCGGCATCGGCATTCCCGAGCATGACACAGAAGGACGTGTCATCACCCTGGAATATCCGGACTATTACTATATCACATGCTACACTCCAAACTCCCAGGACGAGCTTAAAAGGCTTTCATACAGAATGGAATGGGAAGATGCTTTCAGGGCATATCTTACTGCCCTTGATAAGAAAAAGCCCCTTATCATGTGCGGAGACCTGAATGTGGCTCATGAAGAGATAGACCTTAAGAATCCGAAGACAAACCGCCATAATGCCGGATTCACCGACGAAGAGCGTGGGAAAATGACCGAGCTCTTAAACTCCGGATTCATTGATTCCTTCAGATATTTCTATCCGGATAAAACGGAAATATACTCCTGGTGGTCATACAGATTCCATGCCAGAGAGAAGAATTCCGGATGGCGCATAGATTACTATATCGTGTCCGAAAGATTAAAAGGTCAAATGCATGATGCGGTGATCCATACGGATATCATGGGCTCCGATCATTGCCCGGTGGAGCTTTCCATATTCTGACACTCCATGATCCGTTCCTTGAGGCCGCTGTACCTTTCGGTCTCTGTGTTATTTCTGATCATAGCCCTGAATGTGTTATCGTCTCCCACTATCACCACGCATTTTTTTGCCCTGGTGACAGCCGTGTAGAGAAGATTTCTGGTATAGAGCATCTTCGGACCCGGAAGGAGGGGTATCACCACTGCGGGGTATTCGGATCCCTGAGCCTTATGTATGGTGATGGCATAGGATAATTCTATATCATCAAGGGACCCGGTCTGATATTTCACGGTCCTGTTCTCGTCGAAAACCACCGTCACCGTTTTAGATACGGTGTCCACATCAGTCACTATTCCCATATCACCGTTAAAGACGCCGTTTCCTGTTTCCACGGGGATATTATATTTCCCCAGTATCTCCCACTGGGCGTTATAGTCATTGCGGTTCTGCATCACCTTATCTCCCACCCTGAATATACGCTCTCCGTACTTAAGCTCCGGTTTCCCCGTGGCAGGAGGATTCAGTTTCTCCTGTATCACGGTGTTCAGGTTTTCCACTCCCAGGAGCCCCTTTCTGGAAGGTGTCAGCACCTGGATGTCTAAGGGACCGGCCTCCACATATTTCGGCAGGTTCTCATTAATGAGTTTCATGCTGACAGCAGTGATCACATCTGCGTCATATCGTTTCATGAGGAAGAAGTCCTTGCTGTTATTATTGGGATCCACTTCCTCACCTCTGTTTATCTTATGGGCATTTACCACGATATCCCCCGTGTCTTCCTGACGGAAAATCTTTTTCAGGGTCACCACAGGCACTGCACCGGACTGGATAATATCCTTAAGCACATTCCCCGGCCCCACGGATGGCAGCTGGTTCTGATCCCCCACCAGGATAAGGCGCATGCCCGCAACCATGGCTTTTAGCAAGGCATAGAATAAAGTGATGTCCACCATGGACATTTCGTCCACTATAACCACGTCCGTTTCCAGTGGATTCTCATCGTTTCTGGAAAACTTCCCCCGTCTTTCATCATCCAACCCGCCGCTCACTTCCAGCATCCTGTGTATGGTGGCGGCTTCATATCCCGTGGCTTCCGACATGCGCTTTGCAGCTCTTCCCGTTGGGGCTGCCAGCAACACGTCATATCCTTCCTTTTCGTA
>JAILDZ010000052.1 GCA_024688505.1 Lachnospiraceae bacterium
CTTCAGGCTGTCCCTGTTTTCTGATATTTCTCCTTTTTCCAGGGTGTTTCGAAATCTGGTGACTATGGACCCCACATCGATATTCGGCACAGCATTTCTCAGTTCCTCTTCCCAGAACACATCCTTTTCGTTCCTGTCATAGAGATAGTACAGCATCTCCTTTGAAGAAGCATAAAGATCCGGTATTTTTATAAAGTCTGTCACTATCTTTGATATGACCACTCTGGTATGAGGATTCACCAGGGATACTCTTTCACGCAGTTCAGACGCATATCTTTCCAGCACGATCCTTTCATTTCTACAGCTTGGCTGTATAAAAATGAGCGCCACGAACTTTGATTTCTCCGCTTCCAGAAAAGCTGCGCAACTTAAGCCTTCAGGCGTTTCCAGCCTGTTTATCTCATAGCAGTCCACCGGGTTTTTCTGTTCTTCCACTTCTTCAGTGAGTGAAAAAGGTGCCGGGCAAAGAACATGGATCAGAGCATATCTTTGCAGCGGTTTTTCGCTGTATATGAGACTCTCTTCCGGATCCGTATCTTTGCTGCTGTTTCTTAAGAACTCACGTACATTATGTTCCAGAATGATATGCCTGTTCTTACTGTCGTTTTCGATATCTATTTTTGCATTACTAAGGAGGTCCTTAAGAAGGTCTGCGGAAAGATCGTTCTTTAAGATATAATCCTTCACTCCCACTTTAAGACCTTTTTTAGCATAGTCAAAATCCCGGTATGAGCTTAGTATGAAAACCACCGGCGGAGTCTTCATTCCCATGATCTTTTCCGACATCTCCAGCCCGTCCATCACAGGCATGCAGATATCCGCAAAAACCACATCCGGGCACAGCCTCTCTATCTCCGGCACAGCCTTGGCTCCGTTCATGGCTTCTCCCACCACCTGGTATTCTTCGCCGCATTCTTTCAGAAGGGTCTTTAAATATTCAATTGCCATCAGTTCGTCTTCGACGATAAAAATTCTGACACTCATTTAATATCCTTACAATAAAACAAACCTTTCCGATATGCCCATAGTATAGCACGATGGGTTTATATCGGAAAGGTTAGGAGGCTATGACGGATCAGCCTTTTACAGCCCCTGCAGTCAGTCCCTTTATCAGGCTCTTAGAGCCTATGATAAAGATGATAAGAAGCGGTATGGTGGCCAGTGTAAGTCCTGCAAGCTGTGCACCGTAGTCTGTCCTGAAAGCGCTGGCCAGACTCTTTACGAATATGGGGATGGTGTAATTATCCTGTTTGTTTATAAATACCAGCGGCAGCATATAGTTGTTCCATGACCACAGGAAAAGAAGGAGACAAAGTGTCACTATTCCGGGTCTTATGCAGGGAACCACTATGGATCCGAAGATTCGAAGCTCATTGGCGCCGTCTATTCGGGCGCTTTCTATGAGTTCCATGGGCACTGCCTGTTTCACAAATGAGATCATCCAGTATGTTCCGAAGCCGTTTGCAAACCATGTGAAGATCAGTGGCCAAAGGGTATTATTAACACCCAGATTTCTCATTTCTATCATATATCCGATGATACCTATCTGGTTCGGCACCATCATTGTCATCATGATAAAGATGTTCAGCTGCTTTTTGAACCTGAACTTATAGGCGTACATGCCGTAACCTACCATGGAGCAAACCAGTACGCCTATAACCATTGAAAGAATGGATACGAACAGGCTGTTTCCGTATGACTGCACGAAGTTCGAAGCAAAGATGGTCTTCAGGTTTTCCAGAAAATAATCGGAGGGTAAGATCGGATTATTCTGAAAGATCATCTCACTCTTATATGTGGACATGGAAAACATGAGCCAAAACGGGAATATGGATATAACAGTAAGGATGCCAAGTATAATGGCTGTTATTGTTTTTCTGATATTCTTAGCCATCTTATCAGTCCTCCTCCTTGTTCATAACCTTCATACCCACCAGGGACACTGCCACAATTATCAGGAAAAGCATACATGACAATGCCGAAGCATATCCCATTCTGGGGTTCGGTCCGAAGGCCTGATTATAGAAGTTCCATACCATGGTGAGGCAGCTTTGTCCCGGTCCTCCCACAGTGCTGCTGCTCTGGTTTGTAAAGAGCAGGTTCGGCTCATCAAAGAGCTGGAATGCATAGATCATACTGGTGATCACAAGGAACACTGTCACGTTCTTAAGAAGCGGCACTGTGATGTGGAAGAATGTCTGTACTTTTGACGCTCCGTCTATCTCTGCAGCTTCATATATGTCCTCGGGTATGGATGTGATGCCTGCCAGATACATGACTATAAAGTATCCGGTGTCTTTCCATATGATCATGAATGCAATAACAATGGGGGCCCAGAATTTGCTTCCTATGAAGTTTACGGCTTCCCCTCCAAGCGCGGTTATAAGGCGGTTTACCATACCTATATGCTGTTCAAACAGGAAGGTGAACATCATTCCTATGGCCACCGGAGTGGTGATATAGGGAAGGAAATTTGATGTCTGAAGGAATCTCCGTCCGCGGACCACTCTGCTTAGAAGAGATGCGAAGATGAGGCCCAGTATGATGGATATGGGAAATCCCAGAAGTCCTATCTTTACTGTGTTAAAAAGTGAGCTCCAAAAGGTTGTATCTTTAGTAAATATATTTACGTAGTTTTCAATTCCAATAAACTTTTTCTCACTGTATCCGTTCCAGTCAAGGAAACTCATATAAACGGAATAGAGTATGGGATACAGATTGAATACGAAGAAAAATATGCAAAAGGGAGCTATAAATATCGTGGGCCAAAACCCCGCATATTTGCTTAGTCTGGTGTTTTTCATTGTTTATCTCCCAAAAATAATGGGGATGAGGAATTTCTCCTCATCCCCCGGTTTTTATGTGTTACTCGATTGTGATACTGTCGTCTGTTACTAACTGCTGTAATTCTTCAAGACCGATCTGAAGAGCATCCTCCAGGGTCATATTCTTGTCATCCATCAGCTGCTGTGCTACATCGTTTCTTACGCTCACCATGCTGTTCTCCCAGGGTGAAGACTTCACTACTGCCATCTCGTTAGCGATCTCTGTGTAAAGAAGTGTGCTGATATCCTGTCCTGCGAACCAGTCCTCATCAGCTCTTCTGGTGAAGTTTGCATCTGTGGTCAGCTTCTTATATGTGGTGATGAATCCTGCCAGGTCACGTCCTGCCTCAGCACCTTCCTGCTCAGCTATAGCCCAGTGAATGAAGTCGTATGCTGCCTGCTTCTGCTCATCTGTAGCAGATGTGGTGATACCAAGTGCGGAACCGCCATGGCTGTAGCTTACGGGAGCCTTGATCAGTCCCCAGTTACCCTTGCCGTCAGGATCGTTTGTCTCGATATAGTATGTGATGGCCCAGTCGGGGCAGGGATAGAAGATATGCTCATCATCTGCATATGTGGCATTGCCTTCTGCAGTACCGTTCTGATATGTATCCAGAACTCCTGCATCTCTCATAGCGATAACCTTTGAGAGCACGTCTGTCATCTTCTTAGTATAGTTAAGTGTGCTGCCTGTCTGTGTTTCTACATCACTTGCGAAGTAGAACCACTCAGCCACTGCCTGACCTGAATGGAACATGTACTTTCCGGCAGCCTTAGCCTTAGCTCCGTTCTTTACATAGTCATCATAGCTAGTGAACATCTTCTGAAGCTCTTCCGGATCATCTGTTCCGAACACTTCCTTTGCCAGATCTCTCTTATATGCGATACCCGAGGGGCATACGCTTGTGAACATACCGATGACTTTTCCGTCTTTAGTGGTACATTTCTCCACTGCAGAATCCACATATTCGCTGGTGTCAAGGCCGTAGTCTGTCAGGTCTTCCAGAATATCCATATCCTTCCAGTTCTCGATCAGTGCCACATCCATGGGGATGATGGTGGGAAGTTCGGAGCCAGATGCCAGAGCCTGCTGTGTCTTTGTGAGCATGTCACCCCACTCCACTGCTGTAGCTTCGAAGTGTACATTGGGATGTGTCTCCTCATACTTTTCGAACATAGGCCATGCATAGTTTGAATCCCATCCCCAGTATGTGAGGGTTACCACATCTCCTGAATCAGCTGTGGCTTCTGCATTTGATGCTGATGCATCGCTTCCCCCTGCAGAGTCGGATGATGCTGCAGATCCTGATGCGCCGCCGCATCCCACTATGGAAGTGGCTGCAAGTGCGGTGATAAGTATTGCACTTATTAGTTTCTTTCTCATTGTTAACCTCCTTCTTATGTTAGCATTACCCCACTAACATCTTGTAACCATATTGTATAAAACAGACCTGAGATCCTTATATATGATTTTCAAACAAATTTTAAGAATTCTAAACATCCGCTTTTTTTAAAGTCGTACTGTGCTATGATGCATCATGAAAGAAGGAGGATCACCTTTATGCGTATAGTCTATGATTATGATAAAAGGCTGAATTTCGTTCCCATGTTCAATGTGTGGCAGCATGATTTCACAGCTTCTCCCTATAAAGAAATGGTAGAGAAGAATATCCGGATATCCATGGATGCCGTTGCGGCATTTGAGGCTCCGGAAGGTGTCTCTCTTTCGAAATACAGTTTTGAATCTGATGACGCTTCCGTTCATTATTATGTCATTTCTCCTTCGGGAAACGCCGATCTCAAAAGGCCCACCATCTTCTATTTTCACGGCGGCGGGTTCATCTGCCCTCTGGATGTCATGATGTTAAATAACGGATGCTTTTATGCAAAGCATCTTTCCTGCAATGTGATCCTGCCTGAATATCGGCTGGTGCCAAAGCATCCTGCCGATGTTATGCTTATGGATTGTATAAATATGTATAAATATGCTTTAGAGAATGCGAACACGCTTCACATAGATCCTGCGAGGATCATCGTCTTCGGCGACAGTGCCGGGGGATGCCTGGCATTCGATACTGTGCATTATATAAAAGAAAAAGGCCTTGCCATGCCAAAGGGAATGATGCTGATCTATCCCGTCACGGATGATGATCTTTCCCCCTATGATTCCATGAACCTTGAATACGCCGAATGGAATAAGGACGCCAGCATGCATATGTGGGAGCTTTTTTATAAGGCTCCTCTGTCATCTGATGATCTACGCCGTTTTCTGATCCCCATGAAAGCCGAAGATTTTTCCTGCTTCCCGAAGACCTATATCGAAGTGGCCGAATTTGACTCATTAAAAGACCAGGGCAAAGCCCTGGCCTCTAAACTCAGATCTGCCGGTGCCGATGTGTCCCTGAAAGAGATCCCCGGCACCTATCATGGTTTTGATAATCAAAAGGATAACTCTTTTGTGGTCGAGACTCTCGACCATCGCTGCAAGGTCATGAAGGATATGATCTAGATCATTGTCCTTCTGCCTGGCCTTCACCCGCATTTCCCTGTTCACTACTATTCCCCGCAGGTTCCGGTTCCTTCTCATCTGTAGAAGGTGTGGAAGGTGTTTCAGCAGGTGTCTCATCCTGGTTGTAGTTTGCCGTGTATGTCACATTATCGGTCACAGTCACTGTATCTCCGCTGCTTACTCCGCCGGACCATCCGGTAAATGTGTATCCTGTTATAGTAGGTGCGGCAGGGATCGTAACTGTCTTTCCCGAATCCACCGATGTAGAAGAAATACTCTGTCCCGTGCTTGTCACAAAGGTCACCGTATACTTAGTCACGGTAGGCGTGGGTGCTGCCACAGCCGTGTAGTTTGCCGTATATGTAGCATTGGCACTGACTGTTATGGTCTGTCCGTTTGATACGCCTCCGCTCCATCCGGTGAATGTGTATCCATCTCTGGACGGCGCCGCAGGTACCGTCACAGTCTGTCCCGCAGCCACTGTAGATGAAGATATGGCATTACCCAGGCTATCGTTAAATGTGACGGTATATGTGGCTGATGCCGGTGTATCTGTAGCGCTGCCGTTAGCTCCGGAGCCGCTGGTCCTCCACTCCAGGAAGAACGCATGAGCACCGATCACCTGGTATCCCACTATACCGAATTTATTGGCATAATATGGTGTCATGAAGAACAGCCAGTTACCGTTACGTTTTCCTGCCACCACTTCTCTTGCCACCTGAAGACATCCTTCGTTCGGCCCTCTGGCCAGGATCATGGAAACCATTCCCGAGCTCCAGGATGTGAACTGCTTCGGAGCCGTGATGACGCCGTATATGGAATTCGGGAACTTGGAACTGTTCACACGGTTCATG
>JAILDZ010000068.1 GCA_024688505.1 Lachnospiraceae bacterium
CACATATCACGGCAATGCATATCTCGGAATAGATGCAGGCTCCACCACCACGAAACTGGCCCTCATTTCAGAAGAGGGAGAGCTCCTCTATTCATTCTACAGCAGCAATAACGGAAGCCCGCTTGCCACAGGTATCGGCGCCATCCAGGATATATATGAGAAGCTACCGGAGGATGTGAAGATCGTCCATTCATGCTCCACAGGATATGGAGAAGCTCTCTTAAAGTCGGCCCTGAAGCTGGATGAAGGGGAAGTGGAAACAGTGGCGCATTATTACGCCGCCGCCTTTTTTAATCCCGAAGTGGACTGTATCCTGGACATCGGCGGTCAGGATATGAAATGCATAAAGATAAAAAACGAAACAGTGGACAGTGTACAGCTTAATGAAGCATGTTCATCCGGCTGCGGGTCATTTATAGAGACCTTTGCTAACAGTCTGAATTTCACAGTACAGGATTTTGCGAAAGAGGCGCTCTTTGCAGAACACCCCATTGATCTGGGTACCAGATGCACGGTGTTTATGAACAGTAAGGTGAAGCAGGCCCAGAAGGAGGGAGCATCGGTTTCCGATATCTCGGCAGGACTTGCATATTCAGTTATTAAAAATGCTCTCTTTAAGGTCATTAAGCTTTCCGACCCAAAGGAGCTGGGAAATAACATCGTGGTGCAGGGCGGCACATTCTATAATGATGCAGTGCTCCGTGCCTTTGAACATATATCCGGATGCAACGCAGTACGCCCGGATATAGCCGGCATCATGGGCGCCTTCGGTGCAGCTCTCATCGCTAAAGAACGCTATCAGGATAATAAAGACACCACCATGCTTTCCATCGATGAGATAAATGAGCTCACATATAAGACTAAGCTCACCAGATGTCAGGGATGCACGAACCATTGCCTCCTCACTATCAATCAGTTTAACGACGGCCGTAATTTCATTTCCGGAAACCGCTGTGAGAAGGGCCTCGGTAAAGAAAAAAATAAGGACAACATACCGAATCTTTATGAATATAAACATAAAAAACTGTTTTCATATCCGGTGCTTTCGGATAATGAGGCAAAGAGAGGAACTGTGGGTATCCCCAGAGTGCTTAATCTTTATGAGAACTATCCCTTCTGGGCCACGTTCTTTAAGGAGCTTTCATTTGCCGTGGTGCTTTCCCCGGATTCAAACAGGAAGATATATGAGCTGGGTATAGAATCCATACCCAGCGAGTCTGAATGCTATCCGGCAAAGCTCACTCACGGTCATGTGGAATGGCTGATCCAAAGAGGGGTGGATTTCATATTCTATCCTTGCATTCCCTATGAGAGGGATGAATTCCCGGATTCAAACAATCACTACAACTGCCCAATAGTCACATCCTATGCGGAGAATATCAAGAATAATGTGGATGCCATCACAAATGGGACGGTGAGATTCTTAAATCCGTTCATGGCTTTTTCTTCCGAAAAGATCCTGACAGATCAGCTCATAAAGGTGTTTGAAAAAGAGTTTAACATCGGGGCCAAAGAAGTGACAAATGCGGCACATGCGGCATGGCTGGCCCAGGAAGACTTCAGAAAGGATATGGAGAAAAAGGGAGAGGAAGTCCTTTCATATCTTGAGGAAACAGGACGAAAGGGCATCGTCCTCTGTGGCAGACCCTATCATGTGGATCCCGAGATAAATCACGGCATACCGGATCTTATCAATAGCTACGGTCTGGCTGTGCTCACAGAAGACAGCATATCCCATCTGGGAGAGCTGGAGCGCCCGCTTATCGTCATGGACCAGTGGATGTATCACAGCAGAATGTACAGCGCTGCTAATTACGTGAAGACAAGAGACGACCTGGAAGTGATACAGCTTAACAGTTTCGGCTGCGGCCTGGATGCTGTGACCACAGACTGTGTCAGCGATATACTCACGAATTCCGGGAAGATATATACCTGTCTGAAGATAGACGAGGTGAATAACCTGGGTGCTGCCAGGATAAGGATACGTTCTCTTCTTGCCGCCATGAGGGTGAGAGACAGAAAGAAACAGGAAAGGAAGATAGTCCCTGCAAACTACGAACGTGTCATATTCACGGAGGAAATGAGAAAGAACTACACTATCCTCTGCCCGCAGATGTCACCCATCCACTTCGAACTACTGGCTCCCGCATTTAACGCTGCGGGATATAATCTGGTGATCCCGGATATCCCATCCAGAGAATGTGTAGATGTGGGGCTGAAATTCGTGAATAATGATGCCTGCTATCCTTCGCTCATAGTGGTGGGACAGCTTATGGCCGCAATAAAGAACGGCGGGTTTGACATGGAGCACACAGCCATACTGATATCCCAGACGGGAGGCGGCTGCAGGGCATCAAACTATATAGGATTCATAAGAAGAGCTCTGGCAAAAGCGGGATATCCGAATGTGCCCGTCATATCAATTAATATGGTGGGACTGGAGAAGAACCCCGGATTTAAGCTGACACCGAAGCTGATCCAGCACGGTCTCTATGCCCTGATATTCGGAGACATCTTCATGAGATGCGTATACCGTGTGCGTCCCTATGAAAAAGTGCCGGGAAGCACGGATGCTCTCCACGAAAAATGGAAAAAAGAAGTGATAGATTTTGTCACAGGAGATAAGTATCTGTCCCACGGCAGATATAAGAGAATGTGCCGTAATATAATACGTGACTTCGATAATCTGCCCATATACGAAGATATGGTGAAGCCCAGGGTGGGCATCGTTGGAGAGATCCTGGTGAAATTCCTTCCCGCAGCCAATAACCATCTGGCAGAGCTGTTGGAGGCAGAGGGGGCAGAGGCCGTGGTGCCGGACCTTACGGATTTCCTGCTATACTGTTTCCATAACACCTCTTTCAAGGAAGAGAACCTGGGAGAATCAAAGAAAGCAAGATTCATAAGTGACAGAGGCATAGACTTCTTTGAATGGCTAAGATCCGCTGCCCGGGACGAGTTTAACAAGAGCAAGAGATTCAGTGCCCCTGCATACATTACGGATACGGCAAACAGTGCCAAGGATATAGTATCCATAGGAAACCAGACCGGAGAGGGATGGTTCCTGACCGGTGAGATGCTGGAACTCATACATGACGGAGCAAAGAACATCGTATGTATTCAGCCCTTCGGATGCCTGCCGAATCATGTGGTGGGTAAGGGCGTCATAAAGAAGATACGGCACGAGCATCCCGAAGCAAATATAGTGGCCATTGATTATGATCCCGGTGCTTCTGAAGTGAACCAGCTGAACCGTATCAAACTTATGCTTTCTACTGCAAATAAGAACCTGGCAAAGGAACGCGCCAGCTGATATGAATACAGCATAAAAAGCATGAAGGCAGGGCATTCGCCCTGCCTTTACTGTATCGGCTCGCTGTTGAAAACTCTTATGTCGAATTAAATAATTATACTTAAGTAATCGTGACCGAGAGCTTTATATCTGCGTATAAATATTTATAGTGAAAACACAAAAAGGCAGACATGGAATAAGTAATAGATGGATAATTCTTTACATTTCTACAGATTGAAAAAGGTCGATGCGGAATTCTTTCGGGGAATGGATCCGTATGAAAGGGTAAGGCTTATTTCTCTTCCGTTTTGTTTTGCCATAGGAGTGATCAAGGATGAGGGAGAAGAGAAGGTGCCTGCTGGCTCCTTTCGGATTTTACCACAGCAGAAAGAAAAACTATCATAAATAGGCTTTCCATGATCGATAATGCGGCATATACCTACTCGCCGGAACTCTTTATACATGCGCTTGATGCGGACATAAGCGTGGTGTGTTTAAGCGGAAACACTCTGGAAGGCGGCATCCTTATCTGCACTGTCGACGATACTGTCTATCCTTTATATATTTATGCAAAAAGCGAAGCCGTAAGCGAAGCAATGATGAAGACGGCTATAATATCCGCAGAGAGAAAATACGGAAGAGAATCTACAGTCTTTCTTATGATGAGACAGGCAGGGACTGAGAATACAGCAGTAAAGCTGCTTGGCCGCAGACCCTCGGCCCATCTTCTTACTGCAAGCACAAAAGAATTTGAAAAATCCTTAAAGGAAACAGAGGACGAACTGGAAAAAGGAGGAAAAAATGTCTGATTTAAACGAACGCGAAATCATGGATGTGACCGAGGATGATCTATATCTCTATGCGGTACAGACCAGGCTAAACAGCATGACAGAGATCCTTAAAGAGATTATTCCGGACATAGAGCCGGAGGAGATGATGGGGATAAACGGTCTTCCTTTCCTCCGTTTTCATGTGGATAACGATGAGATAAACATTTCATACTACATGGTGGGTGGCCCTGATGACGATAAATATATCCTGAACTTAAGGAGTATAGTATATATGCCTGAAGAGCCGGATGCTGGACTTATGGTTTCCTGTGACGGTTTTAATTTCGGAAGCCCCTTTGGACACGCGGTGTATGATCCGGTGGAAGGCTATGTGGAACTTCGTGCGCAGGTGCCGGAAGCCGGAGGGATATCTGATACAGAACAGTATGAGCACATGTTAAACCTGTTTTTATACAGTATCGATGAACTTCGTACCTCAATAGAGGAGGAATAGTATATGTCTGAAAACCTGTTTGATGAGATTCAGAAAAACCAGCAAAAGCAGGAAGAGGTAGAGCTTTTTCAGGAGAAAAGCGCTTTAAAGACAAAAGAACGGCTGTATAGGGGCCGGGAGGACGGTGACGGCTCAAAAGGAAACGGCCCGTATAACCCCGTGCTTCCGGAGAGCAGAAAAAAGAGCGTGTCAGGAATGACAAGCTCTCTTTTTAGAAGGAAAAAGAATACTGCGACAGAGGAGGATAATTCTGCCCTTGAGAAAGACAAAAAAGCTGCCGCCAAACAGGAAGAACCTCAGGTGGAGATGAAGGAGCTCTACACAGAACACTATGAGGAAAGGACGGACATCTATATACAGAGATCGTTCAGGATATTCAGACTTTTACAAATCCTCTGTTCCAGCATGATCCTGTGCCTAAGGATGTGAGGCAGGGAAGTGCCGGAGACTGCTACCTTATAGCAGCTATAAATGCCATAGTGGAAAGAGATCCTTCGTACGTGAAAAAAATGATGAAGGATGAAGGAGATAAAGTCGCCGTTCGCTTTTTTATGCCTGATGGGGCCCCATTTACGTCACAGTGGCAAAGAGTGTGCCGTGTAAAGCCTGCAGGGCTCAGGAGCGGAACAACTGAGACAGCTCTTCGGGCCCTGCTGGGAAAGAATAAGCAAAAAAGCATGTTTTTGTTGACAATGTGGGGAGCCGCTTTATTAATAAGTCCATATCTGTAAGAAAACTGCTGGAGTCCATGAGAAAAGACAAGAAAAAGGAGATGGAAAAAGAGCTTAAGGCCGAGGGCAAAAAGCTTTCAAAGGTGGAGTGGAATATTAAGAAAGCCGAGACTTTCTTTGGCGTGAAGATAAGTGACGAAAATGACCAGCTGTATAAATTCTTCAGTGACGATAAGCTCTTTAAGACCATGGAAGATTTTGTCAGCAGGACCTTAAGGGATTTTTTTACCTCTAAGACTTTAAAGACGCAAAATGACGGCACCTTACTGAATGATCACCTGATGTCTGTCATAGATAAGATGCCGGAACTTAATATTCCGGGATATGATGAAAAAAACTGAAGAAGCATTATCTGAAAGAAAAAAGGCCTGGATGTGGGAGTATATAAGATGGAATTTCGTGATTTCATCACTACATTTGATAGCATCGATTATTATTAAAAAGTGTCCCGGGAACAGGCCGGAAGACTATATCATATTGAAATAATTGCTTTTTCATGTATAATCGTTAGTGCTGTTTTTGAAGATGAAAAAGAAAGAGGTTTAATATGATACAGGCTAATAATGTGACCTTGAGGATAGGCAAGAAGGCACTTTTTGAAGATGTAAATATAAAATTCACAGAAGGAAACTGCTATGGACTGATCGGCGCAAACGGTGCGGGAAAGTCCACATTCTTAAAGATTCTTTCCGGACAGCTGGAACCCACTAACGGCGATGTGTCTATGAGTCCCGGTGAGAGACTTTCATTCCTGGAACAGGATCACTTCAAATACAATGACTTCACGGTAATGGATACTGTGATCATGGGAAATAAAAGGCTCTATGACATCATGAAAGAGAAGGATGCCATATATGCAAAGGAAGATTTTTCCGATGAAGACGGTATCAAGGCATCGGAGCTCGAAGCAGAATTTGCAGAGATGGACGGATGGAATGCAGAGTCTGATGCGGCCATGCTCCTTAACGGTCTGGGTATCGGCACGGACCTTCATTACTCTATGATGTCTGATCTTAACGGTGCTGAGAAGGTGAAGGTGCTTCTGGCAAAGGCTCTTTTCGGAAACCCGGATATCCTGCTTCTGGATGAGCCCACAAACCACCTGGATCTGGATGCCATCGGCTGGCTGGAAGAATTCCTGATCAATTTTGAAAACACTGTCATCGTGGTTTCCCACGACAGATATTTCCTGAATAAGGTATGCACATATACTGCGGACATCGATTATGGCAAGATAGAACTCTTCGCCGGTAACTATGATTTCTGGTATGAGTCTTCACAGCTTATTATCCAGCAGAGAAAAGAAGCCAATAAGAAGAAGGAAGAGAAGATCAAGGAGCTGCAGGAATTCATTTCCAGATTCTCCGCCAATGCTTCCAAATCAAAGCAGGCTACATCCAGAAAGAGAGCCCTTGAGAAGATCGAACTGGACGACATCCGTCCCAGTTCCAGAAAATATCCCTATATCGACTTCCGTCCCCAGAGAGAGATCGGAAACGAAGTGCTTACTGTGGAAGGCATCAGTAAGACCATAGACGGAGTGAAGATACTGGACAATGTATCTTTTATCGTAGGACATGATGATAAGATCGCTTTCGTGGGCAGTAACGAGCTGGCAAAGACCACACTGTTTCAGATCCTCACAGGAGAGATGGAGCCGGATGAAGGAGATTATAAGTGGGGCGTGACCACCTCACAGTCCTATTTCCCGAAAGACAACACAAAGATATTTGCTACGGATGACACCATCGTGGACTGGCTCACACAGTTCTCCGAGATAAAGGATGCCACATATGTCCGTGGATTCTTAGGCAGAATGCTTTTTGCCGGGGATGACGGCGTGAAGAAGATGAAGGTCCTTTCCGGAGGCGAAAAGGTGCGTGTGCTTCTTTCCAGAATGATGATAGAAGGATCTAATGTGCTGATCCTGGACGAGCCCACCGACCACCTGGATATGGAGGCCATCACGGCTCTTAACACAGGACTTACCAAGTTCCCGGGAGTGCTTCTTTTCACCTCCCGTGACCACCAGATAGTGGAGACCACCGCAAACCGTATCATTGAATTTTTGCCGGACGGCACATTCATAGATAAGGTGACCACATATGACGAATATCTGGAGTCCGACGAGATGGCTCGTAAGAGACAGGTATATAACACTTCGGAATCCGATGAGGATGATGATTGATAACCGGGTATAAACTAAATGACCGAAAGGGAAAAGCTTAGCAGAAAATACACATTGATGTTCGCAGGGATCCAGGGCACGTTTTGGATGTTCTTCTGCGTGGTATGCAGTAACGCTACCCTGTATCTCCAGTCTGTGGGTTTTTCCAATATGGAAGTGGGGCTGGTCCTTTGCATAGGTAATCTTATGGGTGCAGTGGGAGCCACACTTCTTTCGTCTCTGGCGGATAAAAGCCGGGTGCTTACGGCCAGAAGGCAGATATACGGGCTCTTTGTCCTTCAATTTATAATACTGGTCCTGGATGCCGCTTTCACCGGCAAGACAGTTCTGTTCCAGATCATCTATATGTTTTTCATAGCTGTCAGCATAATGATAAACTCACTGAACCTGAAGCTCTATGCGGATCTGGAGCATGCCGGCATCCCCATCAACTACGGCTTTGCCAGGGGTACGGGCTCATTCTGCTTCGTCATATTATCCACTGTGCTTGGAATAGTATTCAGATTTAAGGACGTTTTTTTCCTGCCCTATCTTGGCATGGCGCTTACCGTGCTTCAGCTGATCTTTCATGTGATCCTCACAAAGAGCTTTGAGGAGCCGGAGAGGAGCGCGGAAGGCGAAAAGGAAAAGAGCAGCTCACTTATGGTATTTTTCATGGAAAACAAGAGATTCACCCTCATGCTTTTCGGAATAGCGCTTATTTTCTTTGCACATAACACAGTGGGAAATTTTAACATAAACGTGGTGAGAAATGTGGGCGGCGGCCCCGACACCATGAGCTTCATGAATGCGTTTATGGCCCTCACGGAGATCCCGGTCATGCTCGCATTCGGAAAGATAAATGAAAAGATAAGATCACACACCCTGCTTCGGGTGTCATACGGAGCATTTATGCTTAAACAGATAGCGGTGACACTGGCTTTCAGCGTTCCCACCCTCTTTATGGCATTCGTCCTTCAGGCTCCGTCATTTGCAGTGTTTACCGCATGCATAGTGGTATATGTGAATGCGCAGATCCCGTATAAGGATGCTGCCAAGGCCCAGAGTCTGGCATATAACATGACCACTGTGGCATCTGTGCTTTCCAGCCTCATCGCAGGTCCCATGTATGACGTGATGCCGGTGGTGAACGTTCTCATCATCAGCTGCATAGTCTGTGCAGCGGGAATGGTCCTTGCCTGCATAGGCGTGAAAAAGTCTGCCTAAGTCCCTATTGTATCTAATAAAATACAGGATTTTTCACCTAAAGCATATATAATAGAAATGTTCGATTGTAAAGAATATCAAGTATCTTTAGGAGGAAAACACATGAAAAGAAAAATGAAAACCATGGATGGAAACCATGCAGCAGCTCATGCTTCTTATGCATTTACTGATGTAGCGGCTATCTATCCTATCACTCCTTCTTCAGTCATGGCAGAAGCCACAGATGAGTGGGCTACTGCAGGCCGTAAGAATATCTTCGGTCGTACTGTACAGGTAACAGAAATGCAGTCCGAGGCTGGTGCTGCAGGTACAGTTCACGGCTCCCTTGCTGCAGGTGCTCTTACCACCACCTACACAGCATCTCAGGGACTTCTCCTTATGATCCCGAACCTCTATAAAGTAGCCGGTGAAGGCCTTCCGGGTGTGTTCAACGTATCCGCTCGTTGTGTGGCTACACATGCACTTAACATCTTCGGTGATCATTCCGACGTATATGCTTGCCGTCAGACCGGTGTGGCTATGCTTTGCGAATCTTCCGTACAGGAAGTTATGGACCTGACTCCCGTAGCTCATTGCTCAGCTCTTAAGGGCAAGGTTCCTTTCATTAACTTCTTCGACGGTTTCCGTACATCTCATGAGATCCAGAAGATCGAGACATGGGATTATGAAGATCTGAAGGATATGGCTCCCATGGATGCCATTGAAGAGTTCAGAGCAAATGCTCTTAACCCCAACCATCCCCGTGAGATGGGTTCCGCTCAGAACCCCGATCTGTTCTTCCAGAGCCGTGAGGCATGTAACGGATCATACGATGCACTTCCCGCTATCGTTCAGACATATATGGACAAGGTAAACGAGAAGATCGGCACAGATTATAAGCTTTTCAACTACTACGGAGCTCCCGATGCTGAGCACATCATCATCGCTATGGGTTCTGTTTGCGAGACCATCGATGAGACTATCGACTACCTGGTTAAGAAGGGTGAGAAGGTAGGTCTTGTTAAGGTTCGTCTGTATCGTCCGTTTGATAAGAACGCTCTTATCAAGGCTATCCCGGATTCAGTTAAGAAGATTTCCGTTCTGGATCGTACAAAAGAGCCCGGTTCTCTTGGCGAGCCTCTGTATCTCGATGTAGTGGCTGCTCTTAAGGGATCCAAGTTCGAGTCCTGCGAGATATTCTCCGGACGTTACGGTCTGGGTTCAAAGGACACCATTCCTTCAGATATCATTGCTGTTTACCATAACACAGAGAAGGAAAGATTCACTCTGTCCATCATCGACGATGTGACAAATCTTTCTCTTGATCGTAAGGAGAAGCCTGTTACTGCTCCCGAAGGAACCACAGCTTGTAAGTTCTGGGGTCTCGGTGCAGACGGTACCGTTGGTGCTAACAAGAACTCCATCAAGATCATCGGTGATAACACAGATATGTACGCTCAGGCATACTTCGATTATGACTCTAAGAAGTCCGGCGGTGTGACTATTTCCCACCTTCGCTTCGGTCATACACCTATCCACAGCACATATCTCATCAACCAGGCAGATTTCGTAGCTTGTCACTGTACAGCGTACATCTACAAGTACAACATGGTTCAGGATCTGGTACCCGGCGGTACATTCCTGTTCAACACACAGTGGACTGTAGACGAACTGGATGAGAAGCTTCCCGGCCAGGTTAAGAGATACATCGCTGAGAACAACATCAACTTCTACATCATCGACGGTGTGAAGATCGGTAAGGAGATCGGACTTGGAAACCGTATCAATACAGTGCTTCAGTCTGCATTCTTCTCACTCACAAAGCTGATCCCCGAAGAGCAGGTTATCAAGCTTATGAAGGA
>JAILDZ010000092.1 GCA_024688505.1 Lachnospiraceae bacterium
CTGTCTTTTCGGTAAATTCCATGGCAATACAAAGGGTAGAGAAATAAATAGAAATGTGGTAATATGCAAAAGGCTATGACCAAAAGTGTCATAAATATTGAAAACACAGTAAAATCAATACTTTTAGAAGGAGATATATAAAATATGAAACTAGGCATTGTCGGTTTGCCAAACGTCGGTAAATCCACATTATTTAATTCACTGACAAAAGCCGGTGCGCTGGCAGCGAATTACCCCTTTGCCACCATAGACCCGAATGTGGGCGTGGTAGCGGTTCCGGATGAAAGAGTAAATGTGCTCACGGACCTCTTTCATTCAAAGAAGACCATACCGGCGACCATAGAATTCGTAGATATTGCAGGCCTCGTGAAGGGTGCATCGAAGGGTGAGGGACTGGGAAACCAGTTTCTGGCAAATATCAGGGAGGTGGATGCCATAGTGCATGTGGTTCGCTGCTTTGAAGACGGGAACGTGGTTCATGTGGACGGTTCCATCGATCCCAAGAGGGATATTGAGACTATAAATCTGGAACTCCTTTTCTCTGATATGGAAATACTGGAAAGAAGAGCGGCCAAGGTGATCAAGCAGGCCCGAAATGATAAGTCGCTGCAAAAGGAAGCTGCACTCTTGGAGAGGCTTCGTCCTTTCCTGGAAGACGGACATATGGCAAAGACATTTGAATGCAATGACGAAGAGGAAGAGGCTATCTTCAGGACGTATAACCTTCTCACGGCAAAGCCTGTGATCTATGCGGCAAATGTGGCAGAAGACGATCTTTCGGATGACGGAGCATCAAATGCTCACGTACAGGCTGTACGTGAACTGGCAAAATCCGAAAATGCAGAAGTGTTCGCGGTCTGCGCAGAGATAGAAGCAGAGATATCCGAACTGGATGATGATGAAAAGCAGATGTTCCTTGAGGACCTCGGACTTTCCGAGTCAGGCCTCGACAAGCTGATAAAGGCCAGCTATAAACTCCTTGGCCTCATATCATTCCTGACCACAGGAGAGGATGAAACCAGAGCCTGGACCATCAAACAGGGCACAAAGGCACCTCAGGCAGCAGGAAAGATCCATACGGATTTCGAGCGTGGCTTTATCTGCGCAGAATGCGTGAGGTATGAAGACCTGGTGGCATGCCAAAGCATAGCCGCAGCAAAGGAAAAGGGGCTGGTGGGCCTGCAGGGCAAAGAATATGTGGTTCAGGACGGAGATGTGATAACATTCAGATTTAACGTATAGTGCAAAAGGCACAATATATTGTGTCAAAAATGTTTATTCTTGCATAAGGGTACTAAATCCGCTATAATGGCACATAGGTTTGGACTTTTTACCCATAGATGGAGGAAAAAACATGAAATGTCCTTTTTGCAGCAGTGATAATACCAGGGTTATCGATTCCCGCCCAGCAGATGATAACACATCTATCAGACGCCGCCGTATGTGCGATGATTGCGGGAAGCGCTTCACCACATATGAAAAGGTGGAGACCATTCCCCTTATCGTTATCAAAAAGGACAATAATCGTGAACAGTATGACAGGTCAAAGATAGAAGGCGGAGTGCTTCGTGCATGTCATAAGCGCCCGGTGGCCGCAGCCCAGATCACGCAGCTGGTGGATGAGGTGGAGACAGAGATCTTCTCTAAAGAAGAGAAGGAAATCTCCAGCGATGAGATCGGCGAGATCGTTATGGACAAGGTGAAAGACCTGGATGAGGTGGCATATGTGCGTTTCGCCTCTGTATACAGAGAATTTAAAGATGTAAACTCCTTCATGGATGAGTTGAAGAAAATTTTGGATAAGTAGTCATTTTTTCCTAAATATATCCCAGTTCTTGCCGATATATAAAGTGCAAGGATGAAACAGTATGTAAGAAGGGATGTTTACATGAACGTATCTGGAATCAGACCATATAGTGGTTACAGTACATATAATAACTACATAAGGACAGAAAGACCGGAAAATTACGGATCCGATCTGGCCACTCAGGAAGCTGAGCGAGTTGCTGCGAAGACTCTTCCCAAGGAAGAACAGAGAAGCACAGCACTTCCGGAGCGTAAAGAGACATTCGGAGCCATCGATTATGCAGCACAGTATGATCCGAAGGCTACATACGAGCTGAAGGGACAGGATAGTGACCTGAAGACACTGGATGTGGAGAAAGCCATTTCAGATATGCAAAAGGACGATGCACTTCGTCAGTATCAGTTCTTCGTAAGAAATGCCAGAGATGATGTGAAGGATGCTATGGCGGCAGAGAGAATCGCAGAACAGAATTTCCAATTATAATAGAAACCACAATGAAAGGAATCCGGTGGTGATCCGGATTCCTTTTTTCTTATGTTGAGGATGAAAGAAGAGGTGGAAACGTGGAGATCAGAATAGAGTCTATAGGCGCCACTACACATATTTATACAGAAACTATCGCCCCCACAGGGAATGTTAATACTACTGATCAGACGGAAGCGACATCTTTCCAGGAAAAACTGGATTCTGAGATAAATGCAGCCACATCTGCAGAAAGCACCACGTCGGCTGCAAACACCGAGAGTGCAGCAACATCTTCGGAAGAAACATCTACAGGGAGCACTCTTCTTGACAGCTTCTTTGCCCAGGCCTCCGATCTTTACAGGATTGATGAGGGCTTGCTTAAGGCTATCGGCAAAGTGGAATCAAGCTTCAACCCGAACTCGATCAGCTCAGCAGGCGCTATGGGCATCATGCAGCTCATGCCTAAAACAGCAGAAGCTATGGGCGTTACCAATGCTTTTGACGCTCAGCAGAATATCCTCGGCGGAGCCAAATATTTCAGAGAGCTTCTGAACCGTTTTAACGGAGATATCAGCCTTTCCCTTGCGGCATATAATGCCGGACCTACTGCTGTGGCCAATGCCGGCGGTATACCGATCTCTGCCCAGGGATATGTGGACAAAGTACTGGCTAATTATAATCAGGGTGTCACCATTCCCCAGTCCGCTTCCGATGCGGTGGCTGTATACTATACTCCCGGAGCCACATCTACCACATCCACGGCCTCCGGAAACACCGGTCTTTCTGGCCTTTCCGATGCGGAACTCCAAAGCCAGCTGGAAAAGCTTCTGTATGAATACTCCAGGCGTGAGGGCGGCACGGAAGCCATTTCAAAGATAGTCAACGGAATGTCATCATAAAATCCACAAATTATCTTAATTTTATAGTGTTTTTGTCTTGCATACATATTCGAATATGTTACAATATTTTGCGTGGGTTGTTTAATCAACTACTGTATTTAGGGAGGTAGACAAAAACCAATGAACAAATTTAAAAAAGTAATTGCTATGGTTCTGGTGGCTGTGGCTGTCTCTGTATCCGTGGGCACGGTGGTTAATGCCGGTATCCTGGGGATAGATGTCAGCAAATACCAGGGAGCCATAAACTGGGGAGCAACCACATCTTCCGGTGTTCAGTACGCAATGATCAAAGCCGGCAGCGTGAAGGGAATGGACCCGAATTTCGCAAGCAACATGGTTCAGGCTTCATCTACAGGAATGAGAACCGGTGTGTATATGTATTCATATGCTACATCAGTAGAGGGAGCTATAGCAGAAGCAAATCTTCTTTTAAGCTGGATCCAGCCTTATAGCGTCAGCTTTCCGGTTGCATTCGATTTCGAGGATCCTTCTCAGAAGGGCATAGATCCTTTCACTGCTACGGCAATGGCAAACGCATTCTGCGATGTTATAGCCAATGCAGGTTATTATCCAATAGTTTATACCTACAGAAACTTTTATAACAGCCATCTGACAGCAGGTCTTCGTTATGACAAGTGGATCGCTCAGTATACAGGCGGATGTGACGTACCGGGATATGCTATGTGGCAGTACACCAGCAGTGGAAGCGTGAACGGCGTGGCCGGCAGAGTGGATATGAATATGCTTGAAAAGGATTATTTCAGCCTTATCCCTGCCATGGGCTTCTTAAATACAGATTACGGTACATACTTCTTTACCAACTATCGTAAGCAGAGAGG
The DNA here is from genome assembly GCA_024688505.1 of Lachnospiraceae bacterium. Lineage (GTDB taxonomy): Bacteria > Bacillota > Clostridia > Lachnospirales > Lachnospiraceae > FD2005. Next base: position 4,011 of record JAILDZ010000092.1, read on the forward strand.
CTGGGTATCTCCCGACGGTGTATATAAATATCATATGGGCGATACATTCCTTATGGATAAGGGCTGGTTCTCTGACGGCACAGGTATCTACTACCTGTCCGATCAGGATGGACATGCTCTGGTAGGCCTGAATTCCGTCGGAGGAAATCAGTATTTCTTCAATGAAAACGGACAGATGCAGACCGGATATCAGAATATCGGTGGTCTGACATATCTCTTTGATGCATCAAACGGTGCCATGGTCACCGGTTGGGTACCCACAGGTACAGGCATGCAGTATTTCACATCTGACGGATGGATGGTAGCCAACATGTACTTAGAGATAGACGGTGCAGGCCGTGCATTCGATGCCCAGGGAAATCTTCTGGTAAACGGAGTATATAACGTAGGCGGCATCACAGTTCTTTGCGCAGAGGATGGAACAGCTATTCCCTATGCAATGTAATAAGTAATACAGATTAAAGCGGGTTTAATATATATGGGCTCCGGATTGGATATGATCCGGAGTCCTTTATACTTTTTTTATACTTTCTTTATAATCTCTTTATATTTGTCCGGATTCCTTTATACTTTTTTTATTTGTTTTATGGAACCGAAAATGGTATTCTCTTTTCACTATCAAGAGAGAACTGCGGTTCTTCTTAACCCAAAACCCAAACTCAAAATCAAAGATCTTTTTTATCCATAGCCTGTGATTTTCAATAATAACAGGAGGATAAAGTCGTGCAAGACATACTTAAAGAATACGGTCCCGCTCTTATTACAGTGGTGGCCATCATTGCCCTGGTGGTTCTTATCAGGGTTCTCATCGGTACAGATGCAGACAGTGTGGTGGGGAAAGCCTTCACCCAACTTATGGAAACCTTTTTTACCAAGGCCACGGAGGTCAGCGGTGCAGCGGAAACTGTGGTTGACGCCGGGAGCGGTGGTCTGTAAAGGGGGCGTAAATCTTGGAAAAGATAAGTATCGAAGAAGAAAAGGACTATTTCGGCCCTTTATTTCCATATGTCAAAGATGAAGAGATAACGGATATAGATTTCAACGGCAGAGAACTATGGCTCACAGACAGCAGGAATGCCAGAAGGCTTTGCGAAGATGTGAAGCTGCCGGAGGATTTTGTGGATACCTTCACGAAGCGTGTAGCGAACACGGTCAGTAGACCATTCCACAAGCAAAGTCCCGTTCTGGAAGCGGAAACCGACACTCTCAGGATCACTATAGTTCATGAATCTGTGGCTATTTCAGGCAGAAGTTTTTGCATCAGGAAATCCCT
>JAILDZ010000103.1 GCA_024688505.1 Lachnospiraceae bacterium
CCTTAACATCCTTCATGTAATGTACCTATATAATCAGATCAAAGAGCATCCGGAGATGGAATTCTATCCCAGGACCTTCATCTTTGGCGCAAAGGCATCTGCAGGATATCATATCGCAAAGCTTATAATTAAGCTTATAAACAATGTGGGAGAAGTGATAAACAACGATCCCACCATCGAAGGAAAGATCAAGGTGGTGTTCATAGAGGACTACCGCGTATCAAATGCAGAGTGGATCTTTGCTGCGGCTGATGTATCAGAGCAGATCTCCACAGCATCTAAGGAAGCTTCCGGAACCGGAAACATGAAGTTCATGTTAAACGGTGCCCTTACCATAGGTACCATGGACGGAGCCAATGTGGAGATGGTACAGGAGATGGGCATCGAGAATGCCTTCATCTTCGGTATGAGTGCAGATGAAGTCATCGAGCATGAGAAAAACCGGGATTATAACCCCATGGAGATATTCAACCAGGATCAGGACATCAGAAAGGTGCTGATGCAGCTCATCAACGGATTCTATGCTCCTAACGATCCGGAACTCTTCAGAGACATTTATAATTCTCTTCTGAATACACAGGTGACTCAGTTTGCGGACACATATTTCGTGCTGAAGGATTTCAGATCCTATGCCGAAGCACAGCGTAAGGTAGAGGAGACATACAGGGATACTGACCTTTGGGCTAAGAAGGCTATCCTTAATGTGGCTAATGTGGGCAAGTTCTCATCCGACCGTACCATTCAGGAGTATGTGGATGATATCTGGCACTTAGACAAGATCAAAGTAAAATAAATTTGCGGGAGATTTTTCCTCCATGCTGATATACTGTTATAATCACGGCTGTGGCCGTGAGCAAAATCCGTACTCGGCACGGAATCCTGCGTGCGGATTTTACTCACAGCCGCAGCCTGACAGGTGGATGACAGACATCTGTATTTAAGACTATGAAAGACGAACTTTGGGATATATACGATAAAAACAAACAGAAAACAGGGCGCACCATGAAGCGAAACGACTGGTGCCTGAAAGATGATGAGTATCATCTCACAGCCCTTGGAGTGGTCCGTCGCACCGACGGTAAATACCTGATAACCAGGCGTGTGATGACAAAATCATGGGCACCCGGGCACTGGGAAGTGCCGGGCGGCGGCGTGATGGCAGGCGAGACTTCTTATGAAGCAGCGGTCCGCGAGGTGCTCGAAGAAACCGGCATAGACGTGTCAAATGCTGCTAGCGAGCTGGTGCTTACATACCACAGGGAAAATCCCGGCGAAGGGGACAACTACTTCGTGGATGTATACCGCTTCACACTGGATTTTAATGACGAAGACGTGAAGATCCAGGAGGAAGAGACTTCCGGCTATAAGATCGCTGATATAAGCGAGATAGAGGCATTCGGCAAAGAAAAGGTTTTCCTGCATTTTGACAGCATAAGAGAAGCTTTCGGCTAAACGGACCTTTCACATGGGGGTGTTTTATGGCAGAAAAGAGCGTGAATTACTACGGGTATGAAAAGTCATCATATTTAGATTGCCTGGATCTTATCTATGCCACCAACGGCAGGCATATGAGAATACTGAATGCATGGTTTCTGGTCATCACAGGCATCTATACATATTTTTCCTGGCAGAACAGTTTCGGACTGAGCGAGGAAAACTTCCCGATGTTCATAGGCTTCTTTGTATCCATTTGTATTTTTGAATTCGTTCTTCTCCGGTTCGGTTCGTTTATAGAAAAATACAGTCTTATAGCATCATATATCAATATGCTTGCGCTGATGTCACTCGGCATTTTATGCTCTGTGTCGCAGCCCTATATGGCTGCCACTATCTATCTGGTGATCCTGGTGCTGGTGGCACTGTCCTATATCGATACATTGATCAGGATGGGGGTCGTGACGGCTCTGGCTTCGGCCGTATTCCTTTTTTTCTCGTATAGCGTGAAACCGGGATCCATTTTTAATCAGGATGTGTTCAATGTCCTGGTGGTATACATTCTCACCATCATTTTTCATTACATGTTTCAAAGAGCACGTATGCGCCAGTTTATCACTTTCAGGGAAGGGCTGAAGATGCAGCAGGAGCTGGAGGTGAAATCCTCTTTTGATGCCTTAACGTCCCTCCTGAATCGCGGAAGATTCTTTTCCATGGCATCCGAAGTGATAAGGAATCAGGAAGAGGAATGTATAGCGCTGGGACTTTTGGATCTGGATAAATTCAAGCAGATAAATGACACCTTAGGCCACCAGATGGGAGATAAGGTGATACAGATAGCCGGAAAAACCATATTGAACACTCTTAATGTGAACTATGGTGAGAAATGGTCTTTTCCGGAAAGAGCAGTGAAAGAGAGCGAAAATTTTGCGGGCCGCCTGGGGGGTGACGAGTTCGTGGTGCTCATACGAAGCGTCAAGGATAAGGATGAGACAGAGAAACTGTTTCAAGACCTGCTGAAGAATCTGAATGCCGTGCAGCTGGAGGGTCTTGACGGCATAAATTCCTCCATCGGCATCACCCTGATAAAAAAGGGGGATGCAGATATGGACAGGGCATATTCCAGAGCCGATGAAGCATTATATAAGTCCAAAGAATCCGGAAGAAACCGGATCACCTTTGCGGATTGATACAGGCAGGAGGCTTTTGCGATGCAGTTTATGGAACAGGTATCGATCATAGTGGCCATGGTGGTGATGATAGCCACCGTGTTCTATTATGTGGTGAATGTGAGAAGAAACTGGGATGTGACCATCCGGGACAAGAAAAAAGCCAGGATGGGCATTGGGTTTGTGGCAGTGCTTTTGCTGCTGCAATGCATGATCTACTTTCTGGTGTATGATTCGAAGCCTGATAATATATGGATAGGAACGGCGCTCCTCACTTCTTCCATTGTGACCCTTGTAGGCGTGACAATGGCTTTTAAAAAGCTTAAGATGGTGAAAAACAGCAATATGGAGCTCCTTGAGACCCTGATA
>JAILDZ010000110.1 GCA_024688505.1 Lachnospiraceae bacterium
TATCTTCATGATTATTTCCTCTACGACTGGCATCATCACGACGGACCCCTGCACGGTCCCTACCATCCGAAGGCTGCGTTAAAGAATGCGCTAAAGGATTTCAAGGACTTGACGGAGCGGGAAAAAAACATAATAGAAAGCCACATGTGGCCGCTTAACATCACCAGGATCCCAAAGTGCAGAGAGGCTGTGATAGTGTGTGTGGCGGATAAGATAGTATCTATTAAAGAAACTCTTTTTATGAGACGGTGAGACATGGCTGGAAATAAGAAAAACGCAGATTCATACAGAAAACTGGCACTGGTATTCATAGTGATCACCAGTGTGGTTTGCGTGAGCTTTTTTATTTTTGCAGTCCTTCGTATGCAGAGGGTCTTTTATGACCAGATGTATGTGACAGCTCTCGAAACCAGAAAAAGCTATCTCTATGACACAGTAAACAACCTGATCAGAGAGATCGATATAGCCAGACATGAAAAGACCGATTCGTATCAGACCGTATCAGAAAACATATCTCCGATAGTGAAGCAGTATGCCGAGAGGTATGTGGAGGCTACCGGAAATACAGCAGCGGACGGCTTTGCAAGCTATTTTGATGATGTGTCCGAATATGACTGCTGGAGTTATCTGGTGTATAACAGTGAGACAGGTGAAGTCTATTATGATGTGGGACATCTGGCAGGAAGCGTATATAACGGCGGCACGGACAAAAAGCTTTTGGCGGCTCAGTGCAATGTGACAGTGGGTGATACCACATGTGTATACGGTGTATCCGAGGCGTATATCACGGCTCTTGTGCAAAACGAAACTCAGCTTAAGATAAAGAACCTGCAATTCGATGACGGCGAATATATGTGGATGGAGAAGATCCGGAATGTGGACGGAGGCGATGGCTTTGCAGTGATGCTGGTACATCCTTCGCTGCCCGAAATGGAAGGGATGCTTCTCTCCACTGAGGAAAAGGACGAAACGGGTACCAGGTTCCGAAAGGATATGCTGGATGGACTGAACCGGGACGGTGAGGTGTTCACCACATATTTCTACAGAGAGTATCAATCAGATCTTATCAGTAAAAAGATATCATATGCAAAGCTCTATCCGGACTATGGCTGGGTGATATGCATAGGCATCCCTGTGCATTACATCATGGAAGATGTGAAGCAGGTGGAAGCTGCAAATAAATCCACTGTTATAAAGCTTACCATAGTGACCACTATTCTTTTTGTGACAGTGTTTGGTCTGTGCCTGTATTTCCTGATCAAGAACGACAGACAGTTCTATAAGATAAGGGAGCTGGACCTTCGTAAGGAAGTGGAGATAGATGAGCTTACCAAGGCAAACACCAGGAAATACGGTAACAAGCTGATGCAGGCCAAGTTTAATGAATTCAAGGCTACCGGAGACAGTCCGGCCATAATGCTTCTGGATGTGGATAAGTTTAAGACCGTAAACGACACATATGGTCATGATGCCGGAGATGAAGTGCTGAAAAAAGTGGTGCGCATTATGCAGAAAAACATGCGTACCAGAGACAGGCTGATCCGCTGGGGCGGTGACGAATTCGTGGGTATCTTTGACGGCATTTCCAGAGAAGCGCTCGATGAACTGGCAAAGAAGCTGGTGACGGCGGTATCAGGAATGCAGATACATGCGGCCGATCAGGAAATAAACGTGACAGTATCTCTGGGATTCACTTTCTTCCATATGGAGGACAAAGATTATACAGATGCTGTGAAGAGAGCGGATGAAGGTCTCTATCAGAGTAAGACCGGAGGACGTAACAGATTCAATATTGCTGAGTAGGCTTCGGGGGGATATATGATCATCAGTATTGAAAGGGAATGCGGATGCGGCGCCCATGAGGTGGCGGAAAAACTGTCGGGGAAATATGCTCTGGCGCTTTATGATAAGGAGTCTCTTATAGAGAGGGCGAAGGACACCGGCTGCTTTGATGATCTGAAGGACTTTTTTGACGAACACACCTTTAACAGTTTACTGTATTCGGTGGCAAAGAACGGGGAGATCCCGGAGTTCGGAAAGAAGACCTTTGATATACTTCGGACTCTTACGGAAGATGACGGATTCCTACTGATAGGAAGGTGCGGAAACTACGTATACAGGAAGCATGAAAGCCTGGTGTCGGTATTTCTCCATGGAGAAGTGCCGGACCGTATCAAACGCACCATGGAAAAGACAGGGCTGGACAGGTGGAGAGCCGGAAAGCTCATAGACGAAGTGGATGACAGAAGGCGAAGCTTTCATAAATACTATACCGGCAGACAGTGGGGCTATGCTCCGGAGTATGATCTATGCATAAACACCAGCCATACCGGGGTGGAGGGAGCGGTGGCTCTCATCGAGGATTATATCCGTTATAAATTCGAAGGCGGGTATTAAATACTGTATCTTTTAAGAAACTTATGTTATCATTATGGGGATTTATAGGGTACGGAGGTACGAAAAATGGCTGAAGACAAAAGAGGTTTTCATATAAACGATAATGTGGATGTGACAGATGAAGTAGTGGCTATCATCGCAGGTCTGGCTTGCACTGAGACAGAAGGAGTGAACGCTCTGGCAGGAAACATCACTCATGAGAATGTGTCCAAAGTGGGAGCAGGAAAGCTCGCAAAGGGTGTGAAGATCAGCACAGATGCAGCAGGCGATATCATGGTGAAGCTTTCCATGATACTGGATTATGGTTACGAGATACCGGTGGTGTGTGAGCAGGTGCAGGAAAAAGTGAAGGGCATGATAGAGAATATGACCGGTCTTTCCGTATCTGATGTGGATATCAGGATCTCTACAGTAGTGATGGGGGATCATTCATGACCAGACACGAGTTTCGGGAGGAAGTATTCAAATCCGTTTTTCAGGCAGATTTCTATCAGGGCGAAGAGCAGGAAGAGCAGCTTCGCCTTTTTCTTGACGAAGAGGAAGACCCGGTGGATAAGTCTCCGGTGTCCGAAGACGACAGAGCGGCAGTGGAAGAAAAGTCTTCTAAGATCATCTCCATGATCCCCGAGCTGGACAGGAAGATAGACGAAGTAGCAGAAGGCTGGAAGACAAAGCGCATGGCCAAGGTGGATCTCACAGTCCTTAGGCTGGCGGTGTACGAAATAGAACAGGAACAGCTGGCTCCCGGTATCGCCATAAATGAGGCTGTGGAGATCGCGAAAAAGTATGGCAGTGACACATCAGGATCTTTTGTGAATGGTATTTTGGCACGCATAGTGAAATGAGTGTAGAAAACGATAAAAAAGTATTTACCGTAAGCCGCATTAATGAATATATTAATGGGCTTATATCCGAAGATTTTTTCCTTCGAAATATTCAGGTGTCGGGTGAAGTGAGTAATCTGAAATACCACTCCACCGGGCACATCTATTTTTCCCTGAAAGATAAAAACAGCAGAATACAGGCGGTGATGTTTGCTTCAGACCGGAAAGGCCTCTCTTTTAAGATGGAAGAGGGAGACAAGGTGATAGTCACCGGCCGCATCGGTGTATATGAAGCGGCAGGCACTTATCAGATGTATGCAAAAGCTGTGAAGAAGGCCGGAGAAGGCGATCTGTACCGGATGTTCCTGGAGCTTAAAAACGAACTGGAAGAGATGGGGATGTTTGACCCCATGTATAAACAGGAACTGCCGAAATATGCAAAGAGGATAGGCGTAGTGACAGCCAGGGAAGGTGCTGTGATCCGGGATATCATCCGGGTGTCAAAGAGAAGAAACCCATATGTGGAGATCATCCTCTGTCCTGCATATGTCCAGGGAGAATATGCCGTATCATCCATAGTGGAAGGAATACGGCGGCTGGATGCCATGGGACTGGACGTGCTCATCGTGGGGAGAGGCGGAGGATCCATAGAGGATCTCTGGGCCTTTAATGAAAGAGAGGTGGCAGATGCCATTTTCCACGCATCCACACCCATAGTATCCGCTGTGGGGCATGAGACAGATACCACCATAGCAGACTTTGTGGCAGACAGGCGGGCAGCCACTCCCTCCGAGGCAGCGGAACTTTCAGTATTTGACATGAATGAGCTCCTAAGCACCTTAAGGGAATATGAGGGCGATCTGCGATACGAGATGGAAAGAAGCATATCTTCCATGAGGGATCTCCTTTCCGCGAAGGAACGTGCCCTTCGGCTTCTAAGCCCTGTAAGCAGGATAGAAGCGAATAAGAAGGCCTTTAATAATTACCTGGACAGGCTGCATAGAATATTTGCCCATAACCTGGACATGAAGAAAAACGACCTGAAGGGATATGCAAAAAGCCTGGATGGGGTGTCGCCCCTGAAGCGGCTTTCCGCAGGATACGGTTTCATTGAAGACGGAGAAGGGCGCACACTCAGCAGTGTATCCGGTGTGAAAAAAGGAGACAGGGTGAATATCCACATGAAGGACGGTAAGATACAGGCAGTGGCCGAGAACATAGAAATGTCAGAAAGAGGAGAGTAAAGATGGCTAAGAAGAAAGAAGATTTTACCCTGGAAGAGGGCTTCGGGAAACTGGATGATATACTAAGTGTGATGGAAAATGAGAAACCGTCTTTAGAGGAATCTTTCACACTCTATAAAGACGGTATGGAGATCCTTTCCGCATGCAAGGAAAAGATAGACACAGTGGAACATAAGGTGCAGGAATTAAATGAGGATAATGAACTCATTCCCTTTGATACGGAGGAATAGAACGTGGATTTAAAGACAGGTGAGATAGAAAAGATTATTTACGGTTTTCTGCCGAAGGAAGAAGGGTATCAAAGCACAGTGCTTTCTGCCATGAATTACAGCGTGAAGGCAGGCGGAAAGAGGCTTCGTCCGCTTCTTATGATGGAGACCTACAGGATGCTTTTGGACGGTCCGGATGATGCCGGCTCAAACGGCCTGCTCCATGCTTTTATGGCGGCTATGGAAATGATCCATACATATTCTCTGGTGCATGATGACCTGCCCGCTATGGATAACGACATGCTTCGCCGGGGAAAGCCCACCACTCATGCTGTGTACGGAGAGGCCATGGCCATACTCACCGGAGATGCACTTTTAAACTTCGCCTTTGAAACCGCATCAAAAGCCGTGTGTGAAGCGGCTCCGGATAAGGTGAGCCCAGCAGCGAAGGCTCTCGCTGTCCTTTCACGTAAGGCCGGTATATATGGTATGATAGGCGGCCAGGTGGCCGATGTGGAAGCAGAGAAAAAGGGTGAGTCTTTAGAAAAAGATAAGCTACATTTCATTTATGAGAATAAAACAGGGGCGCTCATAGAAGCCTCTATGATGATAGGTGCCATTCTGGCGGGAGCCGGTGACGACACCATAAGTATGGTGGAGAAGGTGGCTTCCAATCTGGGACTTGCTTTCCAGATTCAGGATGACATCCTGGACATTGAAGGAGATGAAGCCACTCTCGGAAAACCCATAGGTTCCGATGAAAAGAATGAGAAAAGCACCTATGTGGTTCATCACGGGATGGCAGCATCAAAGGATAAGGTGAAGTCTCTGACAGAAAGCGGCATAGAGATATTAAAGGCCCTGCCCGGAGACAGCAGCTATCTGGTGGAGCTGATGGAGTATCTGGTGTACAGGGAGAACTGAGACTGATATATTAAAAAGACGAAAACAGCCTTGCTACTTATCCTGACTATGTTATTAAGCTTAAATGCTGCGGTCATAGCGCAGGCAAGGAACAATCGAGCTGGATTAGGATATAATACAATGCAATCATTCATTAAACTAACTGACTTTAGTATAGAAGAACTTCTTGCAATCTTTAAGATTGCCGACTCCATAGAGAATTATAAAGGATTTCTGGCTGGAAAGACGATTGTGATGTTCTTTCCGGAATCAAGTATAAGAACCCGTGTATCATTTGAAAAAGGAATCTATCTTCTGGGTGGACAGTCCATACTGTTTGATCCCGATGCGCTGGATAAAAAAGAAGATATCAGGGATGTATGCGGATATCTTCAGAACTGGGCTGATGCCGTTATAGTGCGATATAAGGACATCTCTATGCTTGACAGAATGGCTGAAGCTTTGAGTATTCCTGTCATAAATGCTTTGACAGATGATAACCATCCCTGCGAGATGATGGCAGATCTATATGCTCTTTCTAAAAGAAGAGAGGATTATCTGGGGGATAAATACTTATTTGTGGGTGCTGACGGCAATATCGGAAGAGCCTGGAAGGAAGCGGCTGAAGCCTTTGGCTTTTCTTTATCGCAGTCTTGTCCTGAAAGACACCGTATTTCAGAGGTTCCATATATAAAGGATCTTAAGGATGCTATTGCCGGAAAAGATATAATATGCACAGACTCTATACCTTCAGATATCATAGATGATTTCAGGGATTATCAGATCACGGAAAGTGTAATGTCCCTTGCTGATCCAAACGCTATACTAAACCCATGCCCACCTTTCTACAGAGGCGAAGAGGTCTCCGAAGGAGTGATCGATTCCAAGTATTTCGTGGGATATGAATTCAAAAAGGATCTTCTGAAGATCCAGCAGGCCATAATCATCTACTGCCTGTCAAATGAATGAAGTACGGGTTGAGGATGCTCTTAGTGTGCGCGAGGGATGTTCTATCATATGGTGGCGGACTGACTGATTTCGGCTATCTATATATTCCTTTGATTTGCCTTTTAAATAGCCTAGTGTTATCATATTAAATAGCGCTTTGGCGTTTAATTTGGGGAAATAAGAGCAGGGGAATACTTGCATTGATACTTGATAAGATAAATAAACCAAATGATATAAAGAACCTGACTAAGGAGGAAGTGCTTAAGCTTCCGGAAGAGATCAGGGAATTTCTCATAGAAAATATAAGTCGTACAGGCGGCCATCTGGCGTCTAATCTGGGCACGGTGGAACTCACCATAGCCCTTCATCTTTTATGTGATTTTCCAGAAGACAAGATAATATTCGATGTGGGACATCAAAGCTATACCCATAAGATCCTTACGGGACGAAAGGACGGCTTTGCAAACCTTCGTTCACTGGGCGGAATGAGCGGCTTTCCGAAGCGGTCCGAAAGCCCATGCGATTCATTTGACACTGGGCATAGCTCCACCAGTATAGCAGCGGCGCTTGGCTTTGCCGCAGCCAGAGATATGAAGGGCGAAAACCATAAGGTCATAGCTGTTATCGGCGACGGATCCCTGACCGGAGGACTGGCGCTGGAAGCCATAAACACATTAAGCACTGTGAAGAAGAATGTGATGGTGGTACTTAACGATAACGAGATGTCCATCGGAGAAAACGTGGGAGCGCTTTCTCTGCAGTTATCGAAGCTTCGTACCAGCAATAACTACACGGAATTAAAAGATAATGTGCAAAACTCACTGGAAAAGATCCCGGTGTACGGAGATAAGATAGTACAGAGCATTCGCCGAACAAAGAGCGGCATAAAACAGCTGGTGGTGCCGGGAATGGCATTCGAAGAGCTGGGGATCATGTATCTGGGACCGGTGGACGGCCATGACATATATGCCATGTATGACCTGTTTAAACAGGCATCTAATTTCCATGGACCGGTTCTCATCCATGTAAAGACGAAAAAGGGGAAAGGGTTTTCACCTGCTGTGCGGCATCCGGAGAGATTCCACGGCACGGATCCCTTCGATAAAGAAACCGGGCTTCCCCTTAAAAAGAAGGTGCCGGGATACACAGATATATTCTCCACTGTCATGAGGAAAATGGGAGACCGTGACGAGAAAATAGTGGCCATCACTGCGGCCATGGCGGATGGCACAGGTCTCAGACGGTTCAGAAATATGTTCCCGGACAGATTCTTTGACGTGGGAATAGCAGAAGAATATGCAGTGACATTTGCATCGGCGCTGGCCATGAGCGGATATAAGCCGGTGTTTGCGGTGTATTCATCTTTCCTGCAAAGAGGCTTCGACCAGGT
>JAILDZ010000114.1 GCA_024688505.1 Lachnospiraceae bacterium
GCAAGGTCGCGCGTTACCAACTACGCCACTGTCGCATTTGTCATCTTTTCGCTGACGACAAAAGGTATTCTATCTAATCATAGAAGCAATGTCAAGCAGAAAATATATATTTTTTACTCTTCATCCAAAGTAGCTTCGTAATCGGAGATAGGGTTGATGTTCACGGAATAGGTTTTCGGGTTTTCCTCCTGGTATGCCTCATACTTGGAATAGCCTGAAATCCCCATCCAGAGCACAGCAAGGACTGCCACCAGAGCCACCACGGCTCCTCTCACCACGTTTTGAATCTTCTTTTTCTTAACGATGTCTTTTCTGTTTGCCTTCAGCTCTTTCTTCTTATCTACTTTTTCCTGACTCATATTAAAATGACCTTCCTGTCTTATTTTATCGATGCTGTAAATGTGCTAGTCCTCAGGACTTGCCGGAATAACGTATCTCGCATTCCAGTGTACAGAAGATCGGCACGATGCCTTTATTCCTGTATATAACTTCCAGATCGGCCATACCCACTTCGAATTTTCTGCCGCAACAAGGACATGTAAGAACCACACCGGACGATGCCATACGTTTTCCTCCCTTTAGTCTCGCTTCAAAAGCAGATAGAATTTTATCACAACTAGGCATAAAAGGCAAAATTCCGAAAACTGCGTAAAATTGCTAGAGCATATTACTATAATATGATACACTTTATTTTATACATAGATATGTCTTAAGGGGACGAGTAATACAAGGATGTGTTTATGGAAGCCATGGTAGTTTTTTACGAGAACTATACACCTATAGGGGACATACTGGTGATGGCCACCGGTCTTGTATTCTTCGCGCTCATCCACACCTCGAACATCAATAACACCGATAATTATAAGACATTCAAGATAATCCTGGCGCTTTTAAACATTGCTGCGGCAGTGGACGTGATATATCATATCGGTATGACCGGTGTGATCTGGCCTCATATCATCCTGTATGCTCTCCGTATAGCGTACCATGTATCTCTTTTCCTCAGCCTGTATCTATATGTGATATACATCTGTCAGACTCTCCACCTGGGATGGAAAGAGAGTCATTCTTGTAAGGTGGCAGCCAATCTGGGGCTCATCGTGATCATGGTATATGATACTCTTGGCACGCTGTTTAAGTTTGGTTTCGTTATTTATCCGGATAATACAGTGAAGTCCGGTTTTCCCATATTCCCCTTCGGGTACATATATTTCATCGGGATCCTGATATATCTCTTTTATAAGCATAATAACAGGGTATATCACCGTATCCTGTACGGCATCATAGCTTCCATAGCAGTCAGTTTCCTGGTGATGATGGTGCAGGGTATGTATCATCAGTCTTCCTATACCACAGCCACTTTCCTGTTCCCGGCTTTTTCGGTGCTCTATCTCATACATTCAAACCCCTTTGATTTCGAGCTGGGCGCCATAAATGCCAGATCCTTTGACGACATGATACATCATAATATGATAAATAAGAACGAGCTTTTCCTTATGAGCCTTCGTATGCCGGAGTTCGAACGATCCGGTAATAAATATCCCGACGGAATACGCGATGCCATCAGGCATTTCAGCAGTGAGTATCTGAAGGGAGCGCTTCTCTTCCAGCTAAACGCCGGGCACCTGATCCTGGTTTTTGAAACCAGAAAAAACCCTGAGTACGAAAAGATCCTGGAAAATGTCATGGATCAGTTCTATGAGGTTCATGACCGGTTCAGGCAGGATTATAAGATAGTGTTCTCAAATACCTACCCTGCCACAGATCCCACCCTCGACTATCTCCAGTTCATTAAGTATGTGAGTGACAGGATTGGGATAAATGAGTTTAAGCGTGCAGGTGAAAGCGATGTGACCGCCTTTAAGGAGCATCAGTATATCGTGAAAGAACTTGCCGATATTCAGGCCAAGATGGACATGGATGATCCAAGAGTGCTGGTATATTGCCAGCCCGTCCTGAACACCGGTACAGGCAAATATGACACGGCAGAAGCCCTGATGAGGCTGAGGCTTGACGAAATGGGCATGGTGTTCCCGGACAGATTCATACCCATAGCGGAGAAACATAACTATATCCACGCCCTTTCCCTCATCATCCTCTCAAAGGTGTGTAAGAATGTGAAGGCCATGCTGGATAACGGCTATTATCTTCAGCGCGTGTCAGTGAACGTATCTGCAATAGACATCCGTGAGCCGGATTTCTGTAATACGGTAAAAAGCATCATATCCGAAAGCGGCGTACCCTTTGAAAAGATTGCAATAGAAATCACAGAAAGCCAGAGTGAGAAGGATTTCATGCTCCTAAAGCAAAGGGTGAGCGAGCTTAGGGATACAGGCATCAAATTCTATCTGGACGATTTCGGTACCGGATATTCGAACTTTGAGCGTATCATAGAATTGCCCTTTGATATCATAAAATTTGACAGGTCTCTCACCACTGCAAGTGGCATGGATGTGAAGTCCGAGACCATGGTGCAGTATCTGGCCCACCTGTTTACAGACATGGCATACTCGGTACTTTATGAAGGCGTGGAGACAAGTGATGATGAAGCCAGGTGTATGAGCATGTGTGCACGATATCTGCAGGGATATAAATATTCAAAGCCCATCCCATTTGAAGACCTTCGTAATTATTTCGAGAAGAGGGCAGGCTGATAAAACTGAATCCGTCATACAAAAAAGCCGATACCGGAAATCCCGGTACCGGCTCTTATTAATTTACGCTGCCTGTGGTCTTACTCTACCTCTACCACCCCGTCTTTCATGGTAAAGAGTGCCACGATATTCGTAAGCTCCTCCGCGGATGCATCCACGGTCTTCTGGGTATGTACCAGATCTTCCACGTTCCTGGTGACCACATCGGATGTGGCGGAAAGCTCTTCTGCCGTAGCTGCATTCTCTTCGGATGCTGCAGACAGGTTCTGCACTCTCTGCGATACTGTATCGATACGGTCCTTAAGCTCACTGTTAATGCTTTCTATTTCTCTGATAGCCTGCTCCACAGTGCCCACAGATCCCACGATCTTATCAAAGCTGTCCTTGGTTTCTGCCACGCTGTTATTCTGCTTCTCCACGTATTCTTTTACAAGAGTACTCTTTGATATAGCGCCCTTGGTGTTCTCCTGGAGCTCTGCCAGAAGCTCGTTTATGGTCTGCACATTGCCTGCGGATTCATCGGACAGATTTCTGATCTCTTCTGCCACCACGGCGAATCCCTTACCTGCATCTCCTGCTCTGGCAGCCTCTATGGAAGCATTGAGAGAAAGAAGATTCGTCTGCTCGGCAATGCCCTGTATCAGCTCGGAAGCCTCGCTTATCTTATCCGCACTGGCCTGAATATTATCGATGGATTCGAAGATGCTGTTAAATGCCTCCAGACTCTGCTCATTGATATTGGTGAGATCATCCACGATGGATGCGCCTTCCTTTGTTACGTTGCTGATATCGTTGCTGGCATGTCCCAGATCCTCGGCAGTCTTTACGGATCTTTCCATCACACCGCTCAGGTCGTCCATATTCTTAGCCACGTCATCCACATCCTCAGCCTGGCTTGTCGCGGTACGTGCCAGCTCTCCTGCTGCTGAATTGATGTCCTGCATACTTCTGCCTGCGGAATCTGTGTTATCATTCATGATCTTACATGCATCTGAAAGACCGTCTGAAGTGTTCTGAAGCGTGGTGACCACAGAAGTGAGGTTTCTCTGCATCTCCACAAATGCCTTCTTCATCTTGCCTATCTCGTCTGTGCTGTCTACCACAGGCTCATCATGGGACAGGTCATTCTTTGCCAGGACTTCGATATCATCAGTGACGGTATTGATGCCCTTTCTGATGGCTCTTATCACATAGATCACGAATGCCACCACCAGAACAATGATGATCGCAAAAACAATGATCGTTATCATTATTGTCCTGTTAATGCTGGCCTCGATCTGCTGATGCTCTATCTCTGACCAGGCTGTGGTGATATCCTGCATTTCGTTTATATAGTCTCTGGCAGCTGAGAAATCCTTGCTGTTCTGGACATAAACCATCTCGTCTACCTTGCCGTCCGCAGGATTATATGAATCCCTCCATACCTGATATGCGTTATCGAATTCTGTGGCACACTGCTCGAAGGTGATGCCCATCTCCGCGGTGATGCCGGTCCAGAGGAGGCTGTCTGTCTTTGCCTGATCTATGGCTGCATGAGTATTATCATATACCTGCTGCGCGTTGCTCTCATAATCATCTAAAAGCTCAGCATGCTGATCCTTTATCAGCGCATTATCTGCTGCCAGATTAAAAATCTTTGTGGACGCTTGGAATGACTGATAGAAGTCTCTGTCTCCGTTTATCAGGTTTGAATTGATGTGGTATAAGGAATCGTAGAACATTCCTTCCGCCTGATCGAAGACGTTATGCATCTGTACGCTGAAAAAGGACACAGCAAAGATCAGAACAATAAGTGGTGGGACTGTTGCAAACAAAAGTTTAGCCCTTATGGATAGATTCTTCATGTGGATACCTCCCCTTTCACTATAATGTTTAATTTTACCATGTTTTTATTCATTTATCACTGTTTTCCTTTAAAATATGTGCCAAAAAATATGACTGATGCCACAACGGCGATCATGGGACCGGTGGCCACGTTGGCAAAATATGACGAAATGAGTCCCACAACCCCCGAAAATACAGAAAAGATCAGGGCATATATATGGTATTCCCTCATGTTCTCCGCTATATTCCTGGATGCGGCTGCAGGAAGGATAAGAAGCGCACTGATAAGGAGTATGCCCACCCACTTGATGGAGAGCATCACTATCACTGCGATAAGCACAGCAAACACATTCTCCATCAGGTTCACTTTCATATGACGGCTTCTGGCAAGCACCGGTGACACGCTGATGGCATTAAGGGAATTCACTGCAAATATCCAGAAGATCACAGTAAATACCAGTATCACAAGAAGGCCTATGATCTCCGGCACAGTGATGCTTAGTATATCCCCCACCAGCATGGCGGAGTAGTTACTGAAAGACCCGCCCTTTGAAAGCACTGCCAGACCGACCGCCATACTGAAGCTGGCAAAGACCGAGATCACTGTGTCTGCAGAAAGCAGGTTCCGAAACTTTATCTGATTAAGTACCAGGGCAAATACTATTCCGAATATCACCATGGATACCGTGGCATCCCGGAAGCCGAAAAGCACTCCCACAGCTATTCCCGTGAGGGCAGAGTGCCCCAGGGCATCGGAAAAATATGCCATTCTTTTATGCACTACCATGGTACCGAGGATAGCGAACATGGGGGTAATAAGAAGCACTGCCAGAAGTGCGTTTTTCATGAAGCCGTAGTCCATCATGGTCATAATGCACCTCCTTTATATGAAGCATCAAAGGGAGCCTCTTTTTCTGTATCCGTATTTCGTATCGGCTCGAATCCGTAGCTGGTATTTCCGAACACTTTCTTAAACTCTTCCCCTTCATACACTTCTCTGGGGGAGCCTTCGGCGAGGACTGATTTATCCATGAGGATCACCTTATCCGCATACTCAGCCACATAGTCCAGGTCGTGTGAGATCAGGACCACCGCCATATCATGATTTTCCTTCAGATATTTCATCTTCTTAAAGAAGAGGTCCATGCCGTTTTTATCAATGCCGGACACGGGCTCATCAAGAAGCAGAAGATCCGGCTCTGCCATCACTGCCATGGATAGCAGCACTCTTTGGAGTTCTCCTCCGGAAAGAGTCCCGATGGACTTATGTATGAGCTCGTCTGCCTCAAATTCTTTTAATGCAGAGAGTATCTCTCCTTCCACTTTCCTTGACTTTATGAATACCGGTGTCTTATATACGAAGCTGCATATCAGGTCATATACATCCATAGGTGTGCTTTTTTCGATATTGATGCTTTGCGGCACATATCCTATCCTAAGCTCCCTCATGGCGCCGTTCTCAGTATTCTTAAAGGTAATCTCCCCTTCGCAGGGCACCTCTCCCAGGATGGCCCGGATGAATGTAGACTTTCCGGCACCGTTACGTCCTATCACCGCAGTGAGTGTGCCGCAGTGAATGTGAAGGTTCACATCGGAGAGCACCTCCTGATCTTTAAAGGACACCGACAGGTGATTCACTTTTATGGAATGAAAGCCGCAGGGCTTTTTTATCTTTCTCATGCTTTCCTACTCCTCCGGAGTGCAAAGGGCATTCTTTATGATGGTAAGATTACTGCTCATGCCCTCTATATATGAGTCCTTATCATATCCCTTTTCCGAGCGGACCAGTGTATTCAGGTAATATACTCCGGCTCCGGTCTCTTTCCCGATCACTTCACCCATATCTTTGCCATAGGTTTCTTCTGCGAATATGAGGTGCACATTGTGTTCCTGCATCTCATTTACCACTTCCGCCACCTCTCCTGCAGACACCTGTCTTTCTTCGTCCAGGTCCATGCAATATACCGTGTCCATGGAAAGATCATTTAGGAGATATTCATATGCTTCATGGAATATCACAGCTTCTGTGCCTCCGTAGATTTCCTTCATCTCTTCTTCCATGGCCTGAAGCTCTTCAAGCTTCTCATCATATTCTTTTTCGTTTTCCCTGAGGCCGGCTGCAGCTTCGGGGAGGACTTTTTCGATCCCCTCGGTGATGTTTTTCACCTGCTGCCTGTAGCGTGGCACACTCATCCAGATATGACTGTTCACGCCATGATCATGATGGTGCTCTTCCTCATCTTCATGCTCATGTTCATGCTCATGCTCCTCTTCCTCGGAAAGAAGTTCTATACCGGCAGATGCATCGATGATATAAAGATCCGGGTATTCCGATGCGATATCGGAAATGAATTCCTCTATCCCACCTCCGTTAATGATGAACACATCCGCCTCCGAAAGCAGGATCATATCCTCCGGAGTCAGCTGATAATCATGGAGGCATCCGGTCTTCGGCTCGCTTAGATTCTGAAGACGTATCCCTTCCACATGGTCAGTCACATTAAGAGCTGCTATATACATGGGATAAAAAGATGTGACCACAAG
>JAILDZ010000126.1 GCA_024688505.1 Lachnospiraceae bacterium
GAAGAAGGTGGAAGACCCTGATATTGAGATCAGCCTGAAGGATGCAAAGGATATCGATGACAGTTTCGAGGTGGATGATACTGTTAATATCGAGCTTAATAATAAAGAGTTCGGCCGTATAGCAGCTAACAGCGCCAAGAACGTTATGCTTCAGCTCTTAAGAGAAGAAGAGCGTAAGATCATTTATGATGAGTTTAACGGAATGCAGAAGAAGGCTGCCACAGGTCTGGTACAAAGATTTATGGGCCGCGGTATCACCATTAACTTAGGTAAGGCAGATGCCATACTTTCCGAGAAAGAACAGATCAAAAACGAGAACTTGAGACAGGGTGACCGTATCAAGGTATTCATCCTGGAAGTGAGAGATACAAAGAGAGGACCGAAGATCTTCGTATCACGTACTCATCCGGACCTGGTTCGCTGCCTCTTTGAAGAGGAAGTGACGGAAGTGAAGGATGGCGTGGTAGAGATCGTAAACATCGCCAGAGAGCCCGGTAACAGAACAAAGATCGCTGTATACAGCAATGATCCCGATGTAGATCCTGTGGGCGCCTGCGTGGGTATGAACGGTACCAGAGTAAATGCCATCGTGGATGAACTCCATAACGAGAAGATAGATATCATTGAGTGGGATGAGAACCCTGCCAGACTTATTGAGAATTCCTTAAGCCCTGCCAAGGTCATCTCCGTAATCGCAGATTCCGAGGATAAGACAGCTAAGGTCGTGGTTCCTGATTATCAGCTTTCACTGGCCATCGGTAAAGAAGGTCAGAATGCCAGACTTGCCGCTAAGCTCACCGGATATAAGATTGATATCAAGAGCGAGACTCAGGCCAGAGAAGCCGGCGAACTATATGATGAATACTATGATGAGGATGAGTATTACGAAGAGGACGGCTACTACGAGGAAGGAGAGGCAGCACAGGAAGAATATGCTGCAGAGGAAGCTCCTGCTGAAAATACGGAGGAATAATGCCTGTAGAGAGCAAAGTACGCCTGCGTAAATGCGTGGGCTGCAACGAAATGAAAGACCAAAAGGACCTTATAAGGCTGGTGAGATACAGCGACGGTACCCTGGAGATCGATCCGGATCATAAAAAGAACGGAAGAGGCGCGTATGTATGCAGAAACAGGTTATGTATAGAAAACGCCGAAAAAAGAAAGAGCTTTGAAAGATCCCTGAAGTGCAGGATAGACAGCAAGCTATATGAAGATCTTTTAAAGGAGTGTGAAGGATGAAAGGGTTAACGAAAACTCTGTCCATGCTTTCCCTGGCAATGAAAGCAGGAAAAGTGAAAAGCGGTGAATTCGCTGTGACGGAGGAGATAAAGAAAGGTACTGCGTATCTTGTGATCGTGGCTGATGATGCATCGGACAGGACCAAAAAGACTTATAAGGATTCGTGCGCATTCTATGATGTGCCCCTGTACACATATTCGGACATGGAGTCACTGGGAAGAGCGCTGGGTAAAGAATTTCGGGCGGCTGTGGCCATCACGGACGAGAACTTTGCGAAAGGTATAGTCGATAAAATTTCCGAAGAGAAGAATAAGACGGAGGAATGATATGGCAAAGATCAGAATACATGAATTAGCTAAAGAATTGGAACTTTCCAATAATGATGTAAAAGACTATGTGAACTCACTGGGAGTGGAAGTGAAAACTGCTTCTTCCGGTGTGGAAGACGATGTGGCAGATAAAGTACGTGCTCATTTCGGCAAAGGAGCAAAGAAAGAAGAGGCTCCGAAGGCTGAAGCAGAAGTAAAAGTGAGCGCACCTGAGAAGAAACCGGCAGAGAAAAAACCGGTAGAAAAAAGGCCTGAAGAGAAAAAGCCTGAAGATAACAAGGCTGAGGCTCCCGCAAAGAAGAAACCCTCGGTGACCATGGTCATTAACAGGGATAATCTGGGCGGCAGTAATAAGAGACGTCCCAGACCGGCCAGAGACAATGCTCCCGAGACTAATGCACCGCATAGACCCATCAAGCCCAGGACACAGCCTAATGGCGGCGCCAGAGGTACCTCCGGCATAATCCGTCCCAGGCAGGGCGTGGATCATATCCGGGAAAAAGACCATGCAGTGGAAGAGAATTTACAGCCTGTAGTGAACGAAGCTCACGTACAGAGAAAAGAAGCGGCAGAGCCCCAGAGACCGAAGATCCAGATACCCAGAGAGAATGTGTATCGTAACAGCAACAGTGACGGGGATAAGGCGCCTCAGAGAAGAAGACCTGATGACAGACCCCAGGGGCAGTCCCAGGGCCAGTCCCAGGGCCATGGCGGATATCGCCAGAATGACCAGAGAAACGGACAGAATCAGTCTCAGAATAACGGTCAGGGCCAGGGTCAGAAAACAGGAAAAGGCGGAAGGACAAACCCCAAGAATAAGCAGCAGAGAGATTTTGATTCTCTGGGCGGAAAGAAACAGGAACGTTTCCTGAATCTGGAAAAGAACGGAGGAAAGAAGAAGGGACAGAAGACCCCCACTCCGAAGGATAAAGAAGAAGAGATCAAGAGCATTAAGCTCCCCGAGCTTATTACCATAAGAGACCTGGCTGACAGGATGAAGATGAATCCTTCCCAGATCATTAAGACTCTTTTCATGAAGGGTCAGGTGGTGACACTTAATACAGAGCTTTCCTATGAGGATGCAGAGAATATTGCTGTGGAATACGATATCCTTTGCGAGCCCGAGGAAAAGGTGGATGTGATCGCAGAACTTCTGAAAGAGGATGATGAAGACGAGAAGAAGATGGTTTCCCGTCCTCCTGTAGTCTGCGTAATGGGACATGTAGATCATGGTAAGACATCACTTCTGGATGCTATCAGAGATACTAAGGTAACCGACCGCGAGGCTGGCGGTATCACCCAGGCTATCGGTGCATATGTGGTGAAGGTGAACGATCAGAAGATCACATTCCTTGATACACCCGGTCATGAAGCCTTCACTGCCATGAGAATGCGTGGTGCAAATTCCACAGATATCGCTATCCTGGTGGTGGCTGCAGATGACGGCGTTATGCCCCAGACCGTAGAGGCTATTAACCATGCAAAGGCCGCAGGTGTAGAGATCATCGTGGCTATTAATAAGATAGATAAGCCCAATGCAAATGTGGACAGAGTGAAGCAGGAACTTTCCGAATACGAGCTCATCCCGGAAGACTGGGGCGGAAGCACAGTGTTTGTTCCGGTATCCGCTCATACACATGAAGGTATTGATACACTCCTTGACATGATCCTTCTCACTGCTGAGGTGCTGGAGCTTAAGGCTAATCCCAAGAGAAATGCCAGAGGTCTGGTCATCGAGGCTGAGCTTGACAAGGGACGCGGTACCGTGGCTACAGTGCTGGTACAGAAAGGTACTCTCCATGTGGGAGATCCTATTGCCGCAGGAAGTTCCTACGGTAAAGTACGTGCCATGATAGACGATAACGGCAGACGTGTGAAATCCGCAGGCCCGTCTACTCCCGTAGAGATCCTCGGTCTTTCGGAAGTGCCGAATGCAGGCGAGATCTTTGTGGCTATGGACAGCGAAAAGGATGCACGTAACTTCGCAGAGACTTTTATTTCCGAAGGCAAGAATAAGCTTGTTGAAGATACGAAGATGAAGATGTCTCTGGATGATCTCTATTCACAGATCCAGTCCGGAAACGTGAAGGAACTTAATATCATCGTTAAAGCTGATGTGCAGGGATCTGTGGAAGCTATCAAGCAGTCTCTGGTGAAGCTTTCAAACGAAGAAGTTATGATAAAGATCATTCACGGCGGTGTTGGTGCCATCACAGAATCCGACGTGGTTCTGGCTTCCGCATCAAACGCCATAATTATCGGATTTAATGTGCGCCCCGATGCTATGGCTAAGCAGACTGCAGACACAGAGAATGTGGACATACGTCTCTACAGCGTCATCTACAACGCTATCGAAGACGTGGAAGCAGCCATGAAGGGTATGTTGGATCCTGTTTATGAGGAGAAGGTCATCGGTCATGCAGAAGTGCGTCAGATCTTCAAGGCTTCAGACGTAGGAAGTATTGCAGGATCATACGTTACAGACGGTATGTTCCAGAGAGGATGCAAAGTCAGAGTGTCTCGTGACGGCGAACAGATCTTTGAAGGAGATCTGGCCAGCCTGAAGAGATTCAAGGATGACGTGAAAGAAGTTAAGACCAACTACGAATGCGGTATTGTTATCGATGGTTTCAACGAGATTCAGGAAGGCGACATCATCGAAGCATACACCATGGTAGAAGTGGCCAGATAGGATATACATCATGAGAAAAAACAGTGTTAAGAATACCCGCATTAACGAAGAAGTGATGCGGGAGCTTTCAAACATCATTCGGGAAAAAGTGAAAGACCCCAGGATCAGCCCTATAGTTTCCGTGCTGTCTGTAGAGGTGGCACCGGATCTTAAGACTGCAAAGGCTTATATCAGTGTGCTGGGAAGCGAAGAAGATCTGCATAAGACCATGGAAGGCCTGAAGGCATCAGCCGGCTTTATACGCCGTGAACTGGCCCATGAGCTTAACCTCAGAAACACTCCGGATATCACATTCTGCGCCGACACTTCCATAGCTTATGGAGTGAAGATGAGCAAACTTATCGATGAGGTGAATAAGGATCTGCCTCCCGAAGAAACAGAGGAGTAGGATATGGAACTTAAGCTGGATAATGTATTAAAAGGTAAAACTTCCGTGGGCATATCCGGACATGTGAAGCCGGACGGCGACTGTGTGGGCTCCACACTGGCGGTCTATAACTATATTAAGACCTGGTATCCCGATATAGATGTGCATATATATCTTCAGCCCATCCCGGAAGAATATAGATTTCTGGCAAATTCCGATGCTATAGAGCTATCAGATGCTCCCGTGGTGCATGATCTTTTTATCGCTCTTGACTGCAGTGATATAAGACGTCTGGATGAGAACGGGAAGCATTTTGAGGCGGCAAAAGAGACACTTTGCATTGACCATCATTTAAATGACGGTCCTTTTGCCGATACCGACTGCATCTATCCCGAAAGCGCAGCAGCCTGCGAGCTGGTGTTCCAGGCTATGGATGAGGACAAGATCACTAAAGAGATAGCAGAATGCCTATATAGCGGCATTGTGAGCGATACGGGAGTGTTCCAGTTTAAGAGCACATCGAAGCTCACCATGGATATAGCCGGAAAGCTTATGGAAAAGGGCATTGACTACAGCACCATAGTGGATAAGACATATCATGAAAAGACTTATGCACAGAATCGTATCTTAGGTGCAGCACTGGTGAAGGCAAAGCTTCACTGCAATGGACGGATCATTTCTTCATATATCTCATGGGATGATATGAAAGAATACGGTGCCTCACTTATGGATCTGGAAGGCATTGTGCAGCAGCTTCGTATCACTCAGGGAGTGGATATTGCCATTTTCATGCATGACAATGATAATGAGGGCGAAACCCGTGTCAGCACCAGAGCCGTTTCTGCATGCGATGTGAATCTGGCAGATGTGGCTAAAGTATTTAACGGCGGGGGCCATGCCAAAGCAGCCGGCCTTACTCTCCATGGGGACAGAGAAGAGGGATTAAAGAAGCTTATTGCCGAAATAGAAAAGAGATTCTGATATGCTGCAAAGCGGTATAATTAATATCTATAAAGAGCGAGGGTATACATCATTTAAGGTGATAAGTGTCCTTCGCTCAATTTATAATATAAAGAAAATAGGCCATTGCGGTACGCTGGACCCTGATGCAGAGGGAGTGCTCCCGGTGTGTATCGGGAAAGCAACGAAAGTATGCGGTCTTCTTACTGATGCATCAAAGGAATACAGGGCCACCCTTCGACTGGGTATATGCACAGATACCGAAGATATGACAGGAACCGTACTTTCTGAGAGCGCTGTGGAGTGCAGTGAAGATGAGATCCGATCTGCCATACTTTCCTTTAAAGGAGATATAGAACAGATCCCGCCAATGTACAGCGCATTGAAAAAAGACGGAAAGAAGCTGTATGAATATGCCAGAGAAGGAAAAGAAATAGAAAGAAAGCCAAGATCTGTTACGATCTTTGACATAAATATTGATGATATCAACCTCCCTGAAGTGACTTTTACGGTATCTTGCTCTAAAGGGACCTATATCAGATCTCTTTGCAGAGATATAGGAGAAAAGCTGGGATGCGGCGGATGCATGGCGGCCCTTGTCCGTACGAAGCATTCGGGATTTATGATAGAGGATGCGGTGACCACGGATTTTCTTAATGAAAAGAAAGAAGCGGGAGAAGATGTGTTTTCGTTCCTGATTCCGACAGATAGTGTGTTTATGGATTATCCCCGGCTTGATCTTAATGACGGTGCCGTAAAGAACGCGCTAAACGGAGGCTCTCTTTTACCCGATGACTTTTCGGATTACACCGACTTCTCCGGTAAATGCAGGGTATATCTGCCTGACGGCAGTTTCCTCGGACTCTATAAAAGGGCGGGGAACATTATAAAGCTTGATACTTATTTTTATGAAGGATGACATCCGATGGAATACTACACAGACCTTATATATATAAAACCGAAGAAGAAAGTGGCTCTTACCATTGGGAAATTCGACGGACTTCACAGAGGGCATGAGCTTCTATGCGAGAAGCTTCGCGAGAAAAAGGCGGCAGGATTTGACACTGCAGTGCTCACCTTTGACAGATCCATTCGAGATACTCTGTATAAGGATGAAGAGAAAAATATCATAAGCAAAGACGAAAGGAAAGCACTTTTCAGAAAAGAAAAGGTGGATTATCTGATAGAGCTTCCCTTTTCGGAAAAGCTGATGAAGACATCTCCGGAAGACTTTATCAGGCTGCTTTATAAAGAACTTAAAATGCGTTATTTCGTAGCCGGATCAGACTTTCACTTCGGATATAAGGGTAAGGGAGATGCGGCGCTTCTTAAAGATCTTTCCGGTATGATGGGATTTGAACTTGATATCCTTGATAAACTGAAGAAAGATGAAAGAGATATCAGCAGTACATACATACGGGAAGAGATTAAGAAGGGGAATGTGTCTCTGGCAGATGAACTGCTGGGTTATTCATATTTCATATGGGGAGAGATAGTGCACGGAAATCATATAGGAAGGACCATAGGTATTCCCACCATCAATATGATCCCTCCGAAAGATAAGCTTTTACCACCAAACGGAGTGTATGTGACTAAAATAGAGATAGACACCCGTGAATATCACGGTATCACAAATATCGGTGTGAAGCCCACTGTGGACGGCACCGGTAATCTCACGGTAGAGACACACATATTTGACTTTAAGGAAGACGTGTATGAGAAACATGCAAAAGTGTCGTTCCTTAAGTTTTTAAGACCTGAAACAAAGTATAAAAACATTACGGAGCTTAAAGCCCAGATTATGGTTGACGAAAGGGAGGCTCTTTCGTATTTTAATCATATATAGTTTTTGAGGTATATATAATGTTTGCAATGATCCTTAAGATGTCAGTCCTGGTAATTTTATATCTTGCGCTTGTGGCTATCACCTGGTATCTCACCAAAGACAAAGAGAAAACTTTGATGGTCAAAATAGTGACAGGTATTGTCTTTGGCATCAGTTCTATTCTTTCTACCCACTTTGGCGTCATATATGATGATATGATCCTTAATGTCAGGGATATCGGCCCTCTGGCTGCAGGGCTCTTTTTCTCACCGCTTTCCGGAGTTATTGCCGGTCTCATGGGCGGCATAGAAAGATATATAGCAGGAACATATTTCGGAGTCAGCAGCTTCACAAGTGTGGCATGCAGCGTGTCTACATGTCTGGCAGGATTTGTGGCATGGATCATGAATGCAAAGGTATTTAAGGGGAAGAAGCCTTCTCCGGCTTATGCATTTTTTATGGGTTCCATTATGGAAGTATTCCATATGTATGTGGTGTTTATAACTCATAGAGACGATATGAACATGGCTTTTCTGGTGGTACGTACCTGCGCCATACCAATGATCATATTCACAGGTCTGGGAATGGCTATGGCCTCTGTCATGCTTCAGGTGTTTATTGGTGAATGGAGAAATCCTTTTATCAAAAGACAAAATGAAGAGATCCCTGTATCCCAGAAATTCCAGAAATGGCTGTTTTTCGTGACATTTGCTGTGATAGTTGGTAACTTCCTGTTTGTATTCAGTCTTCAGACCGCTTCATTCTCACAGCATGCTGTATCCACCGTGGAAAGCACTGCTTCATTTATTCAGGGTGGGTATCTGGCAGGTAATAAAGAACTTTCCACCGATAATGATGTGCTTTTTTCCATGATAGACGAAAATGGAAAAGTCGTTAAAGGCTCACATACAGGCACAGTGCTTGAAAGGAGCACATACGAAGATCTTAAAGATATGATGGATAAAGATGTATTCACAGCTCAGATCTTTGAAGAAAAGTCATATAACAAAGTGATGACATTATATGACGGAAAAATGCTGCTTGTATTTTTGAATTCCAATCAAGTCTTCTGGTACAGGAATGCACAGGCCTATGAAAACGGACTTGCAAATCTTATGCTTTTTACCGTGATCTATGTGCTTATCGCATGGCTTGTGAACATGATAGTGGTGAGAAATATCAAGCTCATCAACGAGTCCCTGGGGAAGATCACTAACGGTGATCTGTCCGAGCATGTTGAGGTGAGAAATTCTTCAGAGTTTGCATCCCTTTCCGATGATATCAATCAGACTGTGGACACTCTTAAAAGCTATATAGATGCTGCAGAAAAGCGGATTGAACAGGAGCTTATCCTGGCAAGGACCATACAGGAATCGGCTCTGCCTCAGAACTTCGAATTTTCGGGCAGAAAAGATTTTGAGATCCATGCCACCATGAAAGCCGCAAAGACAGTGGGCGGTGACTTCTATGATTTCTTCTTTGCAGATAAGAATAAAATTGCTCTGGTAATAGCCGATGTTTCGGGGAAAGGTATACCGGCCTCCCTTTTTATGATGAAAAGTAAGACGGCCATCCGCGGATTTGCCGAGTCAGGTGACTCGCCTTCCGAAATCCTTTATAAGGCTAATAATGTGCTTTGCGACGGAAATGATGCCATGATGTTTGTGACAGCATGGATAGGCATTCTGGACCTGGATACGGGAGATATGAAGTGCGCAAATGCAGGACATGAATTCCCCGTGATAAGGCGTGCGGGGGGATCCTATGAACTCTTTAAAGAACCGCATTCCCTGCCTCTTGGAGCCATGGAAGAAATCAGGGGGGAAGAATATTATTTGCATCTGGATCCGGAAGATATTCTTTTTGTCTACACGGACGGAGTTCCGGAAGCCCAGGATCTCGACAACGTGCAATACGGCACGGACCGGCTGCTTAGTGTGCTAAACGGCACGGAAGGATATACCATGGCAGAACGACTTAAGGCTGTGGATGACGATATCGCTTTGTTTAAAGGAAAAGCGGATCAATTTGATGATATAACTATGCTGGGATTTAAGATCAATCAAAGGTGAGACATGATAAAGCTGATAGCAACAGATGTGGACGGGACACTTGTGAAGGACTCTTCACCTGATATATATCCGGAGATCTTTGACATCATAAGGGCTCTTAAAGCACATGGAGTACTTTTCTGCGTGGCCAGCGGAAGGCAGTACACCAGTATTGAGCAGATGTTTCATGAGGTGAAGGACGATATTGTTTATATTGCCGATAACGGAGCTCATATAAAGTGTCGAGGCGTGGATATTAATGCCACAAAGATAAGAGAGGATTATCTCACTGAACTCATGGGGGAGTTAAAGGAATATAAAGACATTGGAATAGTCTGCGAAGCCCCCGGGCTTTCCTATATAGAGGAAGGAAACGATGAACTGATCCATATAGTCAGGGATAATTACAGAGCCAGGGTGCAGATAGTAAAAGACATCCTAAAAGAAGGAAAGGACATCATAAAGGTTTCCACGCATTACTATCCGTCCATCAGAACCTTAGGTGAAGAAGTGATGATACCCAGATGGAGCGACAGACTTAAGGCCACCATGGCAGGAGACGAGTGGCTGGATTTTATGGATAAATCGGTGGATAAAGGAAATGCACTGAAATTTGTACAAGAAAGATTCGGAATTTCTCTAAAGGAAACCATGACTTTTGGCGATAATAATAATGATATGGGCATGTTAGAAAGGGCTGAGTTCAGTTATGCGGTGGAAAGCGCTCCGGATGTGGTAAAAGAGCGGGCCGCATATATATGCCCCTCATGGAAGGAAAAAGGGGTATATCAGGTACTTCTTAACTATTGTAAGGAGAATGGGTACCTGTGATATAATAAAAATGTCAACATAAGATTCTGCTTGAGGAGGGGAACATGAAGACAAAAGGTAAAGGACTTACGATCAAAAGCATGCTGATCATGTATGCGCTTATCCCGCTAGTGACATCTATTATTGTGCTTTCTATCGCATCTTATTTCATTGTGGTGAGCAATCTGGAAGCAAATACCAAAGAAGAACTGAGGCTCGCTGCCAAAACTCTTCGTGAATACTATGAATATGATCTGATAAACGATAACGATCTGGTAGACGGATTCTGTGAATATGACACAGAATACATCGATTCGGTAGCCAGTGTTGGAGTGGACTTTACACTTTTTAAAGAAAATATCAGATTTATGACCACCATAAAGGATGCCAGCGGTCAGAGGATCGAAGGCACAGAATGTTCTCCTGCCGTATGGGAAGCCGTAGGAAAAAACATGCAGGATTATTATTCGGAAGATGTGGTGATAAACGGTACTGACTATTATGTTTATTATATGCCTCTTACAGACGGCACCACTGTTTATGGAATGGCTTTTGCAGGAAAGACCTGTCATGAAGTGAATATGGCTAAGCAGCATGTCTTTATCATGGTGATAATAGCCGGAGCCATCCTTATAGTATTCTTCTTTATTCTGGCATCCATAGTGGCCAAGAAGGTGTCCGATCCTCAGAAAGCCGCTGCAGCCGGGATCACTGAGATCTCAAAAGGTAACACAGACGTTAAGATTAATGCATCTACAAATATTAGAGAGACTCGCGAGATACTGAATGCTGCAAATCTTCTGAGTGAGACTCTTAACACCACAATATCCGGCGTGAAGGAGAAGGTATCAGAACTTGCAGATAATGCCAACACTCTTAACAACTCTACAGGAACTGCAAAGGGTACCATCGATAATCTGGATACCGGAGCTAATGAGATAGCTGCCGGAGCCGGATCTCAGGCCCAGGAAGTGACAGAGTCTGCAGCTGCCGTATCGGATGTGGTCAATAATATGGAAGAGATCGGAAGAAACATCGAAGAGACCAATGCCCGTACAGAAGAGATGTATAAGCAGTCCGAAATGGTAAGCAGCCAGTTTGAAACCCTTATTGAAGATACTAAGAGATCCAGTGAGGAGCTCACATCCATCAGTGAGAAGATGGAACGTGTGGCAGGAGCAGTGGAAGCTGTGGTGAATGCCGCACAGCAGATAAACGATATTGCCAGCCAGACGAACCTTCTGTCTCTGAACGCTTCCATAGAGGCTGCCAGAGCAGGTGAAGCAGGGAAAGGATTTGCAGTGGTGGCTGATGAGATCAGTAAACTAGCCACTGAATCCAATGATTCCGCTGAAGAGATACGTACTATCATGAACACCTTGAGAGCCGAGACTGATAATGCGGTGACCATGATAAACAAGATGAATGAGACCATGAATAAGCAGGTGGAGACAAGCGAAAACTCCCAGAAGGCTTTAAATGACCTATCTAATGCCATAAAAGAGACTAAAGAGAATGTTTCTGCTGTAAAGGAAGGCACTGTAAAGGTTCAGGATCTTTGCAATTCTCTGAATGATTCCATCAGTAATCTGTCTGCTATTTCAGAAGAGAATGCCGCTTCTGCTCAGCATACTTCAGTCGGCATCACTCAGATGAACCAGACTATGGGCGAGATCGGAGACATGGCCGACGGACTTAACGACATTGCAATTAAGCTGGAAGAACTGACAGACTACTTCACAGTGTAAAA
>JAILDZ010000161.1 GCA_024688505.1 Lachnospiraceae bacterium
TTCGATATCATAATCAACATTCTTAAGATCCGCACCTTCGTGTGTAACAACAACGATCCCGGCATCCTTTGCCTTCTTTAATACCGTATCCATAGACTCGATATCTACGGGAACCACGCAGATAGCGTCAACACCCTGAGCGATAAGGTCTTCTACCTGCTGTGCCTGGTGTGTGGCATCGATGGTACCTGTATCTACCTGATATGCGTTTACTCCGGTATCTGCTACTATCTCATCAACTCCGACCTTCATTCTTACGAACCAGGGGTTTGTAGAATCCTTCGGTACAACTGCGATCTCCCACTGCTCATCTGCTGCGGTCTTAAGTGCATCCGCTACAGATCCGCCTGCTGCGGGTGCTGCTGCTTCCTCTGCAGGTGCTTCTTCTTCCGCAGGCGCTGCTTCTTCTGCTGCAGGTGCTTCTTCAGCCGCAGGAGCTGCTTCTTCCGCTGCAGGTGCTTCTGCTGCGGGTGCTTCTGCTGCAGGCGCTGCCGCATTGCCGCCGCATCCCATTAATGCTGCAACCATGCTGGCACTTAAAATGACTCCCAATAACTTCTTTCTCATCTTTTTTCCTCCTTGTATATGTCCAAACCCGTGATTGGGTATTGGTTCGTAATTCAGCAGGATCCCCGGATGATAAGCTTCTGTGGTAAGACCTTTTTCTTCTCGATCTTATCGCCCTTTAAAAGTCCCACCACCATTTTCCAGAGCTCCCGACCCATGAGTTCCTGCCCCTGTTCGGCAGTTGTAAGTCCCGGCTCCACATATTCCGCAACAGCGATATTATCAAATCCCATTATCCCGAGCTCTCCGGGGATGCTGTATCCGTTTTCCCTGGCTGCCTTCATCATTCCTATAGCCAGAAGATCCGATGATGCCACCCAGGCATCTGGAAGTTCTTTTTTGTCTTTCTCTTCGAGTATTTCCTTCATGTACTGATAGCCATTCTTCAGATTATCAAGCCGCAGGTCTTCTCTCGCGAAAACCACGCTATCATCTGCCGGATATCCGTATTTTTTCAAAGTGCAGAGAAAGTTGTCCATTCTTTCTCTGATATTCTGTATCTGGGGAAGTTCGGTAAACAGGCCGATCTTTTTATATCCCTTTTTCTTGAACATCTTTACGATATCATTGAAGATCTTTTTATTATCGAAAGAGATCGAAGGTATCGAATCATCCTGACTCACGCGGTCGGCGAGGATCACTTTTATACCTCTTTTTATCAGTTTATATATCTCTTCCTCATCTCCAAAGCCGTTAAATATCACAACTGCTGCCGGCATATGGTGCTGGAGATTCGATAAAACCCTTTTTTCGCGTTCCACCGAGTATTCAAACCCGATGACCCTGGCATAATATCCGTTTTTGTCCGCAAGCTCCGTAAATGTACTGAGGATCCTGGTATAGAACGTATTGTTCATATTGGGTGTCAGTACATCTATCACCTTTCCGGTCTTTGATCGGAGGGAACTGGCTATTACATTGGGAACGTAATGCAGTTCTTCTATCGCATTTGTTATCCGCTCCACGGTTTCCTTAGCCACAGGAGCGGTTCCGTTCAACATATTGGAGACTGTACCGGGAGAAACCCCTGCCAGACTTGCCACCTGCTTAATGGTGACTGATTTAGAACTGCGTCCTTTGGTCATTTTGTATATGTTACCCCCGGTTAAAACGTTTTAATATGATGGAATTGTACTACCATATTTTTTTCATGTCAATGTATTTCCGTCATTCTGTTGCATCATTTTTTCGTCATATTCAAAAATATATGCTTCTGTAATTTGATAATCTACTCATTATAAAACCCCCGGAGACCACTCTCCGGGGGTAATTACTGCCAGGCCTTCTTCACGGGCTTCCCTGCGCATCATCTTCTGGTATTCTCTTTCTTCTTTTTCGGTGAAACCGTAAAGTATTGAATTCATGACGGCCTCCCTCTCTTCAGAGAGGACATCCCTAAGTATCCCGTCATACCCGGGATTTATAAATGCATCAGAAAGCTTGTACTTATTGACATCTGGAAACTCCTTCGTTCCATTATAGAACACATAATACTGGGGAGTAGGTATCTTGAGCAACTTAGAACTGTATAAACGCCGGTTTCTGAGACCTGTCCCCAGGAGATTACTGTAGAGCTCTCCCATATATAGAGATCCCCGTAACGGCTTATTGGGATTGACTGTACTCCGGTGTTCGTACAGAGCTATATCTCCGGCCAAGAGATATGCTTATCATTTTTCATTCCGAGACAATGTAAAGCAATGTTCTGACCATGTGACGGAATTTAACCATGCACACGGAATTTACTTTTTTAATTCAGCGCTGATTTGTAGTTTGTAGTGATATTTAGTGGTTATATGTTTCCCCCCTGGATAACTGAAAGCCTTTCTTAAAATCGGCGTCATCCTGAGCGAAGGCAAAAGATCTGAGCATGAGATTCTTCGGGCTTATAGCCCTCATAATGACACGACAAGCCAATTAGAACCGTCCCAATGACTTATAAGTTGCCATATTTTGCCCTGTAGCGTTCATTCTCAGCTCTGATTTTATCGAGTTCGGTTTTTGTCTTTTCGATCTCATCTTTTGCATTGTTGGCTTCAGCTCTTGCTTTTTCAGCTTCAGCCATCGCATCATCCGCACGCTTCCGCTCAGCATCAATGATTATCTGGTCTTGTCTATGGGCTTCTGCTGTTGCTTTATCCCGGATATCTTTTTCAATTTCCCAGCTCTTCACCAGTTTCACCCCCACTTCTTTATCGGCCTTGGTTTTTCGTACTATGTTATCAAGCTTTTCTGTATAATCATCCGTTACATTTGCTGAGATGCTTTTTCCTATGTACCGGAGAAGATTCCGGAGTTTCCTGTCCTCAGGTTCGGCATCCTTTGGAAGCTCGCCGTTTACGTAGAGAAACACCCTCCTGACTCCGTCCTTATATTCCAGCTCCGGATGGGTTTTGACAAAGGACCCTGCCTCATAATACATAGCATTCAACCCGAAGGGATCATATGAAAGTATAAAGATCGTCATAAGATCGGGAAGCTTATCATAATCCGTACCTGAAGCGAGAAGCTTCACATCTATGAGATCCCCATAGTAACGGCTTCTCTTCGGCAGCCATTCTTTCTTTTCTCTCTGCTTATCCGGTTCAATGTCATATACATTGATAGTTGTCTTTATAGTTCCATCTTCTGAGAGCTGTTCTGTGATATATGTATCTATTATGATCCCATGAGTGGTCTCTGATACGCTTGGAACCGCCTTCTGCGGCGAATACCGGATCTCTCCAATTTCCCGCTTCATCACGAGACTCAGAATCATACGGCATAATTCAGTACCGTTTTCCTCCCTAATCATGATCTCATTGAAGAGAAAGTTGTCTATGACATCCATCTCTTCAAGGGTTTTCCTTACAACGACGTTTTCATTCTCATTATTCATCCATTCTTTCTCCTTTTCATCTTGATCCGACAGGAGAAAGAAACATATTTTTATCCTGATCTCCTGCTCTATATTTTGTGTGAATTTAAGGGCAGGAAATTTCAGAAATCATAGAAATATGATATGTGTTTTAGAAGCGGCTCTCCGCAATAGAAATATCTGCTCTTGGTGCAGATTGTATCATTTATGATTGGAAATATCAATCGGATATTTATAACTGGTTTGCATTAGTATGAACCGTCCCAATGACATTCTTCTTTACATCTGTTTTCTATTATGCTATCATTCCCATCACATTCTTGATTCCGGAGTTTCCGGAAGATCTTTCAGGCATTTCGCCTGTTACTCCATAATTCAATTTCATGTTATAATCAAGGAGGAAAACTAAATATGTCAAATGCTACTACGGTAAACAGAGAGTATAAGGACCGTCTGTTTTCTTTTATGTTCGGAAACCCGGAAAACCGGGAATGGACACTCAGTCTTTATAATGCTGTAAATGGATCTGACTACAAGGACGCAGATGCGATACAGATAAAAACCATAAGTGAGGTTCTTTATCTCGGTATGCATAACGATGTTTCATTCCAGATCTTTGATATCCTGAATCTGTATGAGCAGCAGTCATCATATAATCCAAACATGCCTCTCCGGCAGATGCAGTATTCTGGAAATGTTTATGAGCGTTATATCACAGAACATAAGCTTAATAAATACGGAAAAACTCTCTTGAAACTCCCGGTTCCGAAACTCATCACCTTCTATAACGGGACTGATGAAGAACCGGACGAGAGAATCCTACAGCTTCGTGATTCCTTTCCCGAAGGGTCGAAGAGCGATATTGAAGTAACCGTCAGGATGATTAATATTAACTACGGCAAAAATACAAAGCTCCTTAACGCCTGCAGGCCCCTTATGGAGTATTCGTGGTTTGTGGCAGAAATCAGAAAGAATCAGGAAACATCAGACATCGAACACGCTGTAAATAAAGCTATTAACAATATACCGGATGATTTTCAGATCAGACCCTTTCTATTGGCACACAGATCGGAGGTACAGGGTATGCTACTAACTGAATATAACGAAGTGGAAGCCATGGAATTATTCAAAGAAGACGGTAGAGCGGAAGAGCGCGTTAATACCGAAATACAGAAAAAGCGTGCTGATGCTGCCGAGAAGCGTGCCGATGCTGCTGAAAAACGGGCTGACGATGCTGAGAAACGGGCTGGCGATGCTGAAAAACGGGCCGGCGATGCTGAGAAACGGGCTGGCGATGCTGAGAATAAAATAGCAATACTGGAAGCTCAGATCAGATCGCTAAAATGAGAAGCATAAACGTTTAATGAACCACCTCCCTATCGTGTAATTACAACTTCGTCCTCTGCACGATAAGGGGAACACCATATAGCGATTCAGGTAGTCCGTTGTGAGCATTGCATGATCCATTTCGGAATGCTCCCGCTCCGGGCGGAAACGTAACGGTTCTAATGCTGCACAAAACGCAGCAAAAGAACTGACGTTTCCTTACAGCTTTACAAGTGTTTTTCTATATGCTATGATCCCATTCAAATTCTTACTTCCGTTTTTTCGGAAATCTTATTTAACCAGACATTTCGTCTGGCAACCCCTTTTCAAATAGTGTTATAA
>JAILDZ010000076.1 GCA_024688505.1 Lachnospiraceae bacterium
TAAAAAGGGCACATACCGGTATCAGTATCTTTCTCATCTATGTATTCCCCCTTTAATAAATTGTATAATGCAGCATACTGCATAGGCTATAGCATCCGATGCCACAATAGTGGAACCCACCGGGGTTCCCGCCATTATGGATATCAGAAGTCCGATCAGTGCGCATATCACGGATATCACAGCAGAAAAGATTGTCACACTTTTAAAACTGCCAAACAGTCTCATGGCAGAAAGGGCAGGAAAGATCACAAGTGCGGATATGAGAAGCGATCCCACCAGATTCATTGCCAGCACTATGATAAGCGCTATCACCACGGCTATCATCAGATTATATCTGTCGGCTTTCACCCCGGTGGCTTTGGAAAAAGTTTCATCGAAAGTGACAGCAAAAATCCTGTTATAATACAGTATGAATATGATAACCACAACAACAGAAAGCACTGCGCATATCCACACTTCCGTCTTCGTTAGCGTAAGGATGGATGTGGAGCCAAAGAGCGTGGAGCACACATCTCCGGTCAGGTTCGATGAAGTGGAGAACACATTCATAATGAGATATCCGAAAGCCAAAGCCCCCACAGAAACCATAGCTATAGCTGCATCACCCTTTGTTTTCGTATCCTGTCCTGTCCGAAGGAGAAGGACTGCGCAGATCACGGTTACCGGCAATATCAGATACATGTTATTCGTGAGTTTCAGCACTGTAGCCACCGCCATGGCACCGAATGCCACATGGGAAAGACCGTCTCCTATATAGGAAAATCTTTTCAGCACCAGAGTCACTCCGAGAAGTGATGAACATAGTGCGATAAGCACCCCCACTATGATGGCATACCGCACAAACGGGTATTCCAGATATGAAAAAAGCTTATCCATCATTATACGGCACCTGCCTTTCCGAATACTGTCTCTTCACCTATCCTTAGGATGTGCGAAGCATAATCTACGGCCCTAAGGTCGTGGCTTATCATTATGATCGTCATTTTGGATCGGTTCAGTTTTTGTATCAATGCATACATTTCTTCGGTAACATTCGGATCCAATCCTGCCACAGGCTCGTCTAAAAGCAGCGCCCTATCTGCCGCGCATAATGCCCTGGCCAGAAGCACCCTTTGCTGCTGCCCGCCGGATAGTTCTCTGTAACTTCTCTTTTTCAGATCGGCTATATCCATACGCTCCATATTCATAAGAGCAAAGTTTCTTTCCTTCTTGCTGTAAAATGGTCTCATCCCGCACTTTCCCTGGCATCCCGAAAGTACTATTTCCTCCACGGATGCCGGAAAATCCCTTTGGATCATGGTCTGCTGCGGCAGATATCCTATATCCTCTTTTCTCATTCCTTCCCCCATCAGGATTTTTCCCTCCAGCGGTTCCTGAAGTCCCAGGATAGTTCGCATGAGGGTGGTCTTTCCGGCGCCGTTTTCCCCCACTATGCAAAGATAGTCTCCTTCATCCATGGAAAAGCTGATATCTGATGCCACTATATTTGATCCATATCCTACAGAAAGGTTTTGTGCGGTAAGAATCGCCATGGTATTTCTCCTATTTCAGCGCCTCTTTTAAGACTTCCAGATTATTCTTCATTACAGAAATATATGTGGTGCCATTTTCCACATCATCGGATGTGGTGGACTGCATGGAATCCATGGTGAGAATCTTCTGATCCTTTGAATCAGTATTCTCTACTATGGTTTCTGCAATGCTGTGATCTTTGCCCTCTATGGTCATCACAACGGGAAGGGATAATTCATC
Source organism: Lachnospiraceae bacterium (assembly GCA_024688505.1). GTDB lineage: Bacteria > Bacillota > Clostridia > Lachnospirales > Lachnospiraceae > FD2005. Next base: position 1,753 of record JAILDZ010000076.1, read on the forward strand.
TACTTTATCTGCCAGGAATGTGATGGTTTCAAAGCTGGCTTCTGTCTCTGCAGAGCATCCCACGAATGCAGCGTAGTAGGAAAGGCCGTAATCATCCACCAGATACCTGAAGGGGAAACGGTCTCCGAAAAGTAGGGTCTTTCCATTGCCTTCCGAAACTGCACTCTCGTATTCACTGTCAAGCGCCCGAAGTTCTGCTGTGTATTTTGCGGTGTTAGACTCATATACATCCGCGTTGCTGCTGTCTGCCTCGCATACAGCTTCAGAGATCACTTCCGTAAGGGTTGCCGCGTTTTTAAGAGAGAGCCAAACATGCTCATCATATTCTGCTTCTTCCTCTTCTTCGCCGCCTTCGCCTTCTTCTTCCTCTTCTTCACCTTCCATGCCTTCCACCAGTTCTTCTTCTTTCACACTGTCTCCAAGTGCCTCCAGGAGATTAACTACGACCATGTCCTTATTGGTGGCTTCCGAAAGAGCATCCTCTACCCATTCGTCGGACTCCCCTCCCACATATATAAAGACATCGCATGTGGCTATCTTCATGATATCATCCGCTGTGGGCTGGAAACTGTGGAGATCCACGCCATCATCAAGGAGCATGGTGACATCTGCATCTGCAGGGTTATCGCCAAGTATGTTCATCACCCAGTCATATTCAGGGAAAATAGTGGTCACAATAGAAAGCCTGCCATCATCAGCCGCTTCTACATTAGATGCGCCGCACGCGCAAAGACTGCCTGCCATCATCATGACAGCAGTTAATAAACATATTATTCTTTTCAAAACAGTATCCTCCGTCTCTATTACTCTTTTAAGGTACAAAAATAAAAGGGCATACTATCCCCTTTGACGAAGGTCTATTCAATTATTAAGCTGGACTTTCTCTGAAACGAGAGTGCTTTCGGTCAG
>JAILDZ010000127.1 GCA_024688505.1 Lachnospiraceae bacterium
TGGCTACGGATAAGCGTATAGTGATGGCTAATCCTTATGCCACAGACCGCTCCCACGGTGACACGCTGGAAAGATGCCATCTGGGGGATCTCTTTGTCCTGGATGAAAATGCTGAAGAAGAGTTCTTCATAAAAGCTCTGGATGATAAACAGACCCTGAGGCTGAACGGGAAAAAAGATGACAGGATCTATTCCGTGAGTCTTAATGCAGCTAAGGATGACTTCGGCGATCCATATTGCTTCATATGCGTGTTTATGGATGTATCCGCTGAAGCAAATGCCATAAAGGAACTGGAGATAGCAAATAATGCAAAGACAGAATTCTTAACGTCCATAAGCCATGAAATACGTACCCCCATTAATGCCATGCTGGGCTTTAACGAGATGATCATGAGGGATGCGGGAGATGACACCATTGTGGGCTATGCAAACAACGCAGACCGGGCAGGCAGGCAGCTCCTCTCCATAGTGAACGGACTTCTGGACATGGGACAGATCGCATCCGGAAAGATGAGCATAGTGCCGGAAGAATATAACCCGGCAGTGATGCTTAGCGATGTGTATGAGATGCAGACTGTGAAGGCAGGGGAAAAGGAGCTGAACCTTTCTATTTACGCTGACGAAAACACTCCGAGCATACTGATAGGTGACGCATTAAGGATACGTCAGATCATCACAAACCTCGTCAGCAATGCCATCAAATATACGAATGAGGGCAGTGTGGACCTTATCATGGAATGCGGTAAAAGAGATGGAGACAATCTGGACCTTATCATAAAAGTCACAGACACAGGCATAGGCATAAAGGAAGAAAGCATACCCTATCTGTATGATACTTTTACCAGATTTGACAAAGAAGCAAATAAACATATAGAGGGAACGGGAGTGGGGCTTTCCGTCACAAAGAATCTCGTAGACATGATGGACGGAACCATTGATGTGAAGAGTATATACGGAGAGGGGACCACTTTCACCGTGGTGCTTCCCCAAAAGATCATGGATACGGAGCCTATAGGGAAGATAGAAGACTATATCTCCAGACGGGAAGAGGTGAAGTCCGAAAGCTTCATTGCACCAAGGGCTTCCCTTCTGGTGGTGGACGATAATGAGATGAACCTGTCTGTTTTTTCCGGGCTGGTATCTACTATCAAAGCAGATGTAGATGAAGCCCTAAGCGGCGCAGAAATGCTGGAGCTTATCAAAAAGAAGAAATACCATATTATCTTCCTGGATCATATGATGCCGGAAATGGATGGTGTGGAGACGCTGGAAAAAATGAAAGAAGACAGCACCCACCTTAATACGGATACACCTGTGATAGTCATGACCGCAAATGCAGGAGTCGGAGCCAAGGATAAATACGTGAAGATGGGATTTGACGATTATCTCAGCAAACCCACCAGGTCCGAAAAACTCCTCGGTCTAATAAAATCATATCTGGCTGATGAACTGATAGATGAGGCTGAAGCGCCTGAGACTGAAATAACGACGGATAGCGAAGAGCTACCGGAACATGCCTTCCCCGATGTTCCGGGCATAGACTGGAAAGCGGCCTGCATGAACGTGCCGAAAAAGGAAGCGCTCTTTGACATCATGGGCAAGTTCTGCAGCCTGGCGGACAGGGAGATAGCTGAACTGGACGACTACTACATGCAAAGCATGATGAACGGAGATGAAGATGCACTGGACCTGTATCGTATAAAGGTCCATTCCATGAAAAACTCTGCAGCGCTTATAGGAGCAAATGACCTGGCAACTAAGGCGAAGAGGCTGGAAGATGCACCGGACAAACGGGATTTTGTCACCATAAACCGTTTCCATAAGACTTTTATAAAAGAATACCGTACTATGGCTGATAATCTGGAAGCTATAGTGCTTAAGACATCATCTTCGGATATCCCGATTATAGATGATGACGCACTGAAAGAGAAACTTGATATCCTGGAAAAAGCCATGGAGGAATTCGATACCATGACTCTGAACCGGGTGATGTTTGAACTGTCTGAATACAGTTTTTCTTCCAAGGAAGTGGAAAATGCTGCGGAGGATCTGGGAAAGGCTGTCAGAGACTTTGATACCGTTCTTTTTGAAAACACTATGGAGACTATGAGGTCACTGATACAGGCATAGAAAGGATTTAACAGATGAGATTTGTGACATCGGACGAACTTGAAAAAGGAATGATCCTTGCCAGGGATATAGTGAATTCCGAGTACTCATTCATGCTGAAAAAGGGCGTGGCTCTCACGGATGATTATATCAGATACTTAAGGACCAGAGGATATCTGGGGGCCTATATCATAGACAGCGTATCTGATGATATCAACGTGGAAGACCCCATATCTTTTTCCACGCTGACAGATGGGATCAAGGCTGTGAAAAACAGCGATATTGAAGGACTAATGATGTCTGCCAGACAGATAGTGGCGGATATTTCGAAGATGGAAAGGCTGAGTATAGACATGTTCGACCTCAGATCTTTTGACGACTACACCTATCATCATTCCGTGAACGTGGCTGTATATGCCGTGGCTGTGGGCCTGTATATGGGTATGTCGAATGAAGAAGTGATGGAGCTTTGCCAGGCGGGTATATGCCACGACCTCGGCAAGCAGAAGATATCCCTGGACATCCTGAATAAGCCCGGGACTCTTACCGACGAAGAATATGCCGAGATAAAGAAACATCCGAAGTATTCCTATGATATCCTCTATGATAATCCGGAAATATCTTCCGGTGTACGCCAGGCCGTGATGTGTCATCATGAAAACGAAAACGGCAGCGGATATCCGCTGGGGAAAGAAGGAAATGAGCTTTCTCTCATGACGAAGATCGTCCATGCTGTGGATGTGTATGATGCCCTTATCAGCCGGAGACCATATAAGGCTCCCTATACTCCGGTGGAGGCTTTCGAGTATCTGATAGGCGGTATTGATATCCTCTTTAACCGCCAGGTGGTGGAAGCCATGAGGAGCGTGATCCCCGCATATCCTCTGGCCACGGAGGTGCATCTGTCCACAGGAGAAAAGGCCCTGGTGGTGGAACACACAGAGGATACGCTGCGTCCTGTGGTTCGCATTATCAAGGGCGGTGAGACCATAGACTTAAGCGAGTCAGCAAATGCAGGCATCAGGATCGTATCTGAGAAGATAGCAAGCACGGATAATGCAGGCGCAGTGGATAAGCTTAATGAAGAACGTCAGGCTGTGAAGAGCCGTAAGCTCGATATCATGGTGGTGGACGATTCATATCTCAGTCTGGAACAGACCGCCACAGCTCTTTCCGAAGATGATTATAATATCATCACGCTCCAAAGCGGTCTTGCTGCCATTAATTTCATAAAGGCCAAGGGTATACCGGATCTTATCATCATGGACATAGAGATGCCGTCACTAAGTGGTGTGGCCACTGTGGAATCTATCCGCTCCATGGGTTATAGTGAAGTTCCGATAATTTTCCTTACTTCTAAAAACGATAAAGCCACTGTGATAAAGTGCAGGGAAGTGAATGCAAAGGACTATATCATTAAGCC
>JAILDZ010000090.1 GCA_024688505.1 Lachnospiraceae bacterium
ATTAATCTCCTGAATAAGAAATATGAGAGAGATATGAGTCCCATCGAGGAAGGCTGTGGATGTCCCGCATGCCAAAAATACAGCAGGGCCTATATCAGGCATCTTTTGAAAGCAAAAGAAATGCTTGGCATGCGCCTTGCGGTCATGCATAATCTGTATTTCTACAATACCATGATGGAAGAGATCAGAGGAGCCATAGACGAAGGCAGATTCGCTGAGTATAAAAAGGCAAAGCTTTCAGGTATGGCAGAGGCTGAAAAAGAGTAGACTTTTCGGGCATTTTCATATAAAATAACAGGCAGCGTTTAAGTGTTAGGAGGAAATTAAAAATGTTATTAGCTAGCAGTAGTACAGCAGGCGGATTTGCTGCATCAAACTGGTTCTCGGTTCTTTGGATCGTAGGACTTTTTGCAGTAATGTATTTTCTGATGATCCGTCCCCAGAGACAGGAACAGAAGCAGAAGAGCGCCATGATGTCCACACTTGCCGTAGGAGATACGGTACTCACAAGCAGCGGCTTCTATGGAGTGGTAATAGATATACAGGATGACACAGTGATAGTGGAATTCGGAAGCAATCGTAACTGCCGTATTCCTATGCAAAAAGCTGCGATCGCTCAGATAGAAAAACCCGAAGACGCAGTGAAAGAGCAGGAAAAAGACAAGGATAAGAAGAGCAAAGAAGATAAGAAATGACCATCTTTAATTTCTTAAGCCTCATCGGCGGTATAGCCCTCTTTCTCTATGGCATGAGTGCTATGGGAGACGGGCTTTCGAAAGTAGCCGGCGGGAAAATGGAATCTATACTCGAACACCTTACCAGCACGCCCTTTAAGGGTGTGCTGCTTGGCGCTGTGGTGACAGCCGTGATACAGTCTTCGGCAGCCACCACAGTCATGGTCATAGGTTTCGTAAACTCCGGTATCATGAAACTGACACAGGGTATCGGGATCATAATGGGTGCCAATATCGGTACCACCATCACAGCATGGATACTGGCTCTTTCCGGTATCCAGGGAGAAAGCATAATACTTCAGCTCTTAAAGCCATCCTCATTTTCACCGGTGGTGGCTTTCATCGGTATTTTGATGATGATGTTTGCAAAGAGCGACAGGAAGAAGGATGTAGGGCAGATCCTCTTGGGATTCTCGGTGCTCATGTATGGAATGACCGCCATGAGCGATGCTGCATCACCTCTTTCAGAAATGCCCGAATTCTCCCAGTTCATTCTGAAACTGAATAACCCCATACTGGGGATCATAATAGGTATAGTGCTCACCGTAGTGGTACAGAGCTCTTCCGCATCCATCGGTATTCTGGAAGTCCTGGCCATGACAGGTGTCATTAATTACTGGACAGTTATTCCGGTGATCCTGGGGGAGAACATCGGCGGATGTTCCACAGCCATGATATCCAGTATCGGAGCCAAGGCCAAGGCCAAGAGAGCGGCCTTCATACATCTGTATTTTAATGTGATAGGAACTGTCATATTTGTGCTCATTTTCTATACCATCAATCTGTTCCATCCATTTGCATTTTTAAATACCACGGCTTCCACATGGGGTATAGCCATATTCCATACTTCATTTAATGTGGCCACCATGCTGATCCTGCTTCCCGTGAACGGCCTGCTGGAGAAGCTGGCAGAGCTTACCATCAAAGATGATGAGGATGATACGGATAAGGAGATGGAAGGATACACGGCAGAGCTTCGTATGCTGGACGAAAGATTCCTGGAGCAGCCTGCTTTCGCTGTGGCACAATGCATCACAGTATCCGACCGTATGGCTGAGCTCACAGAAAAATGTCTTAAGAATGCACTGGACCTTTTAAATGTATTTGACAAGAAAAAGGCGGCAAAGGTCACCGCACTGGAATCTGCCATAGATACATATGAGGACAGACTGGGCACCTATCTTGTGAAACTGGGAGGAAAGAATCTCACTGTTTCAGACAGTGAGAAGGTTACCAGAATCCTTCAGAGCATCACCAATTTTGAGCGTATAAGTGACCATGCCCTGAACATAGCGGAGATCGCCGTTCAGATGAATAAAAAGGAACTGACCTTCAGCTCCAAGGGCAAGGATGAGCTGGATGTATATACGGCGGCAGTCCGTGAAATAGTCTCCACCACAGTGACTGCATACAGAGAGAATGATCTTTCTGCCGCCAAGAAAGTGGAGCCTTTGGAAGAAGTTATAGACGGTCTTAACGATAAGGCCAGAAAGCGCCATGTGAAGCGCCTCCAAAAAGGAAAATGTACCATTGAACTCGGTGTTTTATTAGAGGATATTCTTATCAATCTGGAGAGAGTGTCGGATCATTGTTCCAATGTGGCTGTCACCATGATACAGGTGGATGACGACATGCTGGATGCCCATAGCTACATAGGGAATCTGAGAGAGGAGAATACACCGGAGTTTGAATCCATGTATAAGATGTACAGTGAAAAATATAACTTCTAAGATTCTTTCAATCATATTATTATCTGTCATATTAGCCCTGTCCATTTTTCCGGAGAGGGCTTTTGCTGACCCCAGACTTCAGACTACCGGGGATCATGTGGTGATAGTCATAGATCCGGGACATGGGGGCAGTAACGAAGGAGCCAATGCCTACGGCCCCATAGAAAAGAACATGACGCTCATCACCGCTCAGGCCATGTATGCGGAACTGTCGAAATACGATAACTGCACGGTATATATGACCAGAAATTCCGATGTGGATATGTCTCTTTCGGACAGAGCGCAGTATGCCCAGAATGTGGGCGCCAGTTTTCTTTTCAGTATCCACTATAATGCCAGCAACGACCATAAAAAATACGGCTCCGAAGTGCTGATCCAGAAAAGCACTCCATTCAATAATTACGGATATCAGTTTGCACAGCTATTTCTGTCGGCTATGGGAGCAAACGGTTCGCTTATCAGAGGGGCAAAGACCAGAAACGGTTCTGACGGAGCAGATTATTACGGTCTGCTTCGGGAGACAGCAAACAGGGCTATTCCCGCTGTCATAATAGAACATTGCTATCTGGACTATTCATCGGATTTGGAGAAATGCAATACCATAGAAAAACAACAGGCACTTGGAGTGCTTGATGCCACCTGTGTGGCTCAGTATTTCGGCCTGTACAGCACATCCACCGGAGTAGATTACAGGGGCTTTGCAGCTACCTCTCTCCAAAGTGTCCCGTTAGGGTCATCCGTAGTGGCTACGCTTGATGAACAGACCGCACCCGATGCATGTACCGTGACACAGGTCCATGCAGATAAAGAGACCGGGGAAGTGAAGCTTTCAGTCCACGGAGAAGATAAGGACGATGCACTTATATACTATGATTATTCACTGGATAAAGGGCTCACGTATTCCGAATATATTCCCTGGCCGGGAAATAATGCCCTGTATAATTCCTATGATGAGGACTTTGAATTCACCGTAAAACTGGATCCGAAAAAAGAAACCTATGTGGTGGTGCGCGCGCATAATATGTTTGACGGGGATCTGGCCAGCGATCCTCTAAAGATAGACTGGGAAAACGGCGAAGGAAAGCCGGAAGATACGGAAGATGACCGGGACGAGTATGTGGCCACGGAAGAGCCTCTCGTGCCGGAAACCGGAAGCACTTCAGGATCTACGAGTAATGTATGGGGGAGTTCATATCTGCCCCAGGCATCCACCCAGGATACTCATGAGTACAGCACAGAGGAGGCTGTAGCCCCCACAGAGACTGCCACGGATAATACCGTGGGAAACTCTCATAAACTGAAGAAAAAGCAAAAGATGGCATTTTATATAGCTGCATTCAGCATATTCACCGGGGCCGTTATTACAGGAGGCCTGATATACATCTTTATGCTCATGGGCAAAAAGAATAACAGAAACAGTAAAACCGGTGCGAAAGTGAAACATGGCAAAAGAAGATCTTAAATGGGAACGGCTGGATAACACAGCAAACATCTTTCCTGTCATAGCAGGAGAGGACATGACAAATACATACAGACTCAGTGTGATCCTGAAAGAAGAGATAGATCCCGAGATCCTTCAGCAGGCAGTGGACCGTGTGACACCCAAATTCCCGGGCTTTAATCTGCGCCTTCGCATAGGCTTTTTCTGGTTCTATTTCGAAGAGAACGGTAAAAAGGCACCCAGAGTGAAGCCGGAGGATACATATCCCTGCAGGCTTATACATGCCACGAAGAATAACAGCTATCTTTTCCGTGTCACATATTATAAGACCAGGATCAATGTGGAAGCATTTCATGCTCTGACAGACGGAATGGGAATAATAGGCTTCACGCGGGAGCTGGCATTCCAGTATCTTCGCCTGTCGCACCCAAAACTGATGGAAAAAATGGGAGACGGACTGTCTGCCGACACTTCACTGGACAGGGAAGACAGCTATAAGAGAAATTATAAAAAGGGTAATAAGAGCATATATAAATCCACCAAATCCTTTATGATCCGCGGCGAAAAACTGCCATATGACGGCTTTGGCGTGGTACATGGATTTATGCAGGTGGCAGAGCTTAAAAAGGCTGCCAAGGAAAAGTACGGATGCTCCATAAATGAGTATCTGATCGCTGCATATATCTATGCTATCTATCAGGAAAACAGAGCCCGTATCACAGTTAAAAAACCTGTGAGGATAGCGGTACCCGTGAACTTGCGTCCCTTCTTTGAATCCAGCACCACGAAGAATTTCTTTGCCATGGTGAGTGCGGAGTTTAAACCGGAAAAGGATGATTATTCATTTGAGGAAATAACGGCTATCACCAGAGAAAGCCTTCGGTCACAGATCACCAAGGAAAACCTGGAAGCCATCTTTTCATATAATGTTTCAAACGAGGATCTGTTCATAAGCAGGGCAGTGCCGCTGCCGCTTAAGAATATGGCCATGAAACTCATTTATGAAAAGAATGCCACTGCAAATACATCCACGGTGACAAACATAGGAAATATTCAGGTTCCACCTGAATACGAGCCCTATATAGACATGTTCTATTCGTTCCTGTCATTCTCTATAGGGCAGAATATAAAGGCTACCATCACATCATATAAGGACACACTGGTATACACATTCACATCTGCATATATGAGCTCTGCCATTCAGAGAAATGTGTTTCGTCAGATAGCTCGTGACGGAGTGAGTGTGCGGATAGAGACAAACGGGGTATATTAAATGAGCAGATGTAATGCATGCATGATAGAGGTGTCCGATACATCGGAAAAGTGTCCTCTTTGTCATACAGTCCTGGAAAAAGACGACAAGGTGGAAGACTGGTATCCGGATATCAAGGTAAAGACGAAAAAGATGAATTATGCCTTCAGGATCATTCTTTTCATCTGGATCATCACAACAGCCATATGTGTTTTTATTAATTATAATGTGCCAACCAAGTATATGTGGAGCATTGCGGTGGCGGCTATCCTTGCCTATCCCATTTTCATCCTGTATGAACTGGCAAGGGATAAAGGATACCTTCACAGGATTTTCTTTATAATGATCACGGGAGTGCTTTTGGTGGCGCTGGTGGATTATATCTTCGGAGCCTACGGATGGTCCGTGGATTATATACTGCCGGGAGCTCTGGCCGGAGTGGATATTGTTTTTATAATACTAATGTTTACGAACAGGAGAAACTGGCAGACATACATGATGCCTCAGCTTTTTGTGATAGTGCTGGGGGTCGTTACGCTGATACTTATAAAGACGGGTGTGGTGAAGCACCCCCTCATGTCAGAAATCGCTTTTTTATCCGCAGTGCTGGTATTCCTCGGCACACTTATCCTGGGGGGCAGGACTGCCCGCATGGAGCTTAGAAGGAGGTTTCATATAAACTGACTATGGAAGGTATGACTTTTTACTATAACTGGGAAGTGCAGCTTATGGAAGCTATCCAGAGCATTCTGGGCACCGCCGGAGTGTATATAATGTCTTTCTTTACCACCCTCGGAGAAGAGGCTGTGATGATCGGCGTCATGGCGTTTCTCTATTGGTGCTATGACAAGGAGATGGCAAAGTTCATAGGGATAAACATGGTCACGGGCCTGGTCTTGAATCCTATGATAAAAAACGTGTTCCTTAGAAGAAGACCGTATTTTGACAATCCCGGGATCAAGTGCTTAAAACCTGTGAACAGTAAATATGATATATATGATATAGCCGCCCAGGGTTTTTCATTTCCCAGCGGACATTCCATGAATTCAGGCATCATGTACGGATCCTTTCCGGCATATAAGGGCAGGGAAGGAAAAAACTTTAAGATCCTGCTTGCTATCGGAATAGGTATTCCCTTTTTAGTGGGCATTTCCAGATTCAGCCTGGGTGTGCATTATCCCACAGACGTGTTGGTGGGATGGACTGTGGGCTTTGCGGTGATAATGATCATTCCGCGCCTGGAGAGAGCGTTAAAAAGCCGTTATAAGATGATGTTCATTATCTGGCTCATATCTCTTATCGGCATTTTTTACTGCAGGACAAATGACTATTTTACCGGCCTCGGTATCATGACAGGACTATTTGCAGCCATATGGTTTGAAGAAAGATATGTGGATTTTAAAAACACAAAGGACCCTGTGAAATGTGCGCTTCGTCTGATCTTCGGCCTGGCATTTTATTTTGGACTTAACACACTGCTTAAATTACCGTTTTCATCGGATTTTTTAAGTTCGGGAACCATGGCTTCGTTTATGGTCCGCACTGTAAGATATACGATAGTGACTTTTGTGATACTGGGAGTATATCCGCTATGCTTTGACAGAATAAAGCTCGGCAGGAAGCCGGGAGAAAAATGATCGTGTCCATATAATCGGACATTATGTGTTGTAATCTGATCTCAACAAAAATTAAGGAACAGTGATTTTTGAAAGGAGATCGGTTATGAACAAAGAAACTATAATCATATGCGGGATAGTGGCTATCATGGAGGCATTCGGAGGAGTGTTTTCTCTTATGCTCCTGATCGGAAGAAATATATATAACACTGACCCGGCCATCATCATTTCTGCCATATCTTTATTATCCGGCATCATCTGGTGCTATCTTTTATTATCCGAAGCAGAAAAAAGAAGATAGATATTTACACATCGGTATATTATAATCAAGTTGTATTATTGTGCTGCAAAGGCAGCGATATCTTTCGATTCTGGAGGAAAACTAAAATGGCAGTGATCGAACAACTAATCAGAAGTGAGTCAGATGGAAGCATCAGCTTCGGAGATTATACCAGAGCTGACAAATCGAAACTGGACGGCTTTAAGCATGAAGGCGCTACATATAAGGTGAAGACCTTTAAGGAAATAACGAAGCTGGAAAAAGACGGTGCATTTGTATACGAATCCGTACCCGGAACAGCGGTAGAAAACCTGAAGTCTTCTGAAAACGAAGTGTCTTTCAAAGTATCCGGCCCCGATGATTCACAGATCACACTTGAACTGCTGCCTGAGACTGATTACAACATCAAATTAAACGGCAAGGACGCAGGTCTTATGAAGACAAACCTGGGCGGAAAGCTTTCATTCGGTGTGGAGCTTGATGAGGGCGGCTCCGTAGATGTGAAGGTAACTAAGGCATAAGTCATAAAATGGCAAAATCTTTAAAAAGCGTATTTTTCTGTCAGTCCTGCGGATATGAGGCTTCAAAGTGGATGGGACAGTGCCCCGCCTGCCACGAATGGAACACTTTCGTGGAAGAGGTGGTGGACAAGAAAGCCACTAAAACGGAACGGAAAGCAGTATCCCAGGCTACGCCCATGCGGCTTTCAGAGATAGAATCCACATCTGAAGAAAGGACATCCACACATATCGGTGAACTCGACAGAGTGCTGGGTGGAGGAGTGGTGAAAGGCTCCATGATACTGGTGGGAGGAGACCCCGGCATCGGGAAATCCACCCTCCTTCTTCAGGTATGCAGGAATCTTTCGAAGGACGGAAGAAAACTGTTATATGTATCCGGAGAGGAATCTCTCCATCAGATCAAAATGCGGGCAAGCCGAATGGGCGATTTTTCGGATAGCCTGACACTTCTTTGCGAGACATCCCTGGAAATAATAAGAGGCGTGATAGAACGGGAGAAGCCTGAGATAGTGGTGATCGATTCTATCCAGACTATGTATAATGACGACGTGAGTTCCGCACCGGGATCTGTTTCCCAGGTGAGGGAATCCACAGGAGTTCTGATGCAGATCGCAAAAGGACTTAACATTTCCATATTCATAGTGGGACACGTGACCAAGGAAGGTGTGGTGGCGGGCCCCAGAGTGCTGGAACACATGGTGGATACGGTACTCTATTTCGAAGGAGACAGACATGCTTCATACCGCATTCTTCGGGGAGTGAAGAACCGGTTCGGATCCACCGATGAGATAGGCGTGTTTGAAATGCGTTCGGACGGACTGTCCGAGGTCATGAATCCTTCGGAGTTTATGCTGGAGGGACGCCCAAAGGGGGAGAGCGGCTCCATTGTGGCATGCTCCATAGAAGGCACCAGACCCATTTTGATAGAGATCCAGGCGCTGGTGAGCAGGAGCGCTTTCGGCATGCCAAGACGTACTGCCGTGGGCACAGATTATAACAGAGTGAACCTGCTTATGGCAGTGCTGGAGAAGAGAATGAGGATCCCCCTGGGAGACTACGATGCATATGTGAATATAGCAGGTGGGATCAAGATGAATGAGCCGGCGGTAGATCTGGGACTGATGCTTGCCATATATTCATCCTTTAAAGACAAGGTAATAAGCGAGGATACCATTTGCTTCGGAGAGGTGGGACTCTCCGGCGAAGTGAGATCCGTGAATATGGCCGAACAGCGGGTGAATGAGGCTTCAAAGCTTGGGTTTAAAAAATGTATACTACCACGCAGTTCCTTAAAGGGCATAAAGAATCCTGAAGGGATAGAACTGATCGGAGTGGACAGCATAAGGGATGCAGTGGAACATATCTGATCACTTATAACGGAGAATAGTTTTGGATAAGATAATACTTTGCAGCAGCACAGCCTATGCGCTCTCTGATGTGGATGAGATCCTTCGAAACGTAAAAGCATTTGAGCTTATCACGTGTGAAAATGGAATAGAGGCGGGAGTGGCTCTGTACGAAAAAGAAAAAGCGGATCTTCTGATCGTCAATCTGGAGGATCTTCATGATAATGCAAATGTGGACATTATGAAGCTTCAGACAGAAAAGGGCGGGAAGATACTGGCTTTCGGAACCACCCTTAAATATACGGAATTTCTGGCCAAATACCTGGGGGACCCCATAGGACAGCTGGAAAAACCGGCAGAAGCCATGGATGTGTTAAAGACTGTGACAAGGGCGCTGGATATGGCTCCTGAAGTGCAAAAAGCCATTTTAAACAGCTATTCTTCGGCTTATTATGATAACAGGCCGAAGGTCATGATAGTGGATGATAATGCGGTATTGCTACGAAGCCTGCGGGCTGTGCTGAAGGAAGAATACAGAGTTTCTGTATCAAGCTCCGGAAAGGCAGCGCTAAAAGCACTGAAGAAAAATAAGCCGGATCTTATGCTGCTTGATTACGAGATGCCTGAAATGGACGGAAGAGAGGTACTGGAAAACATCCGAAATAATCCGGAGACAAAAGACATGAAGGTCCTTTTTCTCACCAGTGTGAATGATAAGGACATGATCAGGGCTGCCATGAAATTAAAACCCGAGGGCTACCTATTAAAGCCCATGGAAAACGAGCTTCTCATGAAAGCCATAAATGCAGCATTACAGGATAAATCTGCCAATGCGTTAGTATGATGGCCTGCCGGAAACATATATTTATCAGGAGAGACGGGGAATGATCTATAATATTGATTTTAACCTTTCGGCAATCGTAATACTCTTATTCATTACTGCATATGTCATTGCAAAAAAAGGACTGACTAAAAGAGCAAACAGAATATATCTGGCTGTCATTATCTGCTGTCTTATGTGCACCTTTGCAGATATAATGTGTGCTTACATGAATTCTTTCCCGAATCCGGAAAAGCATCTTAGGCAGGATATATGGAACAATGCTTATATGCTCCTTCATAATGCTCTGCCGTTTCTCATTGGGGTATATCTCATCTATGAGCTTAGGATATTAAAACTCATGAGGAGAGACTCCATCATTATTCTTTCCATACCGCTTATAGCGGTGGAGATCCTGGTTCTGATTAACCCCGCGAACAGACTGGCTTTTTATTATGATGATGCCGGTAGATATACCAGAGGTCCGCTCTTTAATGTGTTCTATCTGGTGGCGGTGTTATATATCTTTTTCGCGGTGGCAATGGCTGTGAAAAACAGACACAGTATGAGCCACGGTAAACAGATGATGCTGGTGTTCCTTATGCTTGCCAGCATTCTTCCCATCATGATCCAGGCAGTATACCCCTATGTACCCATAGAGAGTTTCTTCCAGTCCATGGGACTCCTTGGCCTGCTTTTCACACTTGATGATAAAGGCGACATAATAGATCATAATACCGGAATATATAACAGATATTCTTTCATAGAATATATGGGCAGCTTGCTGGAGGGCACAGATGCGCAGCTTATCACGGTGAAGCTTTCAGACATCAATTACTATAACTCCACTATAGGAGTTCAGTATGTAAATGACATTCTGAAGGAGATAGCGGCATGGCTTCAAAGGACAGGCGGAGACATGCAATGTTATTATTGCGGAAACGGCTGCTTTGTTCTTTGCGGGATGCATATGGCAGAAGAGCAGACGAACCTTCTGAAGGAAGAGATATTTGCCAGATTTGACGATCCCTGGGGAAAAAGAGATTTTCAGTCGGTGTTTCCTGTGCAGATATGCACTGTCAGGATCCCACGGGACGTGTCCACACTGGAGCAGATCCTTCTTCTTATCGACATGAAATTTAAGGGGAATGATTCAAACGAGCTTAACGCACTTACAGCTATAAGCAGCTACCAGCACAGGATAAAGACTGAAAGTGCGGTAAAGAAGGCGCTTCGGAACGGATCTTTTAAGGTGTATTATCAGCCTATCTGGGATAAGAAGACGGGAACCATCCTTTCTGCCGAGGCGCTGCTTCGTCTTTTTGATGATGAGCTGGGATTCATTCCGCCGGATGAATTTATTCCTGTAGCAGAGAAGAACGGAACTATTCTCGATATTGGTGCCTTTGTGTTTGACGAGGTCTGCAGATTCTATCAGGAAAGGCAGCTGTACCGGATCGGCATTCAATACGTGGATATCAATCTATCTGTGGTGCAGTGCATGAACAGGCGTCTGGTAAACGAATTTGAAAGGACTATGGCCAAGTATCAGATATCACCTGAAAGGATCAATCTGGAGATCACAGAGTCCGCAACAGCAGACAGCCCGGGAGCCCTGGCAGGCACCGTTAAGAGCCTTTTTAATAAAGGATTTGATATTTCCCTTGATGATTTCGGTACGGGATATTCTAATTTCTCATATATGGTGGAGATGCCGTTTACGGGGGTCAAGCTGGACAGGTCTATCCTGTGGAGTGCCATACATCCCAAGAACGGTGAAGGAGACGAGAACGCTATGCTGTATCTGGAAAACACCATTCGCATGCTTCATGAGATGCACTATAAGATCACGGTGGAGGGCGTGGAGACAGTGGAGCAGAAGGTCCTTCTGGAAAAACTGGGATGCGACCAGCTCCAGGGATTCTATTTCTCGAAGCCGGTACCCGCTGATACATTTATAGATTTTGTAAAGGTGGTGAATGCATAATGGTATTAATATATTATCTTTCCATGTTTATTATTGTTACCATATGCTCTGCCATATATTTTTGGAGATGGCATAAAAACTGTGACATCAGTTTTACGCTGATATATGTGCTTATGCCCCTTGCTACCATAGGATATGTGATGGTGGCGGTATCTCCGGATGTGGGTGCAGCCATGTCGGGTACGAAATTCGTCTACCTGGGCGGCGTATATATGGAACTTGTCATCACTATCAGCATCTTTTCTCTGGGAAAGATAAAACTCCCCAGGTGGGCTATCTTTATTGCTTTGCTGGCCAGTTCCTTTATCTATGCAGGAGCCCTTTCTACCGGATTTGACCAGGTATTTTATAAGAAAGTGACCATTATAAAGCAGTATGGGATTTCCGTACTGGATAAAGAATACGGACCTGTACATGCCTTCTTCTATCCCCTGGTGATCCTGTATGTGGTGATAGGTCTTGGTGCTTTGATATATGCCTTTAAAAAGAAACCAGATGCATCCAGAACGAATCTCAGCCTTATGGTGGTGACCCAGGTGGTGACGGTGTTTGCATTCTTCGTGGGAAGGATGATAACAGAGGCAGTGGAATGGGTTCCCGTAGCATATGCTGTGGATGCCATAGTGTATCTCATCATTATGGACAGGACCACACTGTATTCCATGGATGACACCATTTTGGAGACTTTGCTGAACAGCGGAGATGTGGGCTATGTATCCTTTGATTTCAGACAGAATTTTCTGGGAGCCACAGATAAGGCCAAGTTCTATCTGCCTGCTCTTCAGCACACTTTTGCCGACAAGCCTATTGCTGATGAGGAGATCAGAAATATGGTGGATAAATGGATCCTGGATTTCCTGAGTGATGAGGTCTCCAGGGAACAGTATTATGAGAATAACGGCAGGATATATAAGATCGGCGTGAAGTATCTTTACGATGGGAAGAGGGTGCGAGGCTTCCAGATGAGGATTGAGGATGACACCGATCATCAGCAGTATCTGCATACGCTGGAAAGCTATAATAAGAATCTGAAAGAGGAACTCACTCTGAAGACAAAGCTTTTGGAAGAATGCCGAAATAAAGCATAAAGAAGATAAAGGAAGTGTATTTGGAAATGAAAAAGAAAGTATTAAGTGTTTTCTTAGCGATGGGAATGGCGATATCTATGCTGAGTGGCTGCGGAGGAGCAGCCACGGATGATGCTTTGGATAAGGCTGAAGAGGAGACAGTAAGTGACGCATCTGAAGATGCAGTCACAGAGCCGCAGAAGTCTGAATCTACAGGAGATTCCAAAAGCGACAGCGATCTTTATGAACTGTTTAAGGGTGGTGAAGTGAAGGCCGTATATACGGGGGCAGCAGATAAGGCTGAGTATGTGAGCCCGGGGAATGTGCTTTCGGTGGGAAGCGCCTATGACATAAATGAGATCATTGATCTGATCTCCTCCGGGGATGAATACATGGAAATGCATGTTTCTTCAGATCCCATGTACAGAATGATTGACTGCGGTTCCGACGGAGAGCCGGAGCTTCTTGTAAGTGTGGAATTCGAGGGACCGGAGATTTTCACTCTGTTTCTGGTGATAAAGGAGATAGACGGAGAACTAAATATCATATATGACGCAGACATGTGGTCCAGATCGGAAACCATCATTAACGATGACGGAACCATCGAGACCGGAGGTTCAGGCGGTGCAGCCATCCATTACTCCAGTGATGCCTTCATAGATAAAGACGGCAACTATAAATTCTATTACGGCGTGGAAACTGAATACTGCCCGCTGGAGTTCTATGTGGATCGTAACGGATCTTTTGAACCCATATCCTTTGAGGGTACCGATACAGACCATCTGGTGGTATATACATATTCCACAGAAGCAGCGGGTGGGGATACCACCTATTATTACTCATACGGAGTGCTCGATGATAACTTTAATGAGATAACGACTGAGGCTGATTTCAGCGATGACAATGCCTATAAGCAGGTCTTTATGAATGCGGGGATAGATGTATATTCTAAGTCTGAGATAGATAGTATTCTTTCGAATAAAGCTACAGAGATAGGCTATCCTTTATAACTGGATGGCACGTCCCACATGTGGCGAGTCTTCATGGAAGCCGCCGCAGTAGTGGCAGCTCTCTGTATAGGGCATATCCGGCAAAAGGGTATAAAAAAGCTCCGAATCCGGCTTGAACGGACGACCCCTTCATTACGAGTGAAGTGCTCTACCAACTGAGCTATCGGAGCAATACAACGGTTATTATATTAGAGCCCCCCTATTTTTTCAATGGTAATTTCACAAATTATAAATACATTTTCCGAAAGTATGCTATAATACTTCATCGTATTAATTTAGCGAGGTAATGTCATGAACGATTCACAGGTTTCTAACAATAATTTCTATGAAAAGTATAAGCTGTTTATCCTTATAGCGCTGTATCTGGTGGCATCTGTGGCTGCAGCTATCATATGTGTAAAGCCCTTACGCTACGGCATCATCCCGGTACTGGTATTTATAGTGCTGGAAGCGCTGCTTTGCTTTTTCCTTGATAATACACCGGTATGGCTTCACGGGGCAGTGATCATAGTCCAGCTGGTATTTGGATATATCACAAAGAATATATATTTCACACTGGTTATGGCAGCAATATACATAGTGGCACTTGTGGTCATGTATTTCTATCACAGGGCACCCGGTATGCTGCCTGTGAAGGCATTATTCGGAAAGAAGGAAGCCGCAGAACCGGCAGTAGAAGAATCCGAAGAGGCAGATGACAAATAGGAATTACCAAAAGGAACTGGATGAGATCCTGAAAAGGCTGGAAGGAACTCCGAAACTTCTCATACACAGTTGCTGTGCACCATGCAGCAGTTATGTGCTGGAATATCTTTCAGAGTATTTTTCCATCACGGATCTTTTCTATAATCCGAATATAGATAAGAAAGCGGAGTACGATAAGAGGCTTCAGGAACTGGAACGTCTCATATCGAATATGCCCTTTAAAAACCCGGTGACACTTATGCCGGGGCGGTATGAAACAATAGAGTTCTATGATGCCGTGAAGGGCTTCGAAAAAGAACCCGAAAGAGGAAAAAGGTGTGAGATATGCTTCAGACTCAGGCTGACCGAGGCTGCAAAAGCAGCAAGGGAGACGGGGGCGGATTATTTCACCACTACACTTTCCATAAGCCCGCTTAAGGACGCAGAGCTTCTGAACACCATAGGTGAGGAACTTGCGGCAGAATACGGAGTGAAATATCTTCCGTCGGATTTTAAGAAAAGAAACGGATATAAAAGGTCTATAGAGCTTTCAAAAGAATATGACCTGTACAGACAGGATTATTGCGGATGCATCTTTTCATATAAGGAGAGGCATCCTGAGGGAGAGGAATAGAGATGGCACAGCTTTGGGGAGGCAGATTTACAAAAGATACAGATGATATGGTATATGCATTTAATGCATCCATAGAATTCGATAAGAGACTTTTTCACGCAGATGTGGAGGGCTCAAAGGCCCATGTGAAGATGCTTTCTTCTGCAGGCATCATTTCGGAAAAAGAACGGGATGATATATTAAAGGGGCTTGATTCTATACTGGAGGATGTGGATAGCGGAAAGCTCATTATCACATCCGAGTATGAAGACATCCATTCCTTCGTGGAGGCTGTCCTCACGGAAAGAGTGGGAGATGCCGGTAAGAAGCTCCATACGGGAAGATCCAGAAATGATCAGGTGGCGCTTGATATGAGGCTCTATACCAGAAGCCGCATGGAAAGCATAGACGAGGCTTTATATGATCTGCTTTCCGAGATCCTTAAGGTGATGAAGGAAAACAAAGAGACATATATGCCGGGCTTTACCCATTTGCAAAAAGCGCAGCCCGTAACCCTGGCACATCATTTCGGAGCATATTTCGAGATGTTTAAAAGAGACAGGGCCAGGCTTAACGACATGTATTACCGCATGAATTACTGTCCTCTGGGGGCCGGTGCTCTGGCAGGTACCACATATCCCCTTGACAGGGAGATGACGGCAGAACTTTTAGGTTTTTTTGGTCCTACATTTAACAGCATGGACAGTGTATCAGACAGGGATTACCTCATAGAGTTTTTAAGCGCTCTATCCATGATCATGATGCATCTTTCCAGGTTCTCCGAGGAGATCATCATATGGAACAGTAACGAATACGGCTTTGTGGAAATAGACGATACCTACAGCACAGGTTCATCCATCATGCCGCAGAAGAAGAATCCCGACATAGCCGAGCTGGTCCGTGGAAAGACCGGCAGGGTATACGGCGCGTTGACTTCCATGCTCACCACCATGAAAGGCCTTCCGCTGGCATACAATAAGGACATGCAGGAGGACAAGGAATTCTCTTTTGATGCCATGGATACGGTGGAAAACTGCCTGATACTTTTTACCGGCATGATCCGCACCATGAAATTCAGAAAAGAGAGAATGGAGCGAAGCGCTAAGCAGGGCTTTACAAATGCTACTGATGCAGCAGACTACCTGGTGAAAAAAGGAATGCCTTTCAGAGATGCCCATAGCGTTATCGGCAGAATAGTGTTATATTGCATAGATAAAAACATTGCCATTGACGATATGGAGCTTTCGAAATTAAAGGAATTCTCCGATATGTTTGAAAATGACATATATGAAGCAGTTTCCATGGAGACTTGTGTGAATAAGAGAAACACTAAGGGCGCTCCGGGACTTAATGCAATGGAAAAGGAAATAGAGGAATCCGAAGAATTCCTCAGTATATATAATAAAAAGCATCTTTCCGATGCGAGAAAAAAAGAAGGCTAACAAGAAAGGAACGTAGATCATGAGTGAGAAGCTGAAAGTAGGAATCCTAGGTGCTACCGGTATGGTGGGTCAGAGATTTATTGACCTCCTGGATAATCATCCCTGGTTTGAAGTCACAGCTGTGGCTGCAAGCCCAAGATCCGCCGGACACACATATGCCGAGGCTGTGGAAGGCCGCTGGAAGATGGAAAAAGACATTCCGGAGAATGTTAAGAACCTTACCATCCTTAATGTGAATGAAGTAGACAAAGTGGCTGCAGACGTGGATTTCGTGTTCTCAGCAGTGGACATGAGCAAGGATGAGATAAAGAAGATCGAAGAGGAGTATGCAAAGACAGAGACTCCCGTAGTATCAAATAACAGTGCTCATCGCTGGACACCGGATGTGCCCATGATAGTTCCGGAGATAAACCCAGAGCATGCGGAAGTGATCCATGACCAGAGAAAGCGCCTTGGCACCAAAAAGGGATTTGTGGCAGTTAAGCCGAACTGCTCCATCCAGTCATATGCACCGGCCCTCACAGCATGGATGCCTTATGAGCCCTATGAGGCAGTGGTGACCACATATCAGGCCATTTCCGGAGCCGGAAAGACCTTTAAGGACTGGCCGGAGATGGAAGGGAACATCATTCCTTTTATAAGCGGCGAAGAAGAGAAGAGCGAAAGAGAGCCCTTAAGGATCTGGGGACATGTGGAGAACGGCCAGATCGTACCGGCTACAGGTGTCACCATCACCAGCCAGTGCATCAGAGTGCCCATTCTTTACGGTCATACAGCCGCTGCGTTTGTGAAGTTTAAGAAGAACCCCACCAAGGAGCAGCTTATAGAGGCATTAAGAAGCTTTGAGGGCGAACCCCAGAAGCTGAACCTGCCTTCCGCTCCGAAGCAGTTCATCCAGTATCTGGAAGAGGATAACAGACCGCAGGTGGCTTTGGATGTGAACTATGAGAGAGGCTTTGGTGTATCTATAGGAAGACTTCGCGAAGATACAGTATATGACTGGAAATTCGTGGGACTTTCTCATAACACCATAAGAGGTGCTGCAGGTGGCGGCGTCCTCTGCGCAGAGCTTCTGACAGCTAAGAAGTTCATCGAAAAGAAGTAGAAGAAATAAAATTTTAATTGAATTTTTGCGTTGGTTTTTATATAATAGTCTTACTCACGTTCAGTGGGTAGGACTATTATTTTTAGCGCATTTACGGACAATTTTGACCGTGCAGATGAGGTTTTTATGATTAACAGAGCGGCGGAAGAAAAGGCACTGGAAAAGATTTATTCAGAGGCAGGAAACAGCCTTACACTGATCTATGGAAGCAACAGATCGGATAAGGAGTCATTTATCCGTTCTTTTTGTAAGGATAAGGATGCCTTCTATTACAGAGTCCGAAATGCTTCTCCAAAGGAGCAGCTTTCTCAGCTTAAATCCGAAGTGGAAGATAAATTCGGTATAAAACTGGGGCTGGAGTGTACTTATGATGACTGCTTCCGTAATTTTAAAAGCAAAACCGGTCAGAAGATCGTGGTGGTGATAGATGAGTTTCAGACCATTGCCAGAAAGGACGAAGGCTTCTTCCCCACGATGATCAATCTGAAAGAGAAGAAACTATATCCGGGGCCTGTGATGATCATTCTCTGCAATTCTTCCCTTGCCTGGACCGAAAAGGAAATGGATGACTGTCTTGGATCCGCAGCCCAGAAGATAGATGAGAGGATAAAGCTTTCCGAAGTGTCCTTCCTCGATATAGTGCGTCTTTTCCCGGATTACACAGTGGAAGAGAGCGTGAAGACCTACGGTATCCTGGGAGGTGTGCCGGAGTATCTTTCTTTATGGAATAAAAAGAAGACCGTTAAAGAGAATATCTGCGAGCTCATACTCACTCCCGGAGGGGCTTTATTCAGAGAAGCAGAGGATTTCATAGGATCCGAGCTTCGTGAACTTTCCGTATACGACACCATCCTTTCATCCATAGCCAGAGGAAATGAAAAGCTGAATGATCTTTTCATAGATACCGGTTATTCCAGGGCGAAGATCAGCGTGTATATGAAGAATCTGGCAGCTTTTGACGTGATTGAAAAGGTGGTTTCTTTCGAAACAGGCGGCTGGGACAATGCTAAAAAAGGTGTATACCGTATTAAGAACCACTTCGTGAATTTCTGGTTCAGGTTTATTTATCCCCATTTATCCGCTTTGTATCTTACTACGCCGGAGAAATTCTATGAAGAATATATAGAGAAGGATCTGGATGTATACTTACGGAGATTCTTTGTGGAAGTGTGCCAGGAATACCTGCTTCTTATGAACCGTGTGGGCAAAGTACCTATCAGGCTGGAGCGTATGGGCACATGGGTCGGAAAAACCGGCACCATAGATATCATCGGTGAGGATAACGACAGGAACCATATTGTGGGGATATGCAATTGGGAAAAGCCGAACCTCACTATGGAAGAATATGAAAAACTCCTGGAAAATATGGGACTGGCCCGCATCAAAGCAAGGACAGTTTACCTGTTTTCAGCAAAGGGATTTGACCTTAAGATCACATCTTATGCCAAGGATAATAAGAATGTGGTGCTTGTGGATATGAAGGAACTTTAAAATATGGGAAAATCCCTTTTTATAGCGGAGAAGCCCAGTGTAGCCAGGCAGTTTGCCGATGTGCTGCATGAAGGCAACATGAAAAACCGTGACGGATATATTGAGGGGGATAATATCGTGGTGACATGGTGTGTGGGACACCTGGTCAGTATGAGTTATCCGGAGGTTTACGACGAGAAGTATAAAAAATGGCGCCTGGACACTCTGCCCTTTATTCCGAAAGAATTTAAATATGAAGTCATTAAAAGCGCTGCCAAGCAGTATAAGGTGGTGTCTTCCCTTCTGAATCGGGAGGATGTGGACAGGATATATGTGTGCACAGACTCCGGACGTGAAGGAGAATATATCTATCGCCTGGTCCGTCAAATGGCCGGAGTTCATGACAAGGAAGAGCGAAGAGTCTGGATCGATTCCCAAACAGAGGAAGAAATAAAGAGAGGCATAAAGGAAGCAAAAGAACTTTCTTTTTATGATAATCTGTCGGATTCCGCATATTTAAGGGCGAAAGAAGATTATCTCATGGGAATAAACTTCTCACGGCTTTTGACATTGCTCTACGGCAGGGAGATGGCCGGCTTTTTAAATGAGAAGTATGTGGTGATCTCCGTGGGCAGGGTCATGACCTGTGTGCTGGGAATGGTGGTCCGAAGAGAACGGGAGATCAGGGAATTTGTGAAGACTCCGTTTTTCAGAGTGTTCGGAAACACGAAGATAAAGGAAACCCCATTATCTTTGGAATGGAAAGCAGTATCAGGCTCGGAATACTTTGAATCTCCGTTACTGTATAAGGAAAACGGGTTTAAAGAGGAAAAAGACGCTAAGGCACTGATAGATAAGCTTAGCGCCACGGATAAAAAAGCCACCATAGTAAAGGTGGAAAAGAAGAAGGAGAAGAAGAATCCTCCCCTTCTTTATAATCTGGCGGAAATACAGAATGACTGTTCAAAGTTCTTTAAGATAAGTCCGGATGAGACTCTGAAGATCATTCAGGAATTATACGAAAAGAAACTGGTAACATATCCCAGAACAGATGCCAGAGTGTTAAGTACCGCTGTGGCCAAGGAAATAGACAAGAATATTAAAGGGCTGCTTAATATTCCGGGAGTGTCAAATATCGCAAAACACATTTTGGACAATGGCCTCTATAAGGGGCTTGAAAAGACCAGGTATGTGAACGATAAGCAGATCACAGACCATTATGCCATTATCCCCACAGGACAGGGCCTTAGGAACCTGGGTGGGAATGCCCTTAACACAAAAGTATACGAGCTTATAGTCCGAAGATTCCTTGCCATATTCCTGCCGGCGGCAGAGTATGAAAAAATCTCGCTGGAGGCTGAGATCAATAAGGAGCATTTCTTCGCCACATCCAAATATCTGAAGGAGCCGGGGTATCAGGCGGCTATGGAGTATTCGTTTAAAAAGGATGCCCCGAAAGAATCCGAGGAAAAGGATGAAAAGGAAGAAAAAGAAGATAATCTGATACCCAAGGATATAGCGGAATCCTTAAAGAAAGGAGATATACTTGACTTTGATTCCTTTGAGATAAAAGAAGGAGAGACATCTCCACCGAAAAGGTATAATTCCGGATCTATAATCCTTGCCATGGAAAATGCCGGTAAGCTCATAGAAGACGAGGAGCTGCGTGAGCAGATCAAGAGCAGCGGCATAGGCACATCCGCTACTAGAGCAGAAATATTAAATAAGCTTATAAGAAATAAATATCTGAATCTGAATAAAAAGACACAGATCATAACACCTACTTTACAGGGAGAAATAATCTACGATATCGTGGGTGCATCTATCCCGTCGTTATTAAATGCAGAGTTAACTGCGAGCTGGGAAAAAGGCCTGAACATGGTGACAGAGGGCAGCATCACTTCTGACGAATATATGGTGAAGCTTAATAACTTTATCATACAAAAGACCGACAAGGTGATGAAGTCCGGCAGAAACACCTCGGGATTAAAGGCTATGTTCATACGGGATGCAGGTTTTTATAAGGATAATAAAAAGCAGGAGAAGAAAAAGTAATGGAGAATTGTAAGATCATCAATATGTACAGTCTGGATCAGACCATAGCAAAGGATCTGTTTAAGGATGTGACCTATCCCTGGGAGGTGCTTCCGAAGATAGGAGACTTTATTAAGAAACTGGGGCCCACTTTGGATCCTGAGATCTATGAAAAAAGGGGAGAAGATATCTGGGTGGCAAAAAGTGCTGTAGTTTTCGATTCGGCATATCTTCACGGACCGCTTATAATCGACGAGAACGCTGAGATACGCCAGTGTGCGTTTATCAGAGGAAATGCCATTGTGGGAAAGGACAGCGTAGTGGGTAATTCCACGGAGCTTAAGAATGTGGTGCTTTTTAACCATGTTCAGGTGCCACATTATAACTATGTGGGAGACTCCGTACTTGGCTATTATTCCCATATGGGTGCAGGTTCCATCACTTCGAATGTGAAGTCCGATAAGACTCTTGTGGTGGTAAAAGACAAATATGAAAGAGAAGAAATAGAAACAGGACTTAAGAAATTCGGAGCGATGCTGGGAGATCATGTGGAAGTGGGCTGCAATACCGTTTTAAACCCCGGAACAGTGGTCTGCCCGGATACAAACATATACCCGGTATCCTGTGTGCGCGGTGTGATTCCGCCCCACAGTGTATATAAGGATAAGAACGAGATCGTAACAAAGGAGTGAATGCCATGAAGTATGATGTGATCATTATCGGAGCCGGCCCCGGAGGTATTTTTTCCGCATATGAATTAATGGAGAAAAAACCGGAACTGAAAGTGGCTGTGTTTGAAGGCGGTAATCCGCTGGAAAGCCGTAAATGTCCCATAGATGGAGACAAAGTTAAATCATGTATTAAATGCCCCACATGTTCCATCATGAGCGGCTTCGGAGGAGCGGGCGCTTTTTCCGACGGCAAGTATAATATCACAAATGATTTCGGTGGCACCCTTCATGAGCATATCGGCAAAGAGAAGGCCATAGAGCTCATGGAATATGTGGATGAGATCAATATGAAAAACGGCGGTGAGGGAACAAAGATGTATTCCACCGCAGGCACATCCTTAAAGAAGCTTTGTATGCAGAATAAGCTGACTCTGCTGGAAGCTTCCGTGAGACATCTCGGCACCGACATTAACTATGTGGTGCTGGGAAACATATATGACAAGCTAAAAGACAAGGTGGATTTTCATTTCCATACACCGGTGGAACATGTGGAAAAGACTGCTGACGGATTTAAGGTGATCTATAAAGACGGCAGTGATGAGTGCAGGGACTGCATCGTATCTGTGGGACGTTCCGGAAGCAAGTGGATGGAGCAGGTATGTAACGAACTCGATATTCCCACCAAATCAAACCGTGTGGATATCGGAGTTCGAGTAGAGCTTCCCGCTGTGATTTTTTCTCACCTCACGGATGAACTCTATGAAAGCAAGATCGTGTATCAGACAGCCAAGTTTGAAGACAGAGTCCGCACGTTCTGCATGAACCCCAGAGGTATAGTGGTTAACGAGAATACCAACGGCATAGTTACCGTAAACGGACACTCCTTTGAAGACCCGGCCAAGGGAACTGACAATACGAATTTTGCTCTTCTTGTGGCAAAGCATTTTTCCGAGCCCTTTAGAGACAGTAACGGATATGGTGAATCTATAGCACGCCTTTCAAATATGCTGGGCGGAGGCGTGATCGTTCAAAGATTCGGAGATCTTGAGAGAGGAAGACGAAGCAATGCTAAACGAATTGCCGAGAACCTGGTGCGTCCGACACTGAATGCCACTCCGGGTGATCTTTCACTTGTGCTCCCAAAGAGGATCATGGACGGTATCATTGAGATGATCTATGCACTGGATAAGATCGCTCCCGGTACAGCAAACGATGATACTCTGCTCTACGGCGTGGAAGTGAAGTTCTATAACATGGAAGTGGAGATAGATGAGAATCTGGAGACCTGCCATAAGGGACTCTATGTTATCGGAGACGGCTCCGGCGTGACTCATTCCCTTTCACACGCTTCTGCCAGCGGAGTTCATGTGGCCAGAAAGATAGCATCGGGGAACTGATATAAATAGCACTTTCTATGTAAAATCAAGGTTGACAAGAGTAAGTAAAGTGCTAGAATAGTTCTAACGTTCAATTTCGTACATTAAAGCAGAAAAGTAAGGAATATAATAATGAGAAAACAGGTATTATCCATTTTGGTTGAGAATACCTCAGGTGTGCTTTCACATGTTTCCGGTCTTTTTTCCCGAAGAGGGTATAATATAGACAGTTTCTCCGCCGGAGTGACCACTGACCCCAGGTATACCCGGATGACAATAGTGACATCCGGTGATGAGCAGATCCTGGAACAGATAGAAAAACAGGTGGCCAAGCTGGAGGACGTGGTAGACATTAAAATACTGGAGCCCGAGGCTTCCGTCAGAAGAGAGCTTATGCTGGTCAAAGTGAAAAAGGCGCTGCCGGCTGAGCAGAAATCTCCCTATTCACTGGCAGAACTCACCAATAATTTCCATGGTAAATCCGTGGATGAGACACCGGATTCGGTACTTATCGAGGTGACGGGAAACACTGACAAGCTGGATTCGTTTCTTGAAAATCTCCAAATAGATTATGAGATACTGGAACTAGCCAGAACGGGACTCACAGCTTTATCCCGCGGCGCGGATGATGTGGTATTTTTATAGAAGAAACGCATCACATTAAACACAGGAAAGAACGAATATCATTCGTTCCACATATATTTTTAAATGGCAGGAGGAAAATAAAATGTCAAACGAAGCAAGAATTTTCTATCAGGAGGATTGCAATCTTGATCTCTTAAAGGGAAAGACCATAGCTATTATCGGCTACGGAAGCCAGGGACATGCGCATGCACTGAACCTGAAGGAGAGCGGATGCGACGTTATCATTGGTCTTTATGATGGCAGCAAGTCCTGGAAGAGAGCAGAAGAGCAGGGATTCACAGTATACACCACAGCAGAAGCTGCAAAGAAGGCTGACATTATTATGATCCTCATTAACGATGAGAAGCAGGCGGATATGTATAAGAAGGATATCGAGCCGAACCTCTCAGCAGGAAATATGCTTATGTTTGCTCATGGCTTCAATATCCATTTCGGATGTATCGTGCCTCCGAAGGATGTGGATGTGACCATGATCGCTCCCAAGGCTCCCGGACATACAGTACGTTCAGAGTATCAGGCAGGAAAGGGAACTCCCTGTCTGGTGGCTGTAGAGCAGGATGCTACAGGAAAGGCTCTTGATATGGCTTTAGCATACGGCGCAGGTATCGGCGGTGCCAGAGCAGGACTTCTGGAGACCACATTCCGTACAGAGACAGAGACAGACCTTTTCGGTGAGCAGGCAGTGCTTTGCGGCGGTGTATGTGCACTGATGCAGGCAGGCTTTGAGACTCTGGTGGAAGCAGGATATGATCCCAGAAACGCATATTTCGAGTGCGTACATGAGATGAAGCTGATCGTAGACCTCATCTATCAGTCAGGTTTCGCAGGAATGAGATATTCCATCTCCAATACGGCAGAGTACGGTGATTACATCACAGGACCGAAGATCGTCACAGAAGAGACCAAGAAGACCATGAAGAAGATCCTGAAAGACATCCAGGACGGATCCTTCGCAAAGGAATTCCTTACAGATATGTCCGATGCAGGCCGACAGGTACACTTCAAGGCTATGAGAAAGCTGGCATCAGAGCATCCCGCTGAGAAGGTGGGCGCTGAGATCAGAAAGCTTTACAGCTGGAATAACGAAGCTGATAAGCTGATCAACAACTAAAGAAATACTGATTATATCAGCATAGTAGAGTACATTAAAAGAGCTGTTAGAAATAACAGCTCTTTTATAAAATAGGAGGAGAACGATCCATGGGAATGACAATGACCCAAAAAATATTGGCAGCACATGCGGGACTGGAAAGCGTCACTGCCGGCCAGCTCATAGAAGCAGATCTGGATCTGGTGCTGGGAAACGATATCACATCCCCGGTAGCCATTCATGAAATAGAAAAGATGAAGAAAGAGGGCGTGTTCCATAAGGATAAGATCGCTCTGGTAATGGATCACTTTGTCCCCAATAAGGACATCAAGTCTGCAGAGCACTGCAAATGTGTGCGGGAATTCGCGGCAAAAAATGAGATCACTAATTTCTTTGATGTGGGAGAAATGGGTATAGAGCATGCTCTTCTTCCGGAAAAAGGACTTACGGTGGCAGGAGATGTGGTAATCGGAGCTGATTCCCATACCTGTACATACGGAGCTCTCGGTGCATTTTCCACAGGCGTGGGCAGCACGGATATGGCTGCGGGAATGGCTACGGGAAAAGCATGGTTTAAGGTGCCCTCAGCCATAAAGTTTAATATCACGGGAAAGCCGGCAGAGCATATCAGCGGAAAGGACGTGATACTCCATATCATTGGAATGATAGGCGTGGACGGAGCGCTGTATCAGTCCATGGAATTCACGGGAGACGGTATCAAATATCTCTCCATGGATGACAGATTCACCATAGCAAATATGGCCATTGAGGCCGGCGGAAAGAACGGCATTTTCCCTGTGGATGAGCAGACAGAAGAGTATATGAAGGCTCATTCAAAGAGACCTTATAAGAAATATGAGGCAGATCCCGATGCGAAGTACACTGCTGAATACACTATAGATCTGTCCAAACTCCGTCCTGTGGTGGCATTCCCCCATCTGCCTTCAAACACGAAGACCATAGATGAGGCTAAAGGAGTAAAGATAGACCAGGTGGTGATCGGTTCCTGTACAAACGGACGTATCTCCGATATCAGGATCGCTGCAGAGATCCTTAAGGGAAAGAAAGTGAAGAAAGGCATCAGAGTCATCATCATTCCCGCCACTCAGGAAGTGTATCTGGAAGCCATGGAGAAAGGCTATTTACGGACCTTTATAGAGGCAGGGGCAGTGGTGAGCACACCTACATGCGGCCCGTGCCTGGGAGGATATATGGGAATCCTGGCAGAGGGAGAGAGATGTATATCCACCACTAACAGAAACTTTGTGGGCAGAATGGGACATACGGAATCTGAAGTATACCTTTGCAGTCCGGCTGTGGCTGCTGCCAGCGCCATCACCGGAGAGATCACAGATCCCGCATCAGTATAGGAGGAATGAGATAATGGAATCAGCAAACGGAAAAGTGTTTTTATACGGCGACAATGTGGATACCGATGTTATCATTCCTGCCAGATATCTGAATTCATCCGATCCAAAGGAACTGGCTGTGCATTGTATGGAAGACATAGATAAGGACTTTGTGAAAAACATGAAAGAGGGAGACATTATAGTGGCCCATAAGAATTTCGGCTGCGGATCTTCCAGAGAGCATGCACCTCTTGCCATTAAGGCATGCGGTGTGAGCTGTGTGATAGCAGAGACCTTTGCCAGGATTTTCTACAGAAACGCCATTAACATCGGGCTCCCCATTATAGAATGCGAGGAGGCCAGCAAAGAGATCAAAGCAGGAGATGAAGTCAGTGTGGATTTTGATTCCGGGGTGATCACGGATAAGACCACGGGAAAGACATATAAAGGACAGGCGTTCCCGCCATTTATGCAGAAGCTTATAGATGCAGGCGGACTTGTGAATTACATCAACGAATCTATGTAATCCATGTATTTTTTTGGAAGGTGAACTGAGGTATAGGTTTCGGCATATTCCTTCGGAGAATATTCAACTACATAATTCATGATGAAATCCTTTACAAGGCCGTGGTCTCTTGCATAGTCCACGGCTTTGTTATAGGCTACGGCAGCCTTGGAATCGGTGGAATATCTGCCTATCAGAAAATCACCGTTTAGGTGGATCTTTGCCTGATAGCTGATCCTGCCGTTTTTTTCAATACGGGTGACACCGTGATATTTGTTTACCACGATCACATTCTGATAGCGAAAATCTGTGGGATCACCATTTGCAAAGGTATAGTCTTTACCGGCCACGGCAAAGCTCTTTATACCGAAGCGGGAGAGGATGCTGTACTGCATGCCATAGTCATTAACATAGAGATGACCCTGCCGCATAAGGATGCGGTGGCTGGAATAATAGAACAGGTCGTCGTTATCGAATTTAAGCTCACGGCCGTCCTTCATGAAATATGAGAAATAGCCGGTGCGAAGATATATGGGAGTTTTGATATATATCCTGTTATCGCGGTGATTCAGGATGGTGACTGCCTTATCCATGGGAAGGAATCTGATCTTACGGGAGTAATTATCCAGGGTGATGGACGGAGTGTGATAGAGTTTGTCCGCTTCTTTATAGCATTTATGAGCATCGCGCTCTGTATCAAAAGAGCCCAGGCTCACATGGGTACCCATAAAGTGGATACTGCTCCTGTAATATACAGTGCCGTTTTTCTTTTTTGCTTCATAAACACCTGCTAACATATATAAAATCATATCACATATCACGTGGTTATGGTATAATTCTGTACTGTACGTAAGTCCTGCAGTATATACATGTGTTATCTGCAGGCATTACGCCCCAGGATTATACGGATATCAGTTTGCAGTTTCCATATATGCTTTCCAGGCACGCTCTCGCTATGACTCCGGCGTAGCGGATACTAAGCTCATGCTACGCATTCGCTAAGTACCAACGCCTACGTAATGCCTGAAAATCATATATGGCAACTACAACGATATCCTTAAATAACAATAATCTATAGTCAGGAAAGGACAAGACATGAGTATACTCTACGAAAGCACAAGAGATAAGAGTCTGAAAGTACAGGCCTCAGAGGCCATCCTGCAGGGTCTTTCAAAGGACGGAGGACTGTTCGTCCCCACAGAGATCCCGAAGCTGGATAAGAGCTTAAAGGAGCTTGGAACCATGAGCTATCAGGACATCGCTTATAATGTGATGAAACTGTATTTTACAGATTTTACGGAAGAGGAGCTGCGTTATTGCATAGACCATGCATATGACAGCAAGTTCGACTGCAAGGAGATAGCCCCCCTTAAAGAAACGCAGGATACATACTTTATGGAGCTTTATCACGGAAAGACCATAGCATTTAAGGACATGGCGCTTTCCATCCTCCCATATCTTATGACCACTTCTGCGAAGAAGAACAACGTGAAAAACGAGATCGTGATCCTGACTGCCACATCAGGAGACACAGGAAAGGCGGCTTTGGCAGGCTTTTCAGATGTGCCGGGCACAAAGATCATAGTATTCTATCCGAAGGATGGAGTCAGCGAGATCCAGAAACTGCAGATGGTGACGGAGCAGGGAAAGAACACCTTTGTAGTGGGCATAAACGGAAACTTTGACCAGGCTCAGACCGGTGTTAAGGAGATGTTTAATGATAAGAAACTGGCAGAAGAGCTGGATGAAAAAGGATATCAGTTCTCATCCGCAAATTCCATAAATATCGGAAGACTGATCCCTCAGGTGGCATATTATGTATATGCATATGCAAGCCTCTTAAATAAGGGCGTACTAAAAGACGGTGAAGAAATCAACTTCACAGTACCCACAGGTAATTTCGGCAATATACTGGCAGCATATTTTGCAAAAGAGATGGGCGTGCCTGTTCATAAGCTGATCTGCGCATCCAATGAAAACAAGGTGCTTTTCGATTTCTTCTCCACGGGAGAATATGATAAGAACAGAGATTTTAAGCTTACCAGCTCTCCATCCATGGATATACTCATTTCTTCAAATCTGGAGCGCCTTATATATCTTATCTGCAACCGAGATGATAAGAAGACATGCGCTCTTATGGAAAACCTTAAGACAGGCGGAAAATATGAGATCACAGCGGATATGAAGAAGGGGCTGGATGCTTTCTACGGAAACTACGCCACAGAAGCAGAGACAGCTGAAGCCATCAGATCCAAGTATGATGCTGAAGGATATGTGATGGATACTCATACTGCCGTGGCATATGATGTATATACCAAATACCTGACAGATACGGATGATGACATGGTAAATGTGATAGCATCCACTGCCAGCCCCTATAAGTTCACCAGATCAGTGCTGGCAGCTCTGGGTAAGGATGACAGTTCAAAGAGCGACCTGGAACTGGTGCCGGTGTTAAATGAGGTTTCCGGTATGCCTGTTCCCGGAGCAGTGAAGGAAATAATGGAGCTTCCCGTTCGCCATAACACTGTATGTGAAGTGGACAAAATGGAAGAGACCGTGAAGGGATTTTTAGGGGTATAGGACATGAATATAGCAATGATAATCGCGGGCGGTGTGGGAGCAAGGCTCACCGACAAGATGCCGAAGCAGTATATTAAAGTGCTGGGCAAACCTGTGATAGCCTATACCATGGAAGCATTTCAGAATGCACCATTTATTGATGCCATTACCATTGTGTGCCGGGAAGACTATGATGATGATATAAAGGCTATAGCCTCTGAATACGGCATTTCGAAATTTGAGCATATCTTCCATGGCGGGGAAACCGGACAGGAATCCATAAGAAACGGCGTTTTCGGTCTGGAAGAATTCTATGATGAAGATGACCTTATTCTGATACATGATGCCATCCGTCCTCTGGTGGATGAAGAAGTACTGCGGGACTGTGTCAGGGTGGCTGAAGAAAAGGGAAATGCTATCGTGTGCATTCCATGTGTCACCACAATGATGCAGAAAGTTCGGGATGAAAAAGGCGAAGACGGCAAGGGACTGGAGTGCTCCGATGCCATATATCCAAGAGATCTTATTATGGAGACTCAGACTCCTCAGGCATTTAAACTGGGACTGCTTTCAAGGAAGCATCGCGAAGCGCTGGAAAAGGGTATTCTTAATGAAACCGCATCCTGTGCTCTGATGACAAGGCTCGGAGAACGTGTATATTTCTCAAAGGGATCCGAGAAGAATATAAAGATCACTGTGGAAGAAGATCTGGATCTTATGGAAGCGATCCTCATTTCGGGAAAAGGCAAATGGAGAGAGGATAATCATATATGAAAAAAGTCTTCGAAAATGAAGTGGCTGTTATTCCTGCAGACGAGATAAACGGTGCATTAAAGCATACATTTCGTCAATACATCCAGGGAAACCTGAAGCAGGACCAGGATATATCCTTTATCAGGACCGGAGATTCAGAAATAGGGATTTCCGATTATAAGGAGTATTCTCATGATGACCCCCATTATCATGACAAGGTGATGGAAACGAATTATGTCATTTCGGGTAAGGTATGCATGAGGATAATAGACACGAACGAAGACTACGTGATAGAAGCGGGGGGAGTTTTTTCCATTCCGCCCCATGTGAAACATGTGTTGAAGATCAAGGCCGGAACCAGGATCATATTTGTAAAAACGCCCAGCATAAATGATAAGCATGTGCTGGATTTTGATGAACTGGATCTTAATGCGTGGTTCGAAGACGAGGACTTTTGACGTGAAAAATAAGACCTTTAAGGAAAGATACGTAGAATACAAGGAAAGAGCAAAGCGGCTTAATGATCTCATAAAGGGCAGTGACGGAAACCGTTCATATTATCTAAAGACCTGGTTTACCATGTCGGCAACCGTAATCGGAGGAGTGGTGGCTGTGTGGCAGCTGCCGGATATCCTGTGGGATTATAAGATAAATAATCTTCTGGAAGCCATATTCGGCGGAGATATCATGTTCTGGAATGCTTTTACACTATCCGTGTTTCTGGTGATCTGTGTCATTGTCATTCTTATCAGTAGAGCGGCGAGCAGAAATGAGATCAGAAAATACCTGCATAAAGTGGTGGAAACCGAACGGCCGGGATGCAGACTGGAGCTTCGTGTCTCTGACAGCTATCTTACAAATGCGTTTGTGAATTATCCGAAGTGTGCCATGGTGATAGGCATCAATAAGGCTTTTTTATTTGAAGAAGCGGAAAGCAGATCCCTTATCGCAGATATGTATGAGTATCTGGAGAAGAACTACGGTATAGATAAGCATGATATCCAGATGGACATTGATAAGGCTGTCGCTAAATTGAAAGAAAAATTCGGGGACAAGATAATAGATAAGACCAGGCCGAAGGTGCAGGTGCGGTGCGCTTCCAGTGAAAGCGGTACACAGCTTCGTGATAATTATAAGATAGGAACCATGGTGGGGGTGGATATCAGGTCCAAGGATCCCAATAGACCACTTTTCAAGAAACTTTTTCTCATCGCAAATTCCGAGATCGTGCAGGGCAAGGATGAATATGAACCCCTGGTGGTGACTTCTGATGTGAAAGCTTCTGTGGTGGAAAACTATTATAAGATATGGGATTTCTTCGAACCGGGAGAAATGGGTACACTGCCTCCGGAAAATAAGCTCTGTGCACCGCTTCTTATCCCGCTTATAGGCGGAGGTGTGGCAAACGAGGGCTATTCGGATACGGAGATGTTTTCTACGATAGTGGATATGTATTTTGAGAGGCTCCGTGAGAGCATGAGACTGAATAAAAAGCCCGCAGTGGCAAGCGTGATCATCAATATACGTAACGATACAGCCATTAAGGGTGATAAGAATACATATAAGAGCAGAAAGATAGACCTGCAAAATGCTTTCTGGTATATGGATTTCAGAAGAAAGGTGCGTCCCGTAAAGCCTATGAAGTGGGAGATCGCAGAATAAACAATAAAAGCAGGTGACTGATCACCTGCTTTTTTAATGAGTCTTATTTATCTTATTCTTAGTAGAATGAAAGTATCAGTGAAACTGTTCCGAAGGGGAAGATTACGGGGAGCATGAAAGAATTCTTCGGAAGCATAAGAAGGTCCCCGCTTTCTTCATATGGCGGTTCCAGTATCAGCTCCATAGATGCCTGATTAGACATATTCACACTAAAGAGTCCGTTGTGAAGATTCAGGAAGTCTTCGAGGGAGGCGGTGACATATTCATCAAATTCGGAAAAATCCATCTTGGCATATCTGGATGCAAACTGAATGGCAGCATCTCTTCCCATATCCATACGGGACTCAATATTCATCTGTCCTGTAACTTTCTGGGTCACACAGAAATCTATGGGATAATCCTCCAGTGCCACCGGTGCGAGAGGAGTGAAGTCAGATCCCACAAACCGGATCAGGTCGTTAAACAGCAGATTCATATAAAGAATGGTCTCGTCATTGACATGCTGACCCGAAATCTTAAAAAACGTATGAATAAGTTCTACTGATTTATCGTTATTCTCGATACTCATGTCATCAATAGCGGTCTCGCTCTGATATTCACTCATGAGACGCTCAAGATCTGTATTTGACAGGGCACCGATATCTACCAGGTTCTGTCCCAGCAGAAGATAATCGGGAGTCTGGGCTTTAAGAAGGGAATCTACCTGAGAATCTGTCAGATATCCGCGGGATACAGCAATCTCACCGAATCTTTTATCTTCCCTGGTCTGAATGAAACATACTTCGTCTACTTCGCTGGCGGTCATAAGAGACTGATGCATAGCGAGGGTACCGAGCTTTATCCTGGCATCGGACAGCTTCTGGATGGCCTCTGACAGCTGATCCCTGGTGACAGCTTCTTTGTTTAAAAGATATGCCCCGAAAAATTGTGCAAACATATTGTATTATTCCCCCTGTATACGTGAACGCAGGACTTTCTCCACCTGAGTAGCGGAAAACGGCTTCTGAATGAAGTCTCTGGCACCGGCCTCAATGGCATTTTTCAGCTGAGTCTGTGTTCCGGTAGAAGATACGATAATGATCTCTGCATCTTCATCGTATTCGGATATTTCCTTAACAGCAGTGATCCCGTCTTTTACAGGCATAACAATATCGAGAAAGATCACATCGGGATTAAGTTCTTTATACTTATCTACGGCTTCCTGTCCGTTAGCAGCATCGAATATCTCTGCATCGGGAGCGGTAGCATAGATAACGTCCTTTAACTGCTTGCGGGCTAAAATGGAGTCATCACATACAAGTATTGTTAATTTTTCTGCACCCATTTTCTATACCTCTGTATTCAAAAAAACTTCTAATCGTAATTTTACACTATTCACTTTACGTTTTTCAACAGTTTTGAAAATATATTTGCGAATGAAAACTAACTGTTATATAGTAACCCTATGAGTAAAATACCGTTTCTGCAAATATTCGATGTGATTGTTATATTCCTTGGTGCATATATCATCTTCCAAAGCGTGAAGATGCGAAATGACCAGGAGGTACCGGGCCTTTTTATGACCCAGGAGGAGATGCGTCTTTGTACCAATAAAAAGGGGCTTATTAACTATCTGTACTCCCGGGCATTGGCCTTTGGGGCAGTGGATATGCTCTTCGGCCTGGCCGGACTGTATAATGATTTTATCTATAATTTCTCCGATGCGGTAAACTGCGTTCTGGTTATCATATTCTTAGGCGTATGGATCTGGTTTTCCATGGCCCTGAGAAAGGCAAAGACCGAGTTCTTCTAGGCCTGTCTCTTTTATTTTCTGTCTTCCATCGGAATGTAATCCCTATGAGGCTCTACCGTCATATATGCGGGTCGCATTATCTTATTGTCATGGTTTATTTCTTCCATGCGGTGTGCACTCCAGCCTGCAATACGAGCTATGGCAAAGATGGGAGTGTATAATTCTGTGGGAAGCCCCAGCATCTGATACACGAATCCGCTGTAAAAATCCACGTTCGGGCTCACACCCTTATAGATCTTTCTTTCTTCGGCAATGAGTTCCGGAGCCAGCTTTTCGATGAGAGTGTACAGGGCGAATTCTTTTTGATATCCCTTTTCTTCGGATAATGCCTCCACAAAAGACTTAAACACCACTGCACGGGGATCGGAAAGGGAGTATACAGCGTGTCCCATACCGTATATCAGACCGGCATGATCAAATGCTTCTTTATTAAGGATCTTACGAAGATAATCCTTCACTTCCTTTTCATTGGTCCAGTCCTTCACGTGTTCTTTTATATCAGCGATCATCTTAATGACCTTAAGGTTAGCACCGCCGTGTCTGGGTCCTTTAAGGGATCCGAGAGCCGCAGCAATGGCTGAATACGTGTCTGTGCCGGAGGATGAAACAAGGCGTGTGGTGAATGTAGAGTTATTACCGCCGCCGTGCTCCATGTGAAGGATCAGTGCCACATCCAGAAGGTTTGCTTCGAGAGGAGTGAACTGCTTGTCATCACGAAGACAGTGAAGGATGTTCTCGGCTGTGGAGTATTCCTTCTGTGGCTTATGTATGATCAGACTGTCATCCAGGTAATAGTGGCGATAAGACTGATATCCGTATACGGAAAGCAGCGGGAACATGGCAATGAGCTGCAGACACTGACGCAGCACATTTGCCTTTGAGGTGTCATCGGAGTGATCATCATAGGAATAGAGCATGAGCACTGAACGTGACAGAGTATTCATCATGTCCTTACTGGGCTTTTTCATGATAACGTCACGGACAAAGTTTGGGGGAAGTGATCTGTAATCGCTTAAGATATCGCAAAATTCACTTAATTCTTTTTTATTGGGAAGCTGTCCGAAGAGCAGGAGATATGCACACTCTTCGAAGCCGAAATGATCCTTCCCGGGATGACGACGGATAAGCTCCTGGACATTATAACCCCTGTAATACAGCTCGCCGTCTATGGGAGTGGACACTCCGTTTATTATCCTTGTGGAAGTGACTTCAGATATATTTGTAATACCTACCAGCACACCTTTACCGTTTACATCACGAAGACCGCGCTTCACACCATATTCGGTATATAATTCCGGAGCCACTTCGGCAGCCTGGGCCGTCTTCCCCGCCAGCTCCATAAGTTCGGGCGTAACAGTGCTGTAATTAGATTCTGTCATTTATAAAAGCCTCCAAAAATCTTCATATTAACCTGTGTATTTTATCATTTTAGCGTGGTAAAGGCAAATAGATGGAAACAGTTTTTATAAACCCTGAAATTGTACTTCTGAAAGTACAAAAGAATTGACAAAACCAAGGCTTAAAAGTATGATAAACGAGTACGAAAAAATAGAGGACTTACCTCTAAATACAATATAAAGGAGATGGAATTATGGCAAACGTTGATTTAACACAGTACGGCATCACAGGCACAACAGAGATCGTTCACAATCCTTCATATGAAATGCTCTATGAAGAAGAGAAGAAGCCTGAACTTACAGGTTACGAAGTGGGCGTAGATACAGAGCTGGGTGCTGTGAACGTTATGACAGGTGTTTACACCGGTCGTTCTCCCAAAGATAAGTATATCGTTATGGATGAGAACAGCAAGGACACTGTATGGTGGACCACCGAGGAGTATCCGAATGACAATCATGAAATGTCTCAGGATACATGGAAGGTGGTAAAGGACATCGCTAAGAACGAGCTTTGCAATAAGAGACTCTTCGTAGTGGATGCTTTCTGCGGAGCTAATAAAGACAGCCGCATGGCAGTTCGCTTCATTATGGAAGTGGCATGGCAGGCACATTTCATTAAGAATATGTTTATCCAGCCTACAGATGCAGAACTCGAGAGCTTCAAACCCGATTTCGTGGTTTACAATGCTTCTCTTGCAAAGGTAGAAAACTACAAAGAGCTGGGTCTTAATTCCGAGACCTGCGTAGCTTTCAACATCACATCCCGTGAGCAGGTTATCATCAACACATGGTACGGCGGAGAAATGAAGAAGGGTATGTTCTCAATGATGAACTACTACCTGCCGCTTAAGGGCATGGCTTCCATGCACTGCTCGGCAAATACAGATATGAAGGGTGAGAATACAGCCATCTTCTTCGGACTTTCCGGAACAGGAAAGACCACACTCTCCACAGATCCGAAGCGTCTTCTTATCGGTGATGACGAGCACGGCTGGGATGATAACGGCGTATTCAACTTCGAAGGCGGATGCTATGCCAAGGTTATCAACCTGGATAAGGACAGCGAGCCCGATATTTACAACGCAATTAAGAGAGATGCGCTTCTTGAGAACGTTACTGTAGACGGAAACGGAAAGATCGATTTCGCAGATAAGAGCGTAACAGAGAATACACGTGTATCTTATCCCATCAACCATATCAAGAACATCGTGCTTAATGTGCATGAGACATCTTCAGGCCCTGCAGCACAGAATGTTATCTTCCTTTCCGCTGATGCATTCGGAGTGCTTCCTCCCGTATCTATTCTGACACCGGAGCAGACACAGTACTACTTCCTTTCAGGATTCACAGCTAAGCTGGCAGGAACAGAGCGTGGTATCACAGAGCCCACACCTACATTCTCAGCATGCTTCGGTCAGGCATTCCTGGAGCTTCATCCCACCAAGTATGGCGAGGAGCTGGTAAAGAAGATGCAGAAGAGCGGTGCCAAGGCATATCTGGTTAACACAGGCTGGAACGGCACAGGAAAGAGAATCTCCATTAAGGATACCAGAGGTATCATCGATGCCATCCTTAACGGCGATGTGCTGAAGGCTCCCACAAAGAAGATCCCGATCTTCGATTTCGAAGTTCCCACAGAGCTTCCCGGAGTGGATCCCGCTATCCTGGATCCCAGAGATACATACGCTAATGCTTCCGAATGGGAAGAGAAGGCAAAGGATCTTGCAAACCGCTTCGTAAAGAACTTCAAGAAGTATGAAGGAAACGATGCAGGTAAGGCTCTGGTAGCAGCAGGCCCCAAGGCATAATATAAGAAGAAAAACAGATCTTATATACAAAACCCCCGAAGAAAGGTGTTCTTCGGGGGTTTTCTTTGTGCATAAATCATAAATCGAATTAATTGCCCATAAAACCTATTGACATAGTATGCAAGTATGATTATGATGTAAAACATCAAAAGAAAGGAAGAACATAAATGATGAAAGCACTAACAAATAATTCAAACTACATGATGTGTTGCTGTTGTATTCATTCCCGGGCATATGATATGGCTGGTGTGTGTTCACGCCGATCTTGATACTTAAAAGATGATAAATGCCATATGATTCCGGGAGCAAACTAAGAGCTCCCGTTTTTTATGTAAACGACTTAGACAGATCAGACAGAAAGGAAAGAAAAAATGGCAAATGCATGCTCTTTAGAAAACAGACCAAATAATACATATACAGATGAACTGGCAGAAAAGTTCGCAAAAGAGGTGGGAGTGGATCCCAGACCAAACGAAGTGAATGACGAGCTGGATGAGAGAGGTGCTTTCGTCCGTCAGGCAAACACATTTATCACACCCTTCGGTGACGGAGAGAATGATCTTAAGGCTGAGGCAGACAGATATGCGATCTACTGGATGCACGGATGCCACTGGTCAAACCGCCCGGTGATAGTGAGAGACATTTTGGGGCTTACTGATGTGATAAAGGATGTGGCCACCACCCATACGGGACAGTCGAATGTGTACGGTCACGGATTTGCAGATCAGAAAGACTTTAAGGACCCTATCCTGGGAGCATACTTCTTAAGTGAGTTCTATAAGAAAGCCAAACCCGATTTCACCGGAAGAGCAACCACACCCACACTGGTGGACACAAGAGAAAGGACAGCAGTAAACAATGATTACCATCGTCTTACAAATTATATCGAGGTACAGTTCAGAACGTTACAGCCTGTCGACGCACCGGATCTTTACCCGGTGAAATACAGAAAAGAGATAGACGAGTTTAATGACTGGCTTTTCCCCACTGTAAATAACGGACATTATCGTATGGCCTTTTGCCAGTCGTGGGAAGCATACAGCGAAGCATATGAAGACTTTTATGACTCCATAGAAAAGCTGGATAAGAGGCTTGAAACAAACCGCTTCCTCTTCGGGGATTACATAACAGATTCGGATATCAGGCTATATGTGACACTGGTACGGTGGGAGACAAGTTATTACCACAATGTGGGCCCCACGAAGAAAAGACTCACAGAATATCCGAGCATATGGGGATATGTGAAAGATCTGTACAGCCTGCCGGTATTTAAGAAATACACATTCTTCGAGTTCCCGAAGACAGACTCAAAAGAATTCTTTGTGAGTTTTGCGGCTCGTATCGCTTCCCAGGTGCCCTACGATGAACTCTGGAAGACAGACGGAAGCAGAAAGAAGCTTTCAAACGATCCTGAAAATGTGTATAAAAAGCATCCCGAAGGAGAGACTGCAGAGGATTATCAATCAGTGATCTCGGTTTCCAAATGGAATGCAAAAGATCCGGCAGAAAGGGACTCAAATAAGAGAACCATATCGCAGGATCCGGCCGTTAACCCTATCACATCAAAGCTTAGAGATTAAAAGAGAGAGATTAATAAAATGGCAAAACTATTTGATTTCCAACTGGTATTTACAGAGATCCCTGACCTCCTGGCATATCTTCCCACCACACTTTTTCTGACATTTGTGGCGCTTCTCATAGGACTTCTGGTGGGCTTTGTCATAGCCATAGTCAGGATGAATAAGATACCGGTACTCAGTCAGCTGGCTACAGCATTCGTGTCTGTACTTCGCGGCACACCCATAATAGTGCAGCTTTACATCAGCTACTTCGGAATACCTATAGCTTTAAAGTACATTAATTACTATCGTGGCACAGACTTTAACATTAACGACATACCCGGGATCATATTCGCCATGATAGCTTTGGGACTGAATCAGTCCGCATTTGATTCCGAAACCATAAGATCGGCGATACAGTCCGTGGATAAGGGTCAGCTGGAGGCAGCAAAATCCATGGGCATGACAGGATGGCAGGTTCTTCGCAGAGTGACCATACCCCAGGCTGTATCCGTCGCCCTCCTGCCACTCGGTAATTCCCTTATAGCGCTAATAAAGGGTACCTCACTGGCATTCACATGTTCCGTAATGGAGATCACGGCGGCAGGTAAAGTGCTGGCGGGCAGGAACTACAGATACTTTGAAGTGTACTGCTCCCTGGCCATCATATACTGGGTCATCACATTCATCTTAGAAAGAGTGATGGCAGCCATAGAAAAGAAGGTCTCCATACCTGAACAACCTCCGGAAACGGAGAAATCGCTTCCAAAGCAGAGTGAAGCAAGAAAGGAGGCTCTGGCATGAGTCTTGTGGAAATAAAAGGACTGAAAAAGTCCTTTGGCAATAACGTGGTGCTGGACGGTATCGACCTTAGCATTGAGGAAGGCGAAGTGGTAGCCATCATAGGTCCATCCGGCACAGGTAAATCCACACTTCTAAGGAGTATTAATCTGCTGGAAAAACCTGAAGACGGGCAGATTACTATAGACGGAGAAACATACGACTTATCTAGGATCACATCAAAGGAAAAACTGGGTCTTCGTCA
The DNA here is from genome assembly GCA_024688505.1 of Lachnospiraceae bacterium. Taxonomy (GTDB): domain Bacteria; phylum Bacillota; class Clostridia; order Lachnospirales; family Lachnospiraceae; genus FD2005. Next base: position 39,367 of record JAILDZ010000090.1, read on the forward strand.
GCATACAGAAATGGTTTTCCAGCAGTTTAATCTATTTAAACACAGAAATGCACTTGAAAACGTGATGGAAGGACTGCATGTAGTGAAGAAGCTTTCTAAAGAAGAGGCAAGGCAGGCGGCTCTGCAGGAACTTCGGAAAGTGGGGATGGGAGACAGGCTATATCACTATCCCAGACATCTTTCGGGAGGTCAGCAGCAGAGAGTGGCTATAGCCAGAGCCCTGGCACTTAAACCAAAGCTCCTTCTTATGGATGAGCCAACCTCAGCGCTGGATCCGGAACTGGTGGGTGAGGTGCTTCTTACCATAAAACAGGCAGCCAAAGACGGATATACCATACTCCTTGTGACGCATGAGATGGATTTCGTGAAGAATGTGGCAGACAGGATCATATTCCTGGAAGAAGGAAAGATCGTGGCGGACGGCACACCGAGGGAGATACTCGATAATCCTGAAAACGAAAGGCTTCGCACATTCTTAAGAAACATTAATATGCTCCGAACAGCAGATGATTACGTGATATAAGAGGCAAAAAGATGAGCAGAACAGCTATAAAAAACGTCAACGTGTTTGACGGCATAAATGAAAAACTGCAGGAAAATGTGTCGGTGATCATTCAGGACAACAAGGTGGAGGACATCCTTTCCGGGGAGTATTCATCGGAACAGATAGATGAAGTGATAGACGCAAAAGGCTATACACTGATCCCGGGACTGACCGACTGCCACGTGCATATAGCTCACTCCCGTACCTTTGATGACAGAGTGGATCAGAAAGTAGTGCAGGGAGTGGCAAATGCAAAGGACTTCCTGATGAAGGGATTCACCTCTGTCAGGGATGCTGGTGGTATCACATACGGGCTTAAGGAAGGCATAGATAACGGCATCGTAGACGGACCCAGGATCTTCCCGTCCAATGCATTTCTGACACAGACCAGCGGTCATGCGGATTTCAGACAGAGTAAATCGGAATTTCGTATAGCAGACCGCATATATGCATCAGGTGCAGCCATGACAGGAGAAGCCTGGTATGCGGATGGAGTGGCTGAAGTGCTTAGGGGAGTGAGGGAAAACTTTTTCCTGGGTGCGTCGCAGATAAAGATCATGGCCGGTGGAGGTGTGATGTCATTAAGTGATCCGATAGACACCATACAGTTTACCAAAGAGGAAATGGAAGCTGCTGTGAATGCGGCGGCAGACTATGGCACATATGTGATGGCACATTTATACACTCCACCTTCCATAATGAGGGCGGTGAAAGCAGGAGTGAAGAGCTTCGAACACTGTCAGCTTATGGATGAAGAGTGTGCCAGGGCCCTCTCGGATGCGGATGCTTTCATAGATCCCTGTCCCAATATGGCAAAGGAAGCACCGCCTGTCATAATGAATCACCCCATAAGGCGCGCTAAGCAGCTTCGTGTGAGCACAGGTGAAAAACATGAGGCAGAGTTGATCGAAAAATACAAACTGAAGCTTCTCTTCGGAACGGACAGTAACGGAGGAAATCCGGAAGATCTTTCACATTATAAAGAACGGTGGGGAAGCCTTGAAGGATTAAGATCAGCCACTGGAAACGTGAATGAACTGACGAAGCTTACCACTTATCAGAATCCGTATCCCGACGGCGAGATAGGAGTGATAAGAAAAGGGGCTTTCGCAGATCTATTAATAACAAAAAATAATCCGGTAAAGGATCTGGACATACTATCAGATCCGGATAACCTGCTTCTTATCATGAAAGACGGCAAGGTCTATAAAAACGGATTATAAATAAGTCAAACTAAGGAGGACAAGAAAATGAAGAACATGAAACTCGCAAAGAAGATCGTAAGCATTATCGCAGCCACAGCGCTCACAGCAGGTATGCTGGCAGGATGCGGTGCCAAAGCTGCTTCAGATAGCACATCGGTAAGTGATACAGAAAATGCTGCAGAAGATGTGGCAGAGGTGTCCACATCAGATGTGACTACCATAGTAGCGGTGACAGGGGCAAGTCCCAGACCCTTCACATATTACGATGACAATAATGAACTGGTGGGACAGAACATTGAGCTTGTGAACGCTATTTTTGAGAAGCTTCCACAGTATGAACTGAAGTGGGAGGTGACAGACTTCCCGTCCATTTTTGCAGGACTTGATTCCGACAGATATCAGCTGGGAGTAAATAACTTCGGTATGAATGATGAGAGAAAAGAGAAGTATCTCTTCTCAGATCCTATCTTCGCAAATCAGCTGATCATCGTATCCGGTAAGGATGTGGATCTGCCGGAGGGAGAAGAGTTGGATTATTCAGACCTGGCCGGACTGGAATTTGTGGGCCAGGCAGCTGTGAACCAGACCACAAATGTAGAGAACTATAACGATGAAAATCCCGATAATCCCATCACTCTCACATACACAGAAGAGGATCTGGCAAACCAGCTTCAGGCTATCCAGGATGGAAAGTATGATTTCACCACTATCGATGCTCCCATGTACTACGGATATTACCAGCCTGAATTCGGTCTGGATCTGAAGGTTAACTAC
>JAILDZ010000148.1 GCA_024688505.1 Lachnospiraceae bacterium
GCATTGCCTGACCGCTCCTTTGCAGGATATCTGCCGTTCTGTATTTCACCATCTCCCTTGACATATCGGTGTCCCTTAATCTGCTTTCGGAAAACTGGGTGTTTTCCTGAGTATTATCCAGATTGGCGATGGTGTGTTCCAGTCTCTTTTGCAAAGCTCCAAAGGTGGCTCGCTGCGTAGACACCACATCTACTGCATTTTGCACCAGCCTCATAGTGACGCCGGCATTTGCAAAACTGTTTACCCAGAGGCATTCATCGGAATTATACTTCGCTTTCTTGGAATCGTCGCTCTCCAGGTGAACACGGTTTCCATACATATCCCTGGTCTCATCCCCATCCTTTTCTATATTGTACAGAGAAGGATTTTGGATCATCCCGTTTAAAGTCTGTATGGCCTGCTCCTCCGTTTTATCTCCTGCATACGCATCATCAAATTGCGTTGTCAGGCCCAGTCCGTGGGTGTCCATTGCATAGATATCCATTTGGAGTTTTTGCCCCGATAGGACTCCAACCTGCAGGTTCTTTCCTGTGAAACTGCCATCCAGAAGATTCATGGTGTTAAACTGGGTGGAGCTGGCTATACGGTCTATCTCGCTGGCCAGCTGATCGATCTCCAGCTTAATCTGACTTCGATCCACTGATGTGTTGGTGTCACTTGCCGCCTGAGTGGCGAGTTCGTTCATCCTTTGCAGGATGCTGTGCACTTCGTTAAGTGCGCCTTCTGCCGTCTGTACCACAGAAATGCCGTCTAGAGCGTTATCTGACGACTGGTCCAGCCCGCGTATGGAGAATCGCATTCGCTCGGATATGGTCAACCCTGCTGCATTATCCGCGGCCCGATTGATCTGGTATCCCGAGGATAGCCTCTCCATGGACTTGGAATAGTCCAGGCCTACCAGCTTTAGTCGCCCGCTGGCATTCACGGCTTGAAGATTACTCTGAACTACCATGTTCACATTCCCCCTTCCTTGGTGATAATAATCCTCAGTCTTTATATCGGCTATTTGAGTTTAACCCTTAACCTTTTTTTGAAAAAAAAATAATTTTTGTTAAAATCTATAAAAAACATGTCAAATACGGTGGATTTTATGAAGAATCTCTTGATCAATTTCACAAACACATACCCTAAAGAGAAAGATGACACATATAAACTCAGCCGGCTGGACTTTTCTTCCATGTCCGGCACTGATATGTACTGTGACGATGAGGCACTCACCACCATCAGAGACTCCCTGATGCCCTTCGGACCAGAAGGGATCCATTTCATAGACTCCGGGAACTATCATTACATGTCATATATCTTCACTTCCATGATAGAAAAACCCTATATCCTTGTGATCTTCGATCATCACACAGATATGAAACCCGCCATGTTTGACATGCTAAGCTGCGGAGCATGGATAAAAACCGTGCTTGATAATGATACGAACATAAAAAAGGCGGTCCTTATAGGACCACCTGAAAAATCCATTGATGAAATACCTGACGGGGACCGGTCCGATCCCCGGCTGATATGCGTATCCGAAGAAGAATACTTATCTGCCGGAATACCTTCTGATGTGATCCGGGAAATAAACTCTCTTTCTCTCCCGGTGTATCTATCTATTGATAAAGACATTTTAAAGACTTCGGATGCCGTGACAAATTGGGATCAGGGAAATGTCTCCCTTGATATACTGCTTGATTCCGTTCATAAGATCCCGAATATCATGGGTGCCGACATCTGCGGACTTCTTCCTGAAAAGGACGGGGCAGATCCCACTGCTTATGAAAAAAACTCCCGAAGCGACTCAGCGCTCTATCAGGCTATCCTTACGGCTGTATCTTAAGACTCTTTATTTTCCTTGATGGTGGCATTCATACTGCCCATTCGGTATCCTCTCATGTCTATGGTGACAAAGGGAAAACCTATCTTTTTAAATTCCTCATATACTGCTATCCTGACTACATCTGAAGCCAGCCTGCTGATGTCCTTCTCCGGCACTTCTATTCTGGCCAGGTCTCCATGTACCCGAACTCTTTCCTCTAAGAAGCCCTGTTCTATAAGGAACTGTTCTGCCCTGTCAATTTTATGAAGTTTTTCCTCCGTGATCTCTTCGCCATATACGAATCTGGATGCAAGACATGCATACGCAGGCTTACTCCAGGTGGGAAGCCCCATTTCCTTTGACAGCTCTCTTATCTCCGACTTGGTGAGACCGGCTTCCCTGAGCGGGCATTTTACCCCCAGCTCTTCCGCAGCCTGAAGACCCGGTCTGTAATCTCCCAGATCATCCATATTGGAGCCTTCAGCGATATGAGTGATCCCGTTTTCCTCTGCCACTTTCTTAAGCTCTGTAAACATGCCCTTTTTACAGTAATAGCAGCGCTTCGGTCCGTTGTGACGATATTCTTCTTCCTTAAAGGGGTTTACCTCACGGATGATGTGGCGGATTCCCCTCTCCCGGCAGAATCTCACAGCCTCTTCCTTCTCCCGCTGCGGCACGCCCGCATCCATACCGGTGACGGCTATTGCCTTATCCCCCAGCACCTCATGGGCCACTGCCAGTAAAAAAGAAGAATCCACGCCCCCGGAAAAGCCTACTGCCAGAGAGCCCAGATCCTTGATATATTCTTTTAGTTTATTCAGTTTTTCTGCTGTCTCCATATTCTGTCCGTCCTTTTAATTCCAGTCCGTTATTTTCCTGATATCCTGAACATGTTCACAGTGCCGTCAGCAAGTAACATCCCATCTTCGGTACGGGCTATGACATGCACCACCGTGATGGATTTCCCTCTTCTGATCACTGTCCCTTCCGCATACACTGCCTCTTCATCTCTCACATTACTGAGATAGTTCACATACACGTTTTGCGTCACATAATTATTATTGTCTGTCCTGGCTGCTATACCCGCGGAACAGTCCATCATGGTATAGAGCAGACCCCCATGGATCATTCCATAGGGATTTTTAGACACTTCCGTGACATTTGCCTTTAATATACTATGGTCCCGCTCTATGGAGCATATCTCTATACCGTTATGCTCCATAAAGGGAATCTTTTTTCTGCTTACCTCAAATTCTTCTGCCATGAGATCAGTTACTCTCGAGAATCTGTGACAGAGAATTCTCTACTTCTTTCGAAATGGACTTCATATTTCCGATGGATGCGGTGGTCTCTTCTGCTGAAGCCACCAGGCTCTCTGCACGCTGATTCACTCCCACCACTATTTCCGAAAGCTTCTCTGCTTCCACCACCAGTTTCTGGATGGTTTCTTTGATATCATTGTTGTTCACATTACTGTCATCAGCAGTGGTCTTGGAATCCTCAGCCAGACTCTTTATCTGCTCCGCCACCACGGCAAACCCTTTTCCTGCCTCTCCCGCACGGGCTGCCTCTATGCTGGCATTAAGTGCCAGGAGGTTTGTCTGTGAGGATATGGCGATGACGTCTGCGTTATTTGCTTCCAGTTTCTCCAGATATCCCTCAATGGTGGAAAGCACACTCTTAAGCTCTGTGGCAAAGCCATCCACCTCTGTCATGGCTTCATAGATTCCGGTGGTCTGCTTAGCATTCTCGGCACTGGTGTCTTCTATCTGAGTGATGGACTCCGTGAGGTTCACGAAATTCTCTTTGATACCCTCAGACAGAGATTCCTGTTTAGCACGCATCTCGTCTCTGGCCTGCTGAATTTCCTCGGAAAGATTCTGAGCCTTATCCTTCTCTTCGTATGCCCTGTCTTTAATGTAATGTACACAGTTATGCTTATGGTTTATTCCGTTATATATAGCCTTTGCCATATCGCGACAGGTATCAAAGCCGCAGCAGCCACAGTTGATCTTGCGTTTCTCCTCAGTATCCTTATGCATATCGTTAAAGATCTCGTTATACTGTGCTTCGGTGGGCTCGCCGTATGCGCAGTCCTTGGATCTGTCGGTATACTTTCTCAGGAAATCATTAATATCAAGGGAAGCAAACTGCTTATTAAGCTCAGCAAGTCTCTTTGCCGGAGTGAGTTTTCTGCTCCATGCCGTTTTCCTGGTATCGTTCTTACTGTTTGCCTTTATCTTCTGAATGGTGACAAAGGTACTTTCATCCATGGTTTTTCTGGCATCCACACCGGGTCCGTAGAGACAGCCGTTGGTGCAGTTTAATGCATCGATGAAAAGATATGGGAATTTGGTGTTCTTTATCTTATCCTTATTTCTTTCCAGATACTCATACATATGGTGCTCGCCTTCCATCTGACGCACCAGAGCATCTTCTCCAAGCAGCCAGTACACATTCTCCTTCAGACCGCCGGGCATGGGATAGATGGAACCCAGACCATATTCTATCTCGTCTTTATAAGGAGTATAACCGCTGACCGGGTTTTCCTTCAGATACTGCACCAAATGTGAAAATGTCAGGTTATATGAAACGACGCCCTTATTATTGGGATCATCAATCTCGTTTTTCTTTGCGATACATGGGCTTATGAATGCCAGCTTATCCGGCACTTTCATATACTTCTTCACATATATGGCTCCGCACATCATGGGGCTTTGTACCGGCATCAGCTTCGGCAGAAGCTCCGGAATATGGCGTTCGATATAGCCAACCACCGCAGGGCAGGGCTGGGAAATGCTTCCGTAATAGTTATGTTCGGTTATATATTTAATATATCCCCATGTGGTGATATCCGCACCGAAGGAAATGCTGATAAAACGGTTTACACCCAGCTTTTTAAGCATGCCGAGGATCTTTTCATAATCATTGGGATAATTGGCCAGGAATGCAGGAGCTATAAGAACAGAAATCTTTTCTCCTTTTTTGAGATCGGCAAAGAACCGTTCCACATCATCAACGTATTCTCTGGCATTATGCTCGCAGGCATCGATACATGCTCCACAGGCTATACATTTATCCGGATCGACCTCTATCACATTTCCGCGATCCTTCTCAATGGCTACGTTTGCCCCCACGCTTGGGCAGGCGTTGATACAACGGTTACATCCTACACAGTTCTCATTTGTTTTTACAAGGCCCATCGCAATTATCTCCTTTGAATCGAGTTTTTTTGCATTCCATAATTATAATACTAATTTAGATTTTGCGCAATTAAGCCTTTTACTTAAGCACTATGGGTTATACAACTTGCAGTATACTATATCCTGCTATATAATGATTGTGCTCAATATATTTGTATACTATCTTTTAGTATGAATGGCCTCTTAGCAAGACAGAAAGGATATCCACATGGCAAGAATACTTAATCTTATAATAGTGATACTGGAGCTTATAGCGGTATTCAAAACTCCAAAAGAAGAAAACGTGTTAAAAAGCTTCGTTTATTATACCCGGATCTCTAATCTCATAGCGTTTATATCATCGCTTTTACTTGTTTTCCTGGGGCAGAAACCTTTTATCGAAGTGTTACGGTACCTTTCCACTTCAATGCTGGTCATGACCTTCTTCGTGACTGCATGTATCCTCGTTCCTCTTACAATGAATCTGCGGGGACTTATGCTTTCAGGAAGCGGACTATTCCATCACCTGCTGGTGCCGGTGCTGTCACTTATTTCATACCTTTTTGCAGAGGACAGGGTATCCTTCATATGGTTCCTGCTCCCCGTAGCTGTCACTTTGATCTACGGCCTCACTATGCTGTATCTGAATCATAAAGGACTGGTGGTCGGACCCTATCCGTTTTTCAGAACCAAGGCATACAGTGCCGGAAAAATTACTTTATGGATGGGAGGTCTAGTTATCGCTGTGAGCATTTTTTCAGGTTTGATCGGATATCATAAACCCCTTAAAACAGATGTGAAATATGTCTTTGTTCATGGTCTGGCAGGCTGGGGAAGCTATGACACAATGAATGATTTCGTGCCTTATTGGGGCCTGACAGGCGGCAGCATAATAAGGCATCTTAATAATAACGGATATGATAGTTACGCTGCTTCTGTGGATCCAACCGGAAGCGCATGGGACAGAGCATGTGAGCTTTATGCCCAGCTTACAGGCAGTCGGGTGGACTATGGTGCCGCTCACAGTAAAGCTGCCGGGCACGAAAGATTCGGGGAAGACTTCACCGGGAGAGCTCTGATAAGTGACTTTGATTCATCACGTGTTGCACTGATAGGTCACTCTTTCGGCGGTGCCACCATAAGGATCTTTTCAGAAATACTAAAGAACGGTAATGCTGAAGAAATTGCAGCGACTGAAGCCTCGGATCTGTCTCCTTTCTTTGCAGGCGGAAACGGTGACAATCTTGTTGCCATTGTGACTCTGGCTGCGCCTACTAACGGAACCACTGCTTATGATATGTATGAGGATGAAAACTTCGATCTGTCATCCATTGAGATCCCCGAGGAATATGAAAGAAACAGTGACGCTGTATCTAACGGGACCAGGGCCGACTTAGACGGAAGAGCATCCTGGGATTATGCATCCTATGACATGCATATAGACAATGCTTTTGCCATGAATGAGCGGATATCCACTTTCGATGATGTGTATTATCTGGCCTATCCCTGCTCTTCTTCTGTGGAAAATCCTGACGGATCCGTATCTCCCGATCCATCTATCACGGAAAGCATCTTTATGAAAGGTGCTATTTACATGAGCAAATATGAAGGCTCTACAGCCGGTGGCATTGTGATAGACAGTTCCTGGCAGGCTAACGACGGTCTGGTGAATGAGATCTCTGCAGAGGCACCCTTTAATGCTCCACAGGCAGCCTATGATCCTGCCACACCGCTTTCT
>JAILDZ010000212.1 GCA_024688505.1 Lachnospiraceae bacterium
TGGGAATATAACCACAAGGGAGAATCTTCTGGATGGCTGTGATTTCTGCGGCACATTATTTACTGTTGAAGATATGGAAAATAAGGTCGACAGTTTCGGATTAAGGCGGGATTTCCATACCAATACCAGCAAGAAGGAAGCTGTCAGGAAACTGGCGTTTCCTTGGTCGACTCTGATAGTAATGCTGCCGCTAATCTATTTTGGACTGATCGGGGCATTTGTGTATATGCCGGATGAAAACATCTTTTTGAGACTGGCTACGGGACTTCTGGCATCCGGCCTGTTTGGGCTTCTCGGCTGGAGCCTCAAGTCTATATTCCTGATTTTTATGCTTCCTTTCCTGTTACTCATCAGTGCATCTTCAAAGACAATGGACCTAAAGATGATTTACAGTCGCAGGCAGGAAGAAGAACAGGAAAAAAGAATGGCGGACCGGGTCAGGAAGACAGACCCGCTCTTTTCACTTCAGAGTTTTTTCGGAGGTATCCAGAATAAGCTTGCTGCCATACATTACGCAGAAAATCCTATGGAGATTAACGCCTTTTCAGAGAATGACCTGTCATTTCTGATAAAAAAATATAAGAATGTAGTGGATATTGATATCCTGAAGATCACTATGGAATCCTACCGTGCAGACGAGAATCTGCAGAGCGCTGATGTAAGCGTAGAGCTTCGTCTTATGGAACTGAATCACGGAAGGATTATTGAACGTAACGAAAAACTGAAGATTAAGCTTATCAAGGATGCCGGCTGCAAGACTCAGGCAGTCTGCGGTGCCTCTGCATTGAAGTGTCAGGGTTGCGGTGCCAGCATTTCGCTGATGGACGGCAAGACCTGTAAACAATGCGGAAGGAATCTGGATCTAAAATCATACGACTGGGTTATCGATCAATACGATATCGTGTGATATTGGGTAAAACGTTTCCAAAAACAAATTAAGAATGTCTGATTCACATTATTAGGTGATTTGGGGGATTTATGGGATATGCCTTAATCACCATCAGGCCGACAGCGATTCCCGGGCATGTGCAGAGATTCTACTTAGATATTTCGAGTCAGGGGCTGAGGCAAAGAACCATATCAGGACTTATTCTTTTAGAAAATGATCAGTCGTCTTATTTGATATAGGGTGGCAAATTATATAAATGCTGTTTCAGGCATTTACACCAAATTATTCAAAGGTAAACGAATATATGGATTTTAAACACTTTAACTGCATAGTGATATTCAATAAAGAAAAAGATTCAGTTCTTTTTTGCAAACGAATGAAAGATCCTTATAAGGGGCTTTACAACTTTGTAGGCGGAAAGGTTGAACCTGGAGAGTCCTCTTATAAAGCGGCATACCGTGAGCTTCAGGAAGAGACCGGAATAAGCGAAAAAGATATAGACCTGTATCGTTTAATGGATTTTACCTACTATCACCAGCAATTTGTTCTTGAAATATATGTTGGGATCCTTGAGAAGGATATTGATCTTCGGGAAGAGATAAGTCCCCTTGAATGGCTTAGTCTCGATCATGATTTTACGGACAGGACCCGTTTTGCGGGAGATCAGAACATCGGGCATATCATAAATGTTGCGTTGATGTACCCTATTCCTGAAAAGACTACAGTGAATAATGAGGGATGTAATAACGAGGATAGTTGTAGAACAACTACAGAAGAATATTTTGACATCACGGATGAAAGAGGCTTTCCTACCGGAAAGATTGTTTCAAGATCTGAGGCACATGGCAAAGGAATTCTCCACAGGACTGCACATATCTGGATCATAAGAAAAATGGGTGAATCACATCAGGTGCTTCTACAAAAGAGAAGTGCCAATAAGGATTCATTCCCTTCTATGTATGATACTTCTTCTGCCGGCCATATAGCGGCTGGAGATACACCTTTAGAGTCTGCAGCCAGAGAATTAAAAGAAGAGCTGGGCATAGAAGCAAAGCAGGATTGTGATTTCAAATTAGTCGGCAAATTTCGTATAAAATACGAGAAAGAATTCCACGGAAAGATGTTCCGTGATAACGAGGTGGCTTTTGTCTATATTTATGATGAACCGGTTGATGAGACAAAGCTTGTGCTTCAGGACAACGAAGTTGAAAACGTAAAGTGGTTTGATGTAGAAGAGGTTTATGAAGGGTGCGTCCAC
>JAILDZ010000009.1 GCA_024688505.1 Lachnospiraceae bacterium
GATCTCCAGAGTCTGTACTCCGGAGAGTCCCGGCATCATCTGATCCAGAAATAACATGTGGTATGTGTTTTCTTTCAAAAGGTCTATGCATTCCTGCCCGGAAGAAGCAGTGAACACCCGGATCCCGGTGCTTTCCAGAAGGCCGCTTATCACATCAAGATTCATATCGTTATCATCTACGATCAGCACCTTCGCATCCGGTGCTTTAAACACACCGTCTGATACAGACTCTTTCTCCTCTGTATCAGAAAGTGCCGGCGATATATCACCTAATGCAGCACTTCCGATGGCAGTCTGCTTCACCCTGATGGTAAACACTGATCCTTCTCCGAATGTGCTCTTCACATCTATGGTCCCGTTCATCATCTCCACCAGGTTCTTTGTGATATTAAGCCCCAGTCCTGTGCCTTCATCACTCCTGTGCTTTGATTCATCCAGCCTGTGGAATGACTGGAAGAGTTTCCCCATGTCTTCATCTTTGATGCCGGATCCTGTATCCGAAACTACGATAATAAGCTCCCCTTTTTCCTCATCGAATGATATGTCTGTCTCTACTTTTCCCCGGTCTGTATACTTTATGGCATTATCCATGACGTTTTTCATGATCTGACGGATCCTGACCTCATCTCCGAACATTACAGCCGGTGTATCCGGATCTGCATTTATGAAAAAAGTCAGTCCTTTTTCTCCTGCTGCCATTCCTGCAGGGTCGGCTACCTCTTTTATGAGCGACGCCATATCATATTCCACGGGAACAAGTTCCATTTTCCCGGATTCTATCTTGCTTAGATCCAGGATCTCATTTATAACGGTAAGCAGCGTTTGTCCTGCGGATTTAATATCCCTGGCATATTTTCTTATTCTTTCTTCCTTCGCCTCTCGTATTATCATCTCATCCATTCCCACTATGGCGTTCATGGGTGTACGTATTTCATGAGACATATTTGCAAGAAAGCTGCTCTTTGCTTCGTTTGCCACATCTGCTCTTTTCCTCTGTTCTTCCAGGGCCTCCATGGTCTGTGTGAGCTTAAGATAGTCCGGAGTCTCTATGACAAAAAGCATAGTCATAGCTGCTATGGAACACATATATGATGTGAGAAGAGTCTTCGGGAAAAAGATTCCCTGTAAGAAAAAACCGGCAATGATAAGAAACATGAATATCCATATGGCAACTGTCTGCCTTCCCTCCAGCTGACTTCTGTTCATCCACAAAAAGATAGCCGACATCACTCCCACTACGATCTGTATCAGATAGCATGCCGCATATATTGGGCCATGGACATAAGCACCGTTTTCATCAAAGGTGAACACCCAGCCCGTGAAGACGTTAATGATCATGATAGACACATATACTGTAATGATCACAGTATTGATCTTCATGTATGTTCTGCTTTTTTTATTGTTTACAAATGAATGAAGATATCTGGCGAAGCCCCAGAAAGAACCCGCACATGTAAAAAAATAGGCGGTGTTTGCTATTATGTTCAGAGTAGTATTGATCCTGTATCCATAGTCTATCATTCGGCCCGTGACCACATCCATTATCTGACTGATAAGGATCCATGTGACCCACTGCCGATATCGCAGATTACTCTCCGACGCATTCGGATATTGAATATACAGATATAATAACAGGATTACCAGAAATCCCGTAGCTGCAAGTTCGAAGTATATATTATACATCTTTATCCCAGCACATCTATGATTTTTGCCACAAGTTCTGATTTTTTCGCAGGTTTTATGACATATCCCTGCGGACGCAGTTCCAATAGTGTTTCCAGCACTGTGGATTTTTCTTTCACGCCTGTGAGGAACACCACCGGGATATCTGCATATTCTCTCACTTCTTTTAATTCACGGTACACATCCGGCCCGTTCTTTTCAGGCATCAGATAGTCAAGCAGAATGATATCCGGAAAACGTTTTTCCAGGAATTTAAACATGGCGTCTCCGTTTTTTACCAGGGTCACCTCATAGAATTCTTCCAGCTGCTCTTTGATATGAATAAGCTGCTCGGAATCATCATCCACCACCAGCACCCTTTTCTTCTTGGTTTCTTTTTCCGCATTTTCATTAATGTATTCCTCGAAACTGGAAGAAGCCTGATCCTTTCTCTTTTCCAGATCTTCTTCTATTTCTGTGAGTTTTTCATACAAGCTGAAAAGGGAAATAGGTCTCGACAGGAAAAGAAGCCTGCTGATCTCGGAATAATTCATAAAAGTCTTCTCATCCGCACGGTTTGCAATGACTATCACTGTACACTGCCCGCGGCGTACAGCGTTTTTAAGCACATCATATGCAGACACGCTTTCCTCTGTTTCATCACCGGTACAGATTATGGCCACTTTGGGGAGTTCTGCCATTATAATGTCAAAGAGTCCGGCCTTACTGGGGGCGCATTTCACAGTAATATAGCCCCTGTCATATTCCAGATGCTCGCATATATCCTTTACGACCTTTCGATTTTTGCCTGTTACGAGAACTTTTAATTTCATATGATGATCCTTTACATGAGTCTTTTTTTGAGTTCAGAGAGAATTGAATGCTTTATTATAGCAATAAAAAGCCCGAAGCATTGCAGCTTCGGGCTAAGCGGTCGTTTTTAATGTCTAAACGGTTATTCCTGTTTTTCTTCATCTTTGGGTCTTAGTGCTTTAAGGGCTTCATTCATCTCTTTCACATTCTTTTTGGCGATCAGATACATGATCAGCCAGATAAAGAAGAAAACTATCACATAGAGTATGAACGTGAGCACGGCATCCTTCATATCGCCGAAGCGGTACCATTCTTCCACATATGCCATAGTAAGGAATGCAACGATCACTATGACAAAATGAGTTACGGTGGCTCTCATTATGCTCCAGTTTTCTATTTCATAGAGCACGGTTCCGCCCATTCCGGCGACTCCCATAAAGCCACTTACGATCATACATTTAGGGATCTTATCGGCCAGGATCTCTTCCGGAAAGTAATCAAAGCATCCCGTCAGAAGGAGGATGACTCCTACAGCCATACCCATGATGAATCCCACTGTGCACATTATTATAGTTCTCTTTAATAATCTGCTCATCGTGACTCACCCCCTCTCCCGGCCTTAAGCTTTTCCTGTATGGTGCGTACGTATCTTCGTGCTACCCATGTGTCTGAACCGTCTTCAAATGAAACTCTGATGGTTCCTGTTATGCTCAGATCGAATGATGTGACTTTTCTTAAGTTTATGATCTCAAAACGGCTGATCCGGACGAAACTCTTCTGATCCAGTATCTCTTCCAGTTCTCTTAAGTTCGCCCTGGATTCATATATACCTTTTTCTGCCTTCACACAGATCTTTCTGTTCTCGGTATATACACGGATGATATCCCACTGTGGTAACTGGATCACTGTGTCATGATCATATACCAGTACCTGGGAATACTCCCCATCTAAACAAGCCTCTATAGCTTTTTTTATTCTATCGGCGAGCTCCGATTTCCCCGCTGTCTTTATGATCACTTGCGGATCGCTGCAAGAGGGATCTATCTCTATCCTTATGTCTGTTTTTCTGTCCATTAAGTATCCTGCAATATATGGTCCTATGAGCGATAGTCCGCATTTATGTCTACATATTCATGGGTGAGATCGCAGCCCCAGGCGATGGCTTCAGATGTGCCCATATTCATGTCACAGATAGCTGTCACATGCTTTTCGGAGAGAATGGCCGTGGCCTCCTCTTCACTGTAGGATGTGGCAAGTCCGCCCTTTGCGATAAGAAGCTTTCCTGCTTTGCTTTCAAAATATAGATCCACCTGATATGGATCAAATTCCACTCCGGAGTATCCAAGTGCGCATAGGATCCTGCCCCAGTTGGCATCGTGACCATAGATAGCTGCCTTTGTAAGTGAAGAAGACACCACAGACTTTGCCAGTATCTTTGCATCCTCTTTGGAGTCTGCTCCTGTAACTTTCACTTCAAAAAGAGCTGTAGCTCCTTCGCCGTCTCCGGCCATTGTCATGGCCAGCTTTTTATTTACAGTAAGGAGAGCTTCTTTAAATATCTTATAGTCTTCATTATATGAGTCTATCTTCGGATTTCCGGCCAGACCGTTTGCCAGCACCACACAGGTATCATTGGTGGATGTGTCCCCATCCACGGAGATCATATTATATGTGTCTTCCACCACGGAAAGAAGAGCATCCTGCAGGAGCTCCTTATCTATAGACACATCCGTGGTAATAAATGCCAGCATGGTGCACATGTTGGGATGTATCATTCCGGATCCCTTGCACATAGCCCCCAGCGTCACGTTCTTTCCGCCGATTTCAAAGGACACTGCTGCTTCCTTCGGAATGGTGTCCGTGGTCATGATAGCCTTTGCAGCCATGTGTCCCGCTTCTATGGTATCTGACAGTTTCGGATACATATCCGATACACCTTTTTCCAGCTTGTCCATGGGAAGCTGCTTACCTATGACACCGGTAGATGCCACCAGCACTCCCTCCTCATCAATACCTGCCTGCTTTGCCAATGCCAGAGAAGTCTGGCGGCACATGTCCATGCCTTCTTTACCTGTGCAGGCATTTGCGATCCCGGCATTTATCACCACTCCGTGCACATCTTTTCCGGAGCGTACTATGTTTCTATCCCAGATCACAGGGGCAGCCTTTACCACATTTTTAGTGAATGTACCTGCGGTAACGCATGGCTTCTCACTATAGATCATTGCCATATCATTTCTGTCACTGTATTTTATACCTGCTGCCGTACATGCTGCTTTAAATCCCTTTGCAGCTGTCACTCCGCCTTCTATTGTTTTCATAACATACTCCTATGAATTAAACCTTGTAATATTCTCCTTATTCAGAGCGAAATCATACATGTTCAGGTCTTCTCTTCGCTCCCATCCTTCTTTGTTCCAGAAGTTATTTCCCAGTTCGTTGTCCTTGAATGCCACCAGGGATATCTTATTCACCTTTTCTTTTCGAAGGATCTCCATGGCAAAGCTCACCATGGCTTTTCCGATCCCCTGTTTTCTGTATTCTTCTTTCACGCACACATGATAGAAGCCTGCACGTCTTCCGTCATGTCCGCATAGTATGGTGCCGACTATCTCTCCGTCTTTTTCTGCCACCACACTGTTTCCGGGGTTTCTTCGAAGGAATCTCTCCACGCCCTCCCGGGAATCATCTATGGATCTGATCCCGAATTTCTTTATCTGCATCCAGAGTTCATGGACCTTTTCATAGTCCGATTCCTCCATCACACGTATGGTCACGTCTTTCATGTAAATCTCCTAAGGGAATAATGGCACCATGCCAAGTCCTGTGTTCTCCGGCAGACCGAACATTATGTTCATATTCTGCACCGCCTGTCCCGCTGCCCCCTTCACCAGATTGTCGATGGCCCCCACCATGATCATTCTGTTATTTCTCTTATCAATGGCAAATCCTATATCCACGTAGTTACTTCCTTCCACCCACTTGGTCTCCGGGAAGGAGCCTTCGGGAAGGATCCTGATGAACTGTTCTTTACCGAAATACTTCTCATAGGCTGCCCTGATATCCGATTCCGTGATATCATTCCGTGTAAGGGTCGCATATTCTGTAGCCAGTATTCCTCTGTTCATGGGTGCCAGGTGGGGTGTGAATGTTATGGTCACCTTATCCCCATATGCATATGAAAGCTGTTCTTCTATCTCCGGAGTGTGTCTGTGATTTGTCACTCCGTAGGGCTTCATGTTCTCGTTAACTTCACAGAAGAGATTCGGCACTTTAGCGCCTCTTCCCT
>JAILDZ010000022.1 GCA_024688505.1 Lachnospiraceae bacterium
TCTTAAATACACGAAATCACCATGACGGAAAAATCTCCCGCAGGATTCCGTGCCGAGGTCAGATTTTTTCTCCATGTGATTTCCGAATGGTTATTATGTGCGGTGCCTTACTTTACTTTAATCTTGTCTAAGTGCCAGATATCATCCACATACTCCTGGATGGTGCGGTCGGATGAAAACTTGCCCACATTAGCCACATTAAGGATAGCCTTCTTAGCCCAAAGATCAGTATCTCTGTATGTTTCCTCCACCTTGCGCTGTGCTTCGGCATAGGATCTGAAATCCTTCAGCACGAAGTATGTGTCCGCATACTGAGTCACCTGAGTATTCAGAAGTGAATTATAGATGTCTCTGAAGAGTTCCGGATCGTTAGGCGCATAGAATCCGTTGATGAGCTGCATCAGCACCTTTCTGATGTCCTGATCCTGGTTGAATATCTCCATGGGGTTATAATCCCGAATTTTCTCATGCTCGATCACTTCGTCTGCACTCATACCGAAGATGAAAGCATTCTCGATGCCCATCTCCTGTACCATCTCCACATTGGCTCCGTCCATGGTACCTATGGTAAGGGCACCGTTTAACATGAACTTCATGTTTCCGGTTCCGGATGCTTCCTTTGATGCTGTGGAGATCTGCTCTGATACATCAGCCGCAGCAAAGATCCACTCTGCATTTGATACGCGGTAGTCCTCTATGAACACCACCTTGATCTTTCCTTCGATGGTGGGATCGTTGTTTATGACTTCTCCCACATTGTTAATAAGCTTAATGATAAGCTTTGCGATATGATATCCTGCAGATGCCTTTGCACCGAAGATGAAGGTCCTGGGATAGAATTCCATCTCCGGATGCTCCTTGATCTGGTTATAGAGATACATTACATGAAGGATGTTGAGAAGCTGTCTCTTATATTCATGAAGTCTCTTCACCTGTACGTCGAATATGGATCTGGGATCCACTTCCACTCCATTATGCTCCTTGATGTACTTAGCCAGACGGAGTTTATTCTGATACTTGATGTTCATAAATTCGTGCTGAGCCTTCTTATCATCGGCATAGAGTGTCAGTTCTTTTAGCTTATAGAGATCCGTTACCCAGTCTTCTCCCACTTTTCCGGTCACCCAATCTGCCAGGAGACGGTTTCCGTGAAGCAGGAATCTTCTCTGAGTGATACCGTTTGTCTTATTATTGAATTTCTCCGGATACATATCATAGAAATCCTTCAGTGTCTGCTTCTTCAGGATCTCTGTATGGAGGGCAGCCACACCGTTCACGGAATATCCTGCCACCATAGCCAGGTTTGCCATCTTCACCTGTCCGTCATAGATCACAGCCAGGTTTGCCACCTTGGCCTCGTCTCCGGGGAATCTTGTGCGGACTTCTTCTAAGAAGCGGCGGTTTATCTCTTCCACTATCTGATACACTCTGGGAAGAAGCCTGGAGAATATCTCGATAGGCCATTTCTCAAGTGCCTCGGACATGATGGTGTGGTTTGTATATGCCACACACTGGGATGTGATCTCCCATGCATCATTCCATGAAAGTCCTTCCTCATCCATAAGGAGTCTCATGAGCTCTCCGACTGTGAGGGTGGGATGTGTATCGTTCATCTGGAACACCACCTTCTTCGGCAGATCCTTGAGTGAACGATGAGTCTTTTTGAATTTTTCCAGTGCTCTCTGAAGTGACGCGGATACAAAGAAATACTGCTGTTTCAGACGGAGCTCTTTTCCTGCTATATGGTTATCGTTGGGATAGAGGACCTCCACCAGGTTACGTGCCAGGTTCTGCTCCTCCACAGCCTTATCATATTCGCCCTTATCGAATGAATCCAGGGAGAACACCTCTCTCGGCTCTGCATCCCAGATGATGAGAGTGTTTACCACATTATTTCCGTATCCTGCCACAGGCATATCATAGGGCACTGCCATGATGCTTCTGTAACCTTCGTGATGGAAATGTGCTTCTCCGGAGGCATCCACATCTGTGCGCACATAACCTCCGAACTTCACCTCATATCTGTATTCCGGTCTCTTCAGTTCGAATGGATATCCGTCCTTCAGCCAGTTATCCGGCACTTCCTTCTGATATCCGTCTTCTATCTTCTGCTTAAACATACCGTAGCGGTAACGGATGCCGCATCCGTATGCCACATATCCCAGTGATGAAAGAGAATCGAGGAAACATGCTGCCAGACGTCCCAGGCCTCCGTTTCCGAGAGCGGGATCCGGCTCTTCATCCTCAATAGCGTTGATATCCAGGCCCAGTTCCTCCAGCGCCTCACGCATCTCGTCATAGTATCCGATGCTGATCATATTATTCCCCAGGAGTCTTCCGATCAGAAACTCCATGGACATGTAATACACGATCTTCGGGTCTTCCTCATCCATGACCTTCTGTGTAGCCAGCCAGTTTTCGATGATATCGTCTTTGATGGCAAGTGATACTGCCTGATACACCTCCTGACTGGTAGCCTCTTCGAATTCTTTTCTGTAAAGATTACGTACAGCGGTCTTTACTTCGTTTTGGAACGCCTTCTTGTCAAAACTCTTCTTTTTCACCACATTAACCTCCTATTCGTTCAGTTCTTACGAACACTTAGTGTGATATCTTCGCCGTTAATCTTCCAGTCCTTCTTATAGCCGTCATTAAGCGCGTTCTCGATGGAATCTGCCAGTACCTCTCTGCAGATCTCACCGTCGAACTTGGTAAAGATCTCCTTCAGTTTTTCGGAGCCCTCGTATCCCACAGAAATACGGTCCATCACCTCGAAGTCCGCTTCTTTTCTCATGGTCTGAATCTTGCTCACCACTTCTCTGAAGAATCCTTCATCTATAAGTTCGGGCGTCAGGTTTGCATCCAGCACCACTGTCACCTCGTTATCACCGTCTGTGATAAAGCCTTCTGCCTTTGTCATCTCAATAAGCAGATCCTCTTCAGCAAGCTCTATGCTGCTGTCCACCTCGGGAAGCTTTAACACACCGCTTTCCTTAAGATCGGCATATGCCTTGTTTCCGTCCAGGGCGGAAAGCGCATCCTTTATTCCCTGAAGGAATTTGCCGTATTTCGGTCCCACGGTACGAAGCTGGGGCTTAAATACATATGTGGTAAAGCCCGACACGTCATCAGTAAATACCGCTTCTTTCACATTCAGCTCATCCTTTATGATGGCGGTGTAGAACTCTGAAAGCTCGTGCTCTGCCTTGATATACATCTTCGCGATGGGCTGACGGTTCTTGATATTACCCTCATTTCTGCAGGCATGTCCGAACACCACTATCTTACGAAGCTCCTTCATATCCTGTTCCAGAGTCTCATCGATGTCTGCTTCGTTCACCTCAGGATAGTCACAAAGGTGGATACTTTCCGGTGCATTTGCATCTACGGAACGCACCAGGTTCTGATATATCTCTTCTGCCATGAATGGGATCATGGGAGCTGCTGCCTTTGATATGGTAACAAGGCAGCTATAAAGGGTGAGATATGCATTAATCTTATCCTGCTCCATGCCCTTGGCCCAGAATCTCTCACGACAGCGGCGTACGTACCAGTTTGAAAGATCGTCTATGAACGCATCCAGAGCTCTGGCAGCTTCGGGAATGCGGTAGTTATAAAGGTCATTATCCACTTCCTTAACAGTGCTCTCCAGTCTGGATATGATCCATCTGTCCAGTACTGCCAGGCTGCTCTTATCCAGAGTATACTTGGTGGGATCGAACTGATCTATCTCTGCATACAGCACATAGAAAGCATAGGTGTTCCAAAGAGTGCCCATGAACTTTCTCTGCCCTTCCTGCACTGCCTTTCCGTGGAAACGGTTGGGAAGCCAGGGGGCGGAGTTGATATAGAAATACCAGCGGATGGCATCGGCGCCGTAGGTCTCCAGCGCATCGAAAGGATCCACAGCATTGCCCTTTGACTTGCTCATCTTCTGGCCGTTCTCATCCTG
Organism: Lachnospiraceae bacterium; assembly: GCA_024688505.1. Taxonomy (GTDB): domain Bacteria; phylum Bacillota; class Clostridia; order Lachnospirales; family Lachnospiraceae; genus FD2005. The sequence goes on from JAILDZ010000022.1 coordinate 3,953, forward strand.
CACATGGCCGAGGACTATAACATTCTCATAGGGACTCTTGTTAAAGAGCAGTGTGGACTCTGCCATGAGAGAATAGAACCATCCTCTGGTCTGGTCCACTGCCTCGGATATGAACTGTGCCGGGAACTGCTGCTTAAAGAGATCCTCGTTCTCAAAAGGATAATGATGCTGCGCAAAAGGCATGGCACCGCTGTCGAACCAGCAGTCGATAACCTCCGGCACTCTCTTCATGGTCTTGCCGCACTTCGGGCACTTGATGGTGATAGCATCTATATAGGGGCGATGAAGCTCAGTCTTAGCCGCATCCGGATTTCCGGAAAGCTCCGCAAGCTCTGCTCTGGAACCCACAGAGATCTGCTCTCCGCAGTCCTCACACTCCCAGATATTAAGGGGAGTGCCCCAGTAACGGTTTCTGCTTATACCCCAGTCCTGGATATTCTCCAGCCAGTCTCCGAAACGTCCCTTTCCGATGGATTCGGGGATCCAGTTTACGGTGTTATTATTGCGGATCAGGTCTTCCTTCACCTCTGTCATCTTTATGAACCATGATTCTCTCGCATAGTAGAGAAGGGGAGTGTCACACCTCCAGCAGTGAGGATAATCATGCTCAAATTTCGGTGCAGAAAGAAGAAGGCCTCTCTTGTCCAGATCCTTAAGCACCTCGGGATCTGCGCTCACTGCGCCTGCCTTCATCTCGGCCTCTGTGGGCTTACATCTCATACCGGCAAAAGGAGTCTCGTCCTTCATGCGTCCCGCTTCATCCACCATCTGCACGAAGGGCAGGTCATAATTACGTCCCACCTTCGCATCGTCTTCACCGAATGCGGGAGCGATATGTACGATACCGGTACCGTCTGACATGGTGACATAACTGTCGCAGACCACATAGAATCCGTTTTTATGCTGTTTTTCTGCGCTTTCCTTTGCGCAATCATAAAGAGGATCATACTCTTTATGCTCGAGATCAGTGCCCTTGTAGCTTTCCAGCACTTCGTATGCTTTCTTTCCTGCCGCCTTGTCTTCATCGGAAAGGAGAGCGGACAGCACGCTGTCAAGCAGGGCCTCTGCCATATAATATGTGTTTCCGTCAGCTGCCTTCACTTTCACATAGGTCTCATCCGGGTTCACACAAAGTGCCACGTTTGAGGGCAGGGTCCAGGGTGTGGTGGTCCATGCCAGAAGGAATGCATCTTCGTCCTTCACCTTAAAACGCACGATCGCCGAACGCTCTTTTACTGTCTTATAACCCTGTGCCACTTCCTGTGATGAAAGTGTGGTGCCGCATCGGGGGCAATAAGGAACGATCTTGAAGCCCTTATAAAGAAGCTTTTTATTCCAGATTTCCTTCAGAGCCCACCACTCGGACTCAATGAAATTATCATCATATGTGACATAGGGATTATCCATATCGGCCCAGAATCCTACTGTGCCGGAGAAATCTTCCCACATGCCCTTATATTTCCACACGGATTCCTTACACTGCTTGATGAAAGGCTCCATGCCGTACTTTTCTATCTGGTCTTTTCCATCCAGTCCCAGCTTCTTCTCCACTTCCACTTCCACAGGAAGTCCGTGAGTATCCCAGCCGGCTTTTCTCGGCACGTAATATCCCTTCATGGTGCGGTATCTGGGGATCATATCCTTGATGACACGGGTCAGCACATGACCGATATGAGGCTTTCCGTTTGCGGTAGGAGGTCCGTCATAGAAGGTATAGGTCTCGCCTTCCTTACGGTTTTCCATACTCTTTTCGAAAATTCCGTTCTCTTTCCAGAACTTCTCCACTTCTTTTTCTCTGTCTACGAAGTTCAGGTCCTTGTCTACTTTCTGGTACATTCTTCTCTATCTGCCTTTCCTTAATTTATAGATCTGTCTGAGGAAGATCCGTCTCCGGATCCGGTAATTCGTCAAAAGGATATTCGTCAACTGGGAACTCATTTATAGTGAGCCCGTCTTCCGAATTGATCTCATAACGGAACTCAAATCCGTCACCGTTTATCTCTTTATAAATGTTCTTATAATCAGGATCCGAGATCACCATGTTTATAAGTATTATCCACATGACCACGGTGCACACGATGGATAATACCGATGTGGTGATACCCGCAATGCCCAGGCCCTTTTTCCGGTAGCCTGCCACCTGTATGATCCCGAATATTATGCCTAGTATGGCCGGGAAAATATTCAGTATTGATATGAAAAACAGCAGGGATATGAGGCCAAGCACCAATGAGGCTATACCAAAGCCTGTGCTGTCGCTTTTGTCCGGGCGCACCGCCTGCTGCATGTTCGGAGGCTGTGCATAAGGGTTCCCGCCGTACGGATCCCGGTTGTATGGGTTATTATCATATGGATTCCCATTATAAGGGTCTCCGTTATACGGATCCCGGTTAAAAGGATCCTGATCATATGGATTTTGTTCCTTTTGGTCTTCGTTATTATATAAATCGCTCATCTTAGTTAAATCCCATAATCCTTTGTGATATTCTGTATGCTCTCAGGGATATTGCCCGCCCGAACTTTCCGGGAAGGGTCATGGTCCGTCCGAACACATTATGCCTTAAATATCTGTATGTCCGCACATCCTTTTCCTTTATATAACGCCAGAGCGCCTTTATCTTCTTATAATTCTCTTCAGTCTTTGATACATAGGCTATGGATGTGGACACTATAGTGATCATCTCAAGATACGAGAACATATACTTCCTTAAGTGTTCCTCTTCTATGGACCATAGATCGTAGGCATCCACCATACGGTAGTTTACCGCCAGCTGCTGGTCTATGCGCTTCACCATGGTCTCTTCCGCCACGCTCTGCCCGTCCCTGCCTATATAGTACCGATACAGGTCCACATTCAGATAATACATGGTCTTCACATAGGGGAGGGGCTCATACACAAAGAGGTTGTCCACGTAGAATGTATGCGCCGGAAGCTCCAGGTTACATTCCAGAAGGAGTTCTCTCCTGTAGATCACGGAATGCATAAGGATCACAAGCCCTGTAATGTTTCTCTTCATCTCCGACCAGGTGAACACCTGCTCCTGGGGGAAAAGGAGTTTATATGACATACGCCTGTGATGATCTTCATCCACCTTGTCATAGACATAGTTCGCAATGAACATGTCCACATATGTGTCCTCTTCAGCCAGTTTTTTAAGATGGGATAGCACTTGCGGATAGGCTTCGCTGTCCAGCCAGTCATCGGAATCCACCACTTTATAGTACATTCCCGTGGCGTTCTTAAGACCGGTGTTTACAGCCATGCCATGGCCGCCGTTTTCCTGATGCACGGCTTTTATGATCCCCGGATATTTGGCAGCGTATTCGTCCGCTATCCTTCCGGTGTCGTCTGTGGATCCGTCGTCCACGATGATTATCTCTATATCGTCTCCGCCGGGCAGTATGGACTCGATGCATTTACTCATATAGCCGGAGGAATTATAACAAGGTATTCCGAATGAAATCAGTTTCATATTATAGTTTTCCCAATTTATTTCACATAGATTTTTTTATTATATCGTTTTTCTTTTCTTATGTAAAACAAAAAAGGGCTGCCGGTAAAATACCGACAGCCTATTTTAATGTCCGGAAAAATCCGATCCTTAGAAATCTGTGAGGTTTGCTGCTCTCTTCTCTAAGAATGCGCCCATGCCTTCCTTCTTATCATGTGTATCGTTTGTGATACCGAAGAGGTTAGCTTCCATCTCTACTGCGTTATGGATATCCATGTCATATCCGTTATTGATGGCAGCCTTAGCTACGGAGTTTGCATAAGATCCCTTGGATGCGATCTTCTTAGCCATAGCCTTTGCTGTGCTCATAAGCTCATCAGTGGTGGTCACCTTGTTCACAAGGCCGATGCGGTATGCTTCGTTTGCATCGATATTATCGCAGGTGAAGATCATCTCTTTTGCTCTTCCCATGCCTACCAGACGAGCCAGTCTCTGTGTGCCGCCGAATCCGGGGATGATGCCGAGGCCTGTCTCGGGCTGTCCGAAGATAGCATTCTCGGATGCGATACGGATGTCACAAGCCATAGCGATCTCACATCCGCCGCCCAGTGCGAAGCCGTTTACGGCTGCGATTGTCACCTGACGCATTTCCATAAGCTTAAAGAAGGGCTTTGATGCCTTGATACCGAATGCGCGTGCCTCGGGAGCTGTGAAATTCACCATTTCGGAAATATCAGCGCCTGCCACGAATGACTTGAAGGCATTATCCTTCTTGTCAGGTCCGCCTGTAAGGATAAGCACCTTGATAGCATCATTTGCTTCGATCTCTGTGAGTGCTGTATTAAGCTCGTCCAGAGTCTCGCTGTTTAATGCATTAAGTGCTGCGGGACGTGATATGGCAAGAACCGCGATATCGTCTTCTACAGTAAGCTTTAAGTTATTGAATTCTGACATTTATATACCCTCCTGAATCTTTTAATCACTGGGCTTTCGCCCATTCTTCCTACAGTTAAAAAATATACATTAGTGTTAATTTTTTGTCAATGTAACAAGTCGCCCTTACGCTCCATGATATTCCTGCAGACTCTTTATGTTTCCGCTGCCCTTGGTCTTCACTTCATGGATGCCTTCCGCTGCTGCCTTTCCCGCTGCCACCGTGGTGACATATGGGATACGGGCTTTAATGGCTGCCCGGCGGAGATAACCGTCGTCATGTCCGTTTCCTCTGCCTATGGGGGAGTTTATGATAAGCTGCACTTCCCCATTCTTTATCACATCTTCCACATTCGGTCTGCCGCCTTCATAATTCTTCATCACCTTCTTTGCCGGGATGCCCGCATTCGTAATGAGTTCATAGGTCTTTCCTGTGGCGTAGATTGTAAATCCGTCATAATGGAAGCTTTCCGCTATATCCACTGCTGCAGGCTTATCCGCATCGTTAAGGGAGATAAGCACTGCGCCTGTAAGGGGCAGTGTCATGCCGGCTCCTTCCTCTGCTTTATAGAAAGCCTCTCCGGGGGTGGATGCCAGTCCCAGCACCTCTCCTGTGGATCTCATCTCGGGTCCGAGGACCGGATCCACTTCAGGGAACATATTAAAGGGGAACACTGCTTCTTTCACGCCGTAATATTCCGGTTCCCCGGTCTTTTTATTCTTGATAAGCTCCGGCACCGGAGAAGGACGTCCTGTGACGGATGATGTGATGATGTCTGTGGCCAGGGGCACCATGCGAATGCCGCACACCTTCGATACCAATGGCACAGTACGGGATGCTCTGGGGTTTGCTTCCAGCACATACACAGTGTCATTTTCAATGGCGTACTGCATATTCATAAGTCCCACCACGTTCATTTCCACAGCTATCTTCTTCGTGTATTCCTCTATGGTGCGAAGATGCTTTTCCGGGATATGCTTCGAGGGGATGATGCATGCGGAGTCTCCGGAATGTATGCCGGCCAGCTCTATATGCTCCATAACTGCAGGCACAAATGCTTCCTTGCCGTCTGATATGGCATCCGCTTCGCATTCCAGTGCGTTCTGCAGGAAACGGTCGATAAGGATCGGTCTGTCGGGAGTGACGCCTACGGCAGCCTTCATGTATTCTTCCATACTGTTTTCGTCACGGACCACTTCCATGCCTCTTCCTCCCAGCACGAAGGAAGGACGTACCATAACGGGATAACCTATGCGGTTTGCGATTGCTTTAGCAGTCTCCACATCCGATGCCATGCCGGACTCTGCCATGGGGATATTAAGCTTCTCCATCATCATCCGAAATTCGTCTCTGTCCTCCGCCAGATCTATGACTTCCGGAGTGGTTCCCAGGATGTTCACGCCCTCTTCCTTAAGCTTTGCTGCCAGATTAAGAGGAGTCTGTCCGCCGAACTGTGCTATGACGCCCACCGGCTTTTCTTTGCGGTAGATCTGAAGCACATCTTCCAGTGTAAGCGGCTCGAAGTAGAGCTTATCCGATGTGTCATAATCCGTGGACACTGTCTCCGGATTACAGTTTACTATGATGGTCTCAAATCCCAGTTTCTTAAGGGCCATGGCCGCATGTACACAGCAGTAATCAAATTCGATTCCCTGTCCGATACGGTTCGGACCGCCGCCTAAGATCATGACCTTATTCTTATTATCCGATGCACTGCTCTTATCGGCTGCGTTATATGTGGAGAAATAATATGCGCTGTCTTT
>JAILDZ010000033.1 GCA_024688505.1 Lachnospiraceae bacterium
TGCTTTTTCCGCAACCTGACTCTCCCACAAGTGCCAGTGTTTCGCCCTTTAGAACCTCAAGGCTCACATCGTTTACGGCAAGAACATGGTTTTTCCTGCCTGTTCCGAAACTTTTCTTAAGGTGGGAAGCAGATAAAATGATCTCTTTTTCCATTTAACCCTCCTTCCCTGCCGTGGCATATTCTCTGTCCGGATTTTCAACTTCATCAGTGTAGGATGCAGCTCCTGTTCCTGTGACATGACAGCGAACATAATGATTCTCCGATACCTTATAAAGAGGTGCCTGCTCAAAGAAACATTTCTTTATATCGTCAGAACACCTTAAGCAAAATTCGCAGCCCTTGAATTTTTTCTTATCCACAGGGATATTTCCGGGGATTGTCTCCAAAAACTCAGGATTGTTTCCCATTTTGGGAATTGAGGACAAAAGCCCCCTGGTGTAGGGGTGCAGGGGATTTCTGAACAGTTCCGCCGTTGGAGCCTGTTCCATGATGGTGCCCAGATACATAACGTAGACATAGTCACAGAGGGACGATACCACTCCCATGTTGTGGGTTATCATGAGGGCGCTCATGGTGTAGTCCTCACACATTTTTCGGATAAGCTTCAGTATCTGTGCCTCTGTGGTAACATCCAGGGCTGTGGTCGGCTCATCTGCTATGAGCAGCTTTGGTGAACCTATCATAGCCATTGCGATCATAACCCTCTGCCTCATACCGCCGGAAAGTTCGTGGGGGTAGGCCCTGTAGCGCATGGCAGGCTCCGGTATCCCCACAGAATCAAGCATTTCCACAACCCGCGCCTTGGCCTTTTCCGCATTCTTTTCCAATTTGTGGATCATCAGTACTTCTTTTATCTGATCGCCTATGCACATCATAGGATTAAGTGATGTCATGGGCTCCTGGAATATCATAGCAATATCTGTGCCGCAGCGTTTTCTTATTTCTTTTTCCTTTAAAGCTGCTATGTCGCAGACCTTACCGGATGACTCGTGCCACATCATGCTTCCGCCTGTCACTTTGGCAAAGGAGGGCAGAATGTGGTTTATCGATTTTGCGGTCATGCTTTTTCCGCAGCCGGACTCGCCCACAAGTCCCACAACAGTGCGGCGTGGTATGGTAATATCAATGCCCTTTACCACAGGCATCATCTCTTTTTCCTGTTTAATTGATACGGTGAGATCTTTAATCTCTAAAAGTTTATCTTCGATCATAGCTTAATACTTGGTCTTGGGATCAAGAATATCCCTAAGCGCATCTCCTAAATAATTAAAGGCTAAGACAAGGATCATTATCATTGCCGAAGGAGCCAGGGCAAGCCAGGGCTTTTGAAAAAGCAGAGCCTTGGACTGATTTACCATAAGTCCCAGGGAAACATCCGGTGGCTGTATTCGTATTCCAAGGAAGCTTAAGGCGCTCTCCGAGAGGATAGAACTTGGAACATTAAGTGTGAAAAGAACTATCAGCGTCGGCACCAGGTTTGGAAGGATGTGCTTTACAACGATAACGATCTTCCTAACGCCCATTGTCCGCGCGGCCTGTATGTATTCGTTTTCCACAATGGTCATGGTCACCGATCTTACAATCCTTGCTATGCTGCCCCATTCCATCATTATTATTGAGATAAGGACGGATATAAAGGATCCGCCAAAGGTGTACATAATCGCCATCGCAAGGAGCATCCCGGGAAAGGCCAGGGTTACATCCGCAAGCCACATGATTATCATGTCTGCTATCTTTCCATAGTATGCCGAGATAATGCCCATTATCATTCCCAAAACAACCGCCAGGGCCGTGGGAATAACTGCAATCAAAAGTGATACTCTTGTTCCGTAAAGCATACGGGCGAATACGTCTCTGCCAAGTTCATCCGTCCCAAGAAGGTGCTCCGTACCCGGGGCCTTTAGTCTTGATAAAAGGTCCTGCCTGGCCACATCATAGGGCGTCAAAAAAGGCGCAAAAATTGCCATAAGCGCTATGATGACAATGATTGCTACCGATATGACCGCTACTTTGTTGTGAAAAAATGATTTTGCCATATTTACACTCTAAGTCTGGGATCCAGAATCGAATTGATCAGATCCGAAATTATGTTTCCAAGTGAAATTATAAATGCTGAAAAAAGAACTGTTCCCTGAAGAAGCGGCATATCTCTGGTCTGTACAGCTGTCAGGGCAAGTTTTCCAAGACCGGCAATGCTAAATACGCTTTCAGTGATAACAGCTCCCGAAAGCATACTTGAAAGCTGAAGTGCCAGCATGGTAATAACAGGCACCATGGCATTTTTAAGGCCATGGGTCAGTATCGCCTGCCTGGCAGTCAGTCCTTTAGCTCTTGCGGTATCAAGATAGGGTTCGTTAAATTGTTCCATAAGACTGGATCTTGTAAGTCTGGCAACGCTCCCTGCGCTGTTCCAGCCAAGAGCGATCGCCGGAAGTATCATCGATGCCGCGCTTCCATCATATCCCAGCGGCAAAAGTGAGAGTTTAAAATAGAATAGGTACTGTAAAAATAAAGCCACCATAAAAACAGGTACCGAAACACCAAGAAGAGAAACTCCCCTGAAAAGATAATCGGGAAGTCTGTCATGGTGAATGGCGGATATCACTCCGACACCGATACCAAATATCCAGGCAAAGGCAGCAGCGAAAACTGTCAGCTTCACGGTGTAAGGAAAGGCGGTTAGAACGAGCTTTAGCACAGGTTGCTTCATGTAGTAGCTCTGCCCCAGGTCACCCCTTATCGCGCCTGACAGATAAAGCAGAAACTGCTCCGGTATCGATTTGTCCAGATTCATCGATGCCGTCAGCCTTTCTATAGTCTCTTTATTTACATGTTCGTTTAAAAGAACTGCGGCAGGGTTTCCCGGAACGATCCTCAAAACAATGAAGATAAGAGCCATAACTCCCAAAAGAACCAGTAAAACCCCGACGCATCTTCTTAAAAAGCCACTCATTTACTTAAGTGTCACTCCCTTGAAATAAATATCGCTCCATCCTGCCCAATGAGGCACGAATGTATCTACACGATCGCTCTTTACATAGAGATGCTTTATTGAAAACATAGGAGCCCATACGGCATCATCCTGAACAAGCTTCTTCTCAAGAGCCGCATATTCAGCTTCTCTCTGGGCGGGATCAACTATTGCTCTTGCAGCTGCAACGCGTTCTATAACGGAATCATCCGTATAGTTATTGGATCTTACAACAGTATTGTCCTTACTTCCAAAGAATGTGTAGATCACGTTATCGGGATCGTTGTAATCAAGGGTCCAGGCTGCAAGGAAGGATGGCATATCACCGCTGTTTCTTGCTTCAAGCCAGCTTGCATGGTCATAGTTTTTGATAGTGGCATTGATTCCAACGTCGCCAAGATTCTGTGCGATTATCTGTATTACATTTTTAACTGCTTCATCAGCATCTGAATCCATGGATATCTCAAGATCAAAGCCGTCTGCATAGCCTGCTTCTTCAAGAAGAGTTTTTGCGCCCTCCGGGTCATATTGAAGCCAGCCCTGGTTCTCATCGCAGTAATATAAGCATCCCGAAGGATAGATTCCGTCTTCAAGTTTGCCATCTCCGCTGTAGATAGAGTCGAGCATTGACTGACGGTCTATAGCCATCTGTATTGCTTTTCTTACCTGAACGTTTGAAAGGGGCTCTATTTTTTCATTGAGAAGGAAATAATAAATACCAAGGCGGTTAACGGATACCATGTTGTCCGCATAGCCTGTCTTGTAAGTGGAATCCACTATAGCACTGTCAATCTTCATGCAGTCTAAAATATCCAGATCACCCTTCTGAAATGCCATATCCATGGAAGATGCATCCATGATTTTTACGTTTACATTTTTCACTGATGGTTCCGGTCCCCAGTAAAGAGGATTATAAGTAAAGGTAAGACCGGATCCTCTCTCCCAGGATGTAACGATATAAGGACCTGAGCCGATGGTCTTTTCGGGTACTACGCCAAAATCGTCACCTGCCTCTGTTACATTTGCTTTTGAAAGAATGCTTGTGCTGGGCGTTGCCAGCTCTGCAAGGAACCCTGAAAAAGGTTCTGAAAGAGTAATTGTCAGATGGGTGTCATCCTCTACTTTTATTCCGCTAAGCTCTGTCGCATTTCCATCCAGAAGGTCCTGGGCACCCTCAATAGATACGGCGTAATCGGTCTGCTGGCTCTCCGGAAGTGTAAGTATGCGCTCAAAGGTGAATTTCACATCTTCAGCAGTAAGCGGTGTTCCGTCTGAAAAAACCACACCCTCCTTTAAGGTGAAGTCATAGTTAAGTCCGTCATCGGAGATG
>JAILDZ010000036.1 GCA_024688505.1 Lachnospiraceae bacterium
TAGCAGATCTTTCTTCTGTAAAGGTTCTGACAAAGGATCCCGGAACAGGAGCTGATACAGTGACTCCTTTTGTTCCGGCCAGCGGCGGAGGCACTCTGGCAGTGTATGAAACTGAGGCTGCCTGGGCAGAAGCATCCACTAAGAATCCGAAGGAAAAAGAAGTGGAAGCGGGCACCATGGTGTTCATTAAAGAAACGGGAGACCTGATCCTGGCAGATGATCTGGCGGCTTCATTTAAGTCTGCTGATGCCAGAATCTCCGTGGATTACAGACGTGACGGCTTCTCCACAGGGGAGCTTAGGCCGGAATACTATTATAACTGTAAGAACGTATCCGATGCGGATTCAAGTAAACATATCGCATATGAAAAATACGAAGTGGATACAAACGGCTTCATAGCACTCTACGATAACGGCTATCCGAAGGAGATTGGATACGATATTGAATACGCCATCGCATTCCGCCAGAATCTCAGCGTGAATCTGGAAGCAAATGATGTGTTTGACATGGATATCTATCAGGACATGAGCGACATGATCTCTGCAGTGGACAGCAGCATTAAGGCCCATGATAAGGTGACAGAGATCGAGAAGATGATGAATATGGAGATGTATCAGGGCACATACACGGACACTTCTGTGACACCGTCTGTGGAGAGGAATTATCAGGACACACTGACTCAGTGGAAGGCTCAGGCACAGAAAGAGGCCGACTATTATGATGACAATCTGCAGAAGCTCTTCAGCAGATACATCGGAAAAGCAGATGATTATCTGGAAGAGATGTCTCTGGCACTCACTAAGGTGGGATGTAAGGCGGATCAGCTGGCCATGACCCAGGACAGAATGAATGATCAGCAGGAGACCGTACAGGAACTTCAGTCCAGAAACGATGACATGAATCTCTCGGATATCATCCTGAAATATACCGCTGCATACACAGCGTACCAGAGCTCACTTACGGCAGCAGGCAAGCTGGGATCCGTGTCGCTTCTGAACTATATTTAAGATTTACAGCATAAATCATTTGGTTTAAAATATTTATCGAATACAGCATGCGGCTCTAAGCTGCATTTGCCAAAGGGAACGATAAAAGGGAAAAGGAGAAGGAAATGAAAGTAAGTACCAGATTATTTGGTGATATTGAGATCAAGGATGAAAAGATCATCACTATGGACAGGGGAATAGTGGGATTCCCGGATTTAAAGAGATTCACACTCATTTATGATAATGAGAAGGGCGATGACAGTAACTCCATCATGTGGTTCCAGTCACTTGACGAGCCCCAGTTCGCCATGCCCGTAACTCTTCCCACAAATATCATTGCAGACTATAATCCCACCATTAACGATGAGCTCCTCATTCCGCTGGGAGACCTGACACCGGATAACACATATGTGCTGGTGACCATAAAGGTGCCTTCAGATCCGAAGCAGATGAGCGTGAACTTAAAGGCCCCCATCATCATAAACACTGATAATATGAAGGGCGGACAGCTGATAGTGGAGGATGATCTGGAAGTACGCTTCCCCATCTATGAGATATTAAAGAAAGCGAAAGAGGAGGCGGAGAAATAAATGTTAGCACTGACAAGAAAAAAGGGCGAGGCCCTTGTAATAAATAACGATACAGAGATAACCATCCTGGACATCAGGGGAGATCAGGTGAAGATAGGCATTGCGGCGCCGAAAGAGGTGCCGGTATATCGAAAAGAGATCTATCTCCAGATCCAGAAGGAAAACGAAGAGGCTATGAACACAGAAGGCCTCGAAGCACTGAAAAACCTGTTATAATCGGGACCAATGGGGAAGCGGACAGCTTCCCCATATTTTTTTATATAAATTTTTTAAAAAAGGGTATAAACTATTATTACTATCCTTCCGATATAAAGGATAAGCAGTAGACCCTAGAGAATTATGCTATGCCCTTTAACACAGGGAAAAGCAATGTATTTATCACAAGGAGGTGTATATTATGACTGTAGATGTGAAAGGTGTATCAAACCAAGGCTACGCAGTACAGGGAAGTTCTGCAACAGCGCCTGTCAGTGCACCCGTGGCTCCGGTAGAGGCTCCCGAAAAAGAGCGTCCGGATAAGACGGTGACTGAGAGCGGTGCGGCTACAGTGGCTCAGGACGGGCAGGACCAGCAGAAGAAGCCCAGCGGAGCAGCCAGCAACGAAGCCCTGAAAGAAGCGGTAGACAAGATCAACAAGAATGCCAATACAGAGGCAGTGTTCGGCATCCATGAGAAGACCAACAGAGTCACTATAAAGATCGTGGATAAAGAAACAAAGAAGACCATCAAGGAGATCCCGGCGGAGGAAACACTGGATCTCATTGCAAAGGCATGGGAGATGGCCGGCATTCTCGTTGACGAGAAACGATAGGAGGGCAGGACTATGCCGATAAGGATCACAGGAATGAATTCCGGCCTGGATACAGAAGCCATTGTGTCTGCAATGGTGCTGAACAAGCGGGAAAAAGTAAATAAATTAAAGAAAAAACAGACAGCTCTTTCATGGAAACAGGATGCATGGAAGGGCGTGAACACGCAGGTGAACAGCCTTTTTACAAAGGTCAGCGCTATGCGTTTTTCGTCTGCATATGTGATGAATAAGACCACAGTGTC
>JAILDZ010000141.1 GCA_024688505.1 Lachnospiraceae bacterium
TGTCCATGATGCAAGAAGTTCCTCCGCCGATTCCGGCACCTTGACCATCATTTGTGGCCGTCACTGAACCGCCATAGACAGTGACGCTGCCTCCGTTCCCGTACTTTCCGCCGCCGATTCCCGCTCCTGACCCGTTACTGCTGGCCGTCACCTTACCCCCATGGATGGAGATGGTACCCCCGGCTTCATTTTCTTTTCCGCCGATTGCCGCCGCAGAAGAACTATCATCTGTCTCCGCCACCAGCTGCCCGGTACCGGCCTCCTGAGCATAGATATTGAGGGTGGCGTCCGTCGTGGTGATACCATTACCCGCCGTAAGCGTCGCCCCGTCCGAGAGAATGAGGTTCACGGTACCTGCAACCGTTATGCGGCCGGAAAGGGTCATGTTCTGACTGACCACATACCAGGCCGTATTGTCCTCGCTTCCCCAGGCCGTATCCGTGTCGGTAACCTCCGTACAGCTCCCGGCCGTCTTGGTCTCGTACTTAACCTTCTCATTCGGCTCGTCCCAGGAGGCCTCCTGATAACTTACATCATCCTGCGTCTCCGCATAGGCCTTCACCCCGGGTGACATTCCAAAGCCTGTCACCGCCAGAAACAGGGCCAGCAGCACGGTCATACACCATCTTTCCGTCTTTTTCCCTGACATAACTCTTCCTCCTTACTGTATGTCGAGTCCGTGGAGCCCGATCCCATTCAGAGCAAAGGAAGTGCGGGGCACGCAAAACCACATTGACGGGAACTATTATACCACCTTCCCGGGGAAATGGACAAGTGTTTCCAGGAATCAAGTAGCAGACAGTTACTCGATTCTTCATGTTTCCAAAGCCTACAACCTCATTATCAGCGGCCTGCAGTCTGATCCCCAGTCCTGCTAATTTTGACTTGAGCTCTGATATCTCAACCTGTATTTTCAAGGCTTGCGGGATTTTTTCTTTTTATTCCATCTCTAGAAAAGCATCAATATCTAGTGAGATTGATTTTCTTTTTTACCTTCTATTGTTATTCTAGAACATGCCCATCCCGAGAAATGGTCACAACTTGCCAGGGAATGAACTTGCCGCTTGCACGGAGCGCATTCTCCGCCGCTTTTTGCAGCCCTCCGCAGCAAGGTACTTCCATACGGACAATAGTCACGCTCTTGATATTGTTGCCCCGGATAATCTCAGTAAGTTTATCCGTATAATCCACAGCATCCAGCTTTGGGCATCCGATGACGGTAATTTTCCCCTTCATAAACTCTTCGTGCATGTTTGCATAGGCATAAGCCGTGCAGTCCGCTGCGATCAGCAGCTTTGCTCCTTCAAAGAACGAAGCCTGTGTCGGCAAAAGCTTGATCTGACAAGGCCACTGATTAAGCCTTGAGACCGTTCTTGCAGCACTCACAGTAGGTGTTTCCTGCTCATCCGCATCTTCTCTCTTGAGGCTCATCATTCGGGAGCCCGGACAGCCGGCAGGATGGTCCGTTTTTCCTTCTTCCTTCAGTTTTGCCGTCATCAGTGCTCTCCGTTCGTTCTCATCTTCAACCTTCATGATTTCCTCTACCGTCATGTTCATAGCGACACTCCTTTTTTCTTCCTGCATCCTTTTCACAGCACGCTCATCGTAGTCAGGTGCTTCTCTTTCTTCAAATGTGATCGCCCCGGTAGGGCAGTTTGGCAGACAATCGCCAAACCCGTCACAGAAATTTTCGCGAACTAATCTGGCTTTCCCGTCAATGATATCGATCGCCCCCTCGTGGCATGCTGATGCGCACAAACCGCAGCCATTGCATTTTTCTTCATCAATGTGGATGATTTTACGGATCATTTTCAACGCCTCCTCTTGATTTTCTGATATCATTATAATAAAGTACGGATGGAATGTATGTGGCTTGAGCCACATTTTATAAAATATTGAGGACTATATGGACACTAAAAACTTGATGAATACAATCTTTTTCCAAGGATTGACGGAACAAGAGTTATCTGCTTCTCTAACCTCACTGTCAGCTCTGGAAAAGACTTATGATAAGGATACGGTTATCTTTCATGCGGGAGATCTGACTGATCGAATGGGACTGATCCTCTCCGGCAGCGTCACGATTGAAAGCAACGACGTATGGGGAAACCGCACTATTCTGAGTCACGTTGGAAAGGGAGAGTTCTTTGCAGAGACATATGCGCTTCTTCCCGGAAAAGTCATGCTCGTGGATGTCCGGACAAATGAGGAAAGTCAGATTTTGTTTATCAAGATTGGAAATATCCAGGATCTTTCCGGCAGCATCCCCACGTGGAGAGCCAAGATCATCTGTAATATACTGACAATTTCCGCACATAAAAATCTGGCACTCTCCGGCCGCAGTTTTCATACTGCACCGAAAAGTGCCAGGGGGCGTATTGTGGCTTACTTGAATTCTGTCTCTCTCCAAAAGCATTGCAGAGAATTTGATATCCCCTTTGACCGTCAGCAGCTGGCAGATTATCTCAATCTTGAGAGAACCAATATGTCAAAAGAGCTTACAAAAATGAAGAATGATGGTCTGATCGAATACCACAAAAATCACTTTAAGCTTATAAGGTAGTCTGACTTGCATAAATATAATCTCTGATTTCTCACTCATGCGACGCCTTTTATCCGTGGTCTCATATTCTTCATCATCTTCAATGAAATATATCCACCCCTGTCTTACCTCACGATTTAGAATATGACAGGTTTCGCTGCCCATATCATAGTCGTGTCAACAACATCTGCTCCTTGACGTTAAAGGCCTCGAATAATACTTAAATAATCTTGTCTTTGGTCTACCACAGCATATACAGTTACAACCTTTTTATCATCATCCACCTTATAAATAACAATATCCTTTTCTAATATAAGCACTAAATATCCTTGGCGCTTTAATACGTTATATCTTGGTTCTGCACCGATGTATGGATTATCTCCTAGACTCATTATAGATTTTTCCAAATAATCCAATTTCTCAAGTGCAACATCGTTTCCAAAGTTCTCAGCTATAAACAGAACTATTCTACGAATCAGGGAGTCGGCTGTATCTCAAGTGGAACTCGGGAAAAAAGTCGGTATCGTAGGCAAGCAGATATCAAATTATGAAAAGGGAAAACCCATCCCACCTATTGATGTCATGCTTAAGTTATGTGATGTTTTCCAATGTGAATTGGGATATCTGCTTGGGGAACCAGATTATTCTGAAGGTACAAAATTAGAAACTGCTATAATAGAAAAAACGGGGCTTAACAAGGATTCACTAATAAGCATCTGTAAAATAACAGGAACAGAGAAATCGTGTTTAAACTTTGGATATAAGTCTGATTCTTATCGTTCCATCCTCAACTCATTATTTTCATCTCCTCAATTCATAAATTTCATTGAATGCCTACATGATTTAGATACCGCAGTTTCGGAATCAAAAAAATTATTTACAGAATTAGAAAACAAGCTTGGGAAAGAACGCTTAGACGAAGCCTTCGCATTTTACAACAGCACAATAGACTATGAACATGATCCTAACGCTCCAAAATTAAAGCCTGAACAATATAAAGCTATGGGTATGATTGATTCTACTATAGATAAACAGTATAGTCTTAGCTACACCATTAAGATAGCACGTTATGAATTACATGAAGCATTTGAATCTTTAGTTGAAAGTCTCTATCCCCGAGAAGAATAAAAACGGGATTCCCCGGCCCTCAAGCATAGGCTCGTTCGAACCTAATTATTGAGATCAATATTGGCAGCATAGATATCTGCATCGCCAACTTTAATGTTTACTATTTCTCCAGCACGTAACCCACAGCAGTATAACAAGCGCAATATCAAGGGTATTTCTTTTTCTAATGCTATGTGCACAATGTGCACGCTATGTTTTAAGGAATCCCCAAAAACAAAAAGAACAAAAAGTACTATATCCTTGGTCAATAGTATTCCATTATCAGTTGCATAGCATAACTAATTTGAACAGTCAATCTATTCTTTGTTCTAGAGCCAGAAATATCATTTTTATTCAACTCTATTTGTTCTTTTAATGACATATCAGCTCACCCTTTCTTATTGCAACAAAAAGCTCACGACAACCTTCGCTAACAGAAGATACCCTGAGACTCTAATATCATCTTTCCAATTCTTTTCTTTTACCGACAGAACAAGCATGTTCAATATATTTATCAACTCCATGGTAGTATTGCACCCCTTCGATCACCTGTTTCAACTTAACTTTCATATTAGTTTTAATCTGATTATTGCTATCAATCATTTCTAACGCTGTCTTATAATCATAATAGTCACCACGGTAACACCTTTGAACCATGTACTTGGTTACCATTTCATGTGCCAAATCTATATCAACAAAATCAAAGAGTGTACGTTCCCCTAGTTCTGGGAATTGATCTTGGTATACCATATTTGCCAACTTTTTCTTTTTAATGCTATTTCTACTCTTAATACTTGATGTCGTTTTGCGTTATCCTCATCACCAAAACGCTCCATAAGTTCTCGTTCTTTATCATAAGTATTGACCTTGATCGACCCATTTACCTCATATAGGTTATCTTCGCCTTCTTTATGCTCGTGTCTTATCCTTTCAATTCGTTCTGGTTGATGTCCATAATTCAGCAATTTCATATAATTACCAACATATGGTAAAAGCATCATTTTTATAATGCATCTTGTTTACAGAGAGACCATTTCTTGAATATGTTCCCAGTGTCCTTGGTAACAGGCAGAGGGTAAGTCGCTCTTTGTTCGTACTGATCAGATTGGTTCCAGACAGAGAGCAGCCATAATCCCACAAAGCATTTGAATATGGCTTTATATTCTTCTCCGGCATATCCTCCGTAAAAGGGTAATATTCCAGAATATTGGCAGTGTTATAGTAGATAATGCACCGTAATATGTTCTTTTCGAAGTTCTGCATGGTTATACCTGCATCTTTGCGATAATCATGAGCCCCACGCTCTTGAAAGTCTGGTTCAATGACTCCTTTGCCCTTAAGGTTCTTTTTATAAAGGCTCTGGATCACATCAAAAAACTTCTCAATCGGTCCTTTGAGATCTGGTCGGTATGGTGGTAAGTTTTCAAGTGTTACTCCCAGCTCAGCAATCTGTTCAAAGGTATAGCCGATATATTCACTCCCTTGATCTGATATGATCCGTCCAGGCAATTTATTAACAGGCCATGCTGCTTCATCAATATGGATACCATGCAAGTATAGAAGAATTTGTTTAACGACCAGCGTATATTCTTCTGATCCTTGGTGAGAGCAGTATCATACTCCCGCTCTTTTGGAAGCAGCACTTGGATATTCTGGATCACCATATACTTTTTCAAGAAGCTCCGTATACTCTGCTTGGATATATTATTCTCAGCAGCAATAATATTTATTACGTGGCTTCTTGTGTTCTCATCCCTTATGAACGATAAGACGGGTGCGATCATGGTATAACGTTCATGCATGACCTTCTTTCGTTCTGGAGAGATCGTATCGTCCTCTACAGGCTTAAAATCCAATAGGGTATATAAATCCTCATCTGTCATAGTAGAGGCGTCCCCAAAAGTCATTATAGGCCTCCAGACGGGCATAGTATTATTCTTACAGTCGATGACAAGGCAATTTTCTTCTTTCACGATCAGGATTCTATAAATGTGATCCTCATGGGTGTAGATCTCATTTCTTTTCATTGATCACACACCCCCAGTCCACGATACCTCTGTGCAGCCAATAACTCCTTGAAAGCTCTAGCAATTTATAATGCATGGGTTTAGTGATACGACTGCGATATACGCACTCTCGTACCATGAAGGTTCCGTCTTTCATTTTGACAAGAAAGTCAGTAGTATAATCTCCCTCCGTAAGACCTTCCAGATAGACATTGCATCTGAATTCTTCTACTTCTTCCATCTTCGATACAAGATCTGCATAGGCAGTCATGATGGGATCATAGGTTCTACAGATGTCATTGCATTTGGGCAAGTACCTCTTGGTGACACGTCCCTTGTAGTTCTTTTTTCGCATAGATTCGCTCCTCCTTTGCTTAGTTGACAGGTGAAGCGTCAATAGGATTTAATAGCCGAAAAACGCCCGAAAAAGCTCCCAGATTCATCCGAAAAACGAAATAATTCATAAAAATCCGTTTTAATTCAAAATAATTCGTTTTAAAAGAATCCAGTAACCTCAAGGGGTTCAGCCTCTTTTACAGAATCCCCAAAAACAAGAAGAAGAAAAAGTACTATATCATAGGGCTCCGTACTTTATCCTCCATAGGGCAAAGCAGCTTATCCTCTAACCAGATATACATACCCAAGGACTTCTTCTTATGGGTCTCTATAAAAGATAATAATATAAATCCTATCAACGCCTTATACTACAAGGGTTAATAAACAAAAGAACAGACCTTGGAAAGGGATGTGTGAGTCCTTTTCAAGGTCTGTTACTATTGTTTTTATTTAATTCTTACAGGATAAGACAGTTTAACGCCATCACTTCTTACCCATTTTAAATTGTGATTTTTCGTTCTAATGCTTTATCATTCTTTTGTAAGATTATCTTCCGGGATAAAAATATCTCATCTGTCTTTAAATCTTCTACACCAAAAAACATATTTTATCCCTTCAAATTCGTGTTTATCTTTTTCGGTTATCCTGGAATATAAAATCCCCATTATCCCACGCTCAAAAGATTCATCACCATAGTCGTCATAATGTCTTTTTCCTTCGGATCAGATTCGGCTATCATAAGAGTGATGGCAACAAGCGCACCGTCACTGATCACCTTATGTCCCTCTCTAAAAAGTGCATTATTCCTGTTTAGAAATTCAAGGAATAAAGAAGCTGCAATTCGTTTGCAACCATCTGCAAAAGGATGATCTTTTATCATGAAATACAAAAGATTGGCTGCTTTCTCCTCCAAAGAAGGATAAACCTCTCCT
>JAILDZ010000059.1 GCA_024688505.1 Lachnospiraceae bacterium
TAGCAGAGCATCACGCAGATTATGTCTCCGGATGTCATGGAATCGAAACTTCCGAATCCGGCGTCCACCACTCTGGAAAAGTTATCTGCAATGATGGCTTTCTTGAACAGACCAAAAACAAAGAGCTGGATGCCCCATACCAGGTTATCCGTATTAAATCGCTTCTTCTCCGCATTTCTAAACTGCGGGATGATCTCATTATGAAGGACTATGGGGCCTGCCACCAGCTGGGGAAAGAAGCTGACAAAAGTGGCATATTCTATGAAGTTATAATCCTCTGTTTCTCCCCTGTACGAATCCACTAAAAATGAGATCTGCTGGAAGGTGAAGAAGCTGATACCAAGGGGCAGCATGATATTCATCAGAGTGAAGTCCGTCTTCAGAAGGGCATTCATGTTTGATATGAAGAAATCGAAATACTTGAAATAGAAGATCACTCCTATATCTATCACCAGTCCTGCGATGAGCACCGCTTTCTTATGCTTTATGTTTTCCCTGTAGAACATCCTGGAGAGAAAATAGTTCACAAGGATGCTGACAACTATAACAGGGACATAAAAGACATTATTATATCCATAGAAAACAAGGGATGCTATGGTAAGAAATCCAAGTGAAACCTCATTCTTCGATACATACTTATTCAGTAAAAAATAGACTGCCACAGTAACAGGCAGGAAAAGCAAGATAAAAATATATGATGAAAATAACATGACTTATCCTTAAATATACTTCATTATCAATAGTTCCACCGCCATTTGTTCATCCATGGTTCCGGTCTTAAAGCCGTACTCCAGCTCTGCCCCGTCGTTTATCAGGTTTCGCATCATGTCCATGGTGAAATTCTTCGATAGGGAAAGATCTTTCCGCACTCCGAATTCAGGCGCTTTAATTTTAAGTGAAATCGTCTTAATGTCAATCCGATTGTCATTCATGCTCTTTATGGCAAGCATTCTTCTGAACTGCTTTATTATGAGAGAAAGGATCCTGGCCGGAGGCTCCTTTTCTTCCAGCAGATTATGATACTGACCGATGACCAGGCTCTTATTCCCCGATGCTATGCCGGAGATCATATCAAATATCTTTGATTCCGTATGGACAGAACACACTGCCTCTATGTCCGAAAGGGTGATCTCTTCCCTCTCCCAGGTATATCCGATGAGCTTCGAAAGCTCATTATCCATCTTCTGCATGTCAAGATCCGTACGAGCCAGGAATTCCTGCCATGCGTCCTGTTTCATAAGCTTATTCACATCTTTAAGTTTTTTTGACACCCAGATCTGAAGAGTCCTCTCATCGGGGGTCTTCATCTCGGATACCACACCGGCTTTATCCGCTGCCTTAAAGGACTTCAGTCTTTTATCCGCGCTCTCTTCCGAAAAGATCAGCACTGTGGATCCGGGTATGCTCTCCAGATATTCGGTCAACTTATCATTGGCCTTCTGGAAGAGCCCGCTGTTTTCCACCAGCACCACACGCTTCTCCGTGAAAAACGGAAGGGTCTCGCATATGTCTATCACAGTCTCGATCCTGGTCTCATCACCGGTGAATGTGTTAAAGTTCATGGTGTCACCTTCGACACCTAAGGCTTTTATCAGTCTGTTCTTATATGAATTACGAAGATAGGCCTCTTCACCGTATATCAGATAGAGATTATGAAAGCTGTTATTTTTAAGGTCTTCATCTATAGTGTTCAAAACACATTCCCTCAGATCTTGTTAAAAATCTTCGTAAGTTCCTTAAGAAGGTCATCCTTCAATATGGTCTTTAAGAGGTATCCCTCCGGCTTTAATGCCAGCACCTTCATAATGCTTTCTTTATCATTCTTTCCTGTCAGGAATATGACCGGGATGGACCTGGTATCAGGTTCCTCACGAAGCATCTGAAGCACCTGCGGACCTGTGACCACAGGCATCTCATAGTCCAGAAGGATCAGATCGCATGCCGTGTTTCCGAGAGTCTTCAGCGCCTGGGTTCCGGACTTTGCCATATATACGTTATAGCTGTCCTTCAGCCAGTCTCTCACCATGCCCATATATGTGGGATCATCATCCACTATCAGTATGGTCTTTTTGGTATCAAGCGCCATGGAGTCATCCAGATACGTGACCGACACCTCTATGAACTCCTCCACATTTAAAGGGCGCTCAAAGGTCCGTGTGATATAGTCCACAGACATCACACTTCCCAGATCATCTATGTCCTGTTTCTCGCCAATGACAAAGAGATGTTTCGGATGTTCACCCATCCTGTCTTTCAGATATGTGAGCACCTTCGGATCCACCACTTCTCCGGGATCCAGGTATATGGCAATAAGAAAAGCTTCCTCATATGCCTTATTAATGGCATCCACCGTGGCTATGGTGAAAAAAGCATCCAGATTGCTTTCTTTCATCTTCTTGATAAGTGATCTGATAAGAAAACTCTCTTTGGCCCCGATAATCATTAGTTTGTTGCTTTCCAGTATCATCAGCTTTCCTTCCTGTGTTTTATGATCATTTCAGCAGTGATCAGATCCTCCGGTGTGGTGATCTTTATGTTGTCATAGCTGCCTTCTACAAGTTTCACCTTTGTGTCCATAAATCGTTCCGCTACCATGGCATCATCGGTGATACCCGAAAAATCTTTTTTTTCATACATCCTGTCAAAGGCTTTGCGTATAAGATCTTTTTTAAAGCATTGCGGTGTCTGGATGATCCATACATTGTCTCTTTTCGGAGTGGACTCCACATAGCTGTCCTGATCCGCGATCTTCACGGTGTCCTTTGACGGCATTCCCACCACGCATGCATCATATTTTTTCACCCATTTGATGGCATCATCTATCACATCAGCTGTGATCAGGCATCTGGCGCCGTCATGTATGAGCACATATTCGCCTTCTGCAGCCTTAAGGCCTTCATACACCGAATCATATCTGGCCTCGCCCCCGGCTACTATCTTCTTCACCTTTCTGAAGCCGTATTTCAGCACCAGGTCTTTTTGACAGATCTCTATATCATCCTCTGCAGTCACCAGGATCACTTCGTCCACATGGCTGCTTTCAAATGCTGAAAGAGTGTGGCAGATCACAGGCTTTCCCCACAGGTCCATATACTGTTTTGGTCTGTCGTTTCCCATCCGCTTCCCTTTCCCTGCGGATAATACAATGGCTGATATCATACTCATGATACTCTTATCGTTCTCCCAACTTAAGATTCGGTACGGCATTAAGACTCAGGCCGTCCCGTCTGCCGTTTAAGTAATCATAATATGCTGCCGCTCCTATCATG
Organism: Lachnospiraceae bacterium; assembly: GCA_024688505.1. GTDB lineage: Bacteria > Bacillota > Clostridia > Lachnospirales > Lachnospiraceae > FD2005. The sequence continues at coordinate 3,270 of JAILDZ010000059.1, forward strand.
GCGGCATTATCCGTGCAAAGCACAGGTGCCGGGCAATAAAAGCCTATGCCCTTTTTATCACATGCTTCTTTCATAGCCTTTCTGAAAGCTCCGTTTGAAGCCACCCCACCGGCTATAGCCATTTTATCGGTGCCATACTCACTAACGGCTTCCATGGCATGGGACACCAGTGCATCCACCACAGCAGCCTGAAAGGAAGCAGCTATGTCAGCTTCGTTCACTTCTTCGCCCTTCATTCTGGCTGCGTTCATATAGTTTAGCACAGCGGATTTTAAACCGCTGAAACTGAAATCATATTCAGAACCCGTGACCTTTGCTCTGGGAAAAGGAATAGCCTCGGGGTTTCCTTCAAGCGCTTTCTTTTCCACCTTCGGTCCGCCGGGATATCCCAGTCCTATGGCTCTGGCCACTTTGTCAAAAGCTTCTCCCGCCGCGTCATCCACGGTCCTGCCCAGGATCTCATATTTACCGTAG
>JAILDZ010000091.1 GCA_024688505.1 Lachnospiraceae bacterium
CCATTCAGCTTCACGGTATAGTGAGTGGCTCCGGTATACATATCCTCAAAGTTTGAGTTTATGACCTTATCTTCACGAACCTCCACGGGGATGATCTCCGAAAGCTCATCCACCAGCTTCGCTCTCTCGTCACGAAGCTCGTTGGCATGGCTGCCTTCCAGCTCGATGACGTTTATCTGCTTATTAAGAGACGTGATCTTCTGGATGATGGAGTTCACGTTGTCCACGGTACTCTTTATCTCTTCGTTAATGGTGCTCTGCAGATCCTGAAGCTGCACACCCTTGGTATTGAAGTATGTCATAAGGTTTGTCATATCACTTATGAACTCGTTACGCACTGCGGTGTCCCCGGCATTGGTGCTGACGGTGTCCAGAGCATTGAACGCCTTGGCATATATGCGGCTGAAGCCTTCCACTGCTGCAGAATCCGTGAAATAATTCTCTATCTGATCCATGTAGTAAAGCTTCTTATCATACTCGCCATATTTCGACTGGTTATTCCAGTATTTCTCGTCGTAGTACAGATCTCTCACCTGTGTCACGCCCTTGGCGGTCACACCGGTACCTGTGGTGCCGTAGCGCTGGAACACGCGAAGAGCAGAGGATGCTTCCAGGTTCGTCACCTGCTTTGAGTACCCTTCTGTCTGCACGTTTGATATGTTATTTGCTGTGGTGTTAATGGCTGCATGGAATGCGTTCAGTCCCGATGAGCCTATGGATAATCCGAAAAATGTTGATGACATAGCTATTACCTCATGGAGTTTATCAGTGTGTCTATCATGGAGTTCACTACATTTATATATCGGCTGGATGCGTTATATGCATTCTGGTATTTGATCATATTTGTAAGTTCTTCGTCTGAAGAAACGCCAATGACCTGCTGCCTGTTGGCATCGATGCTGTCCACTGTGGACTTCATATTCTCGGATGTGGCCCAGAATATGTTACTGTTGGTGGCCAGTTCTCCCACGAACTTCGTGTAGAATCCCTGGAATGTGGTGGGTGTGCCATCATTCGGGTTTATGGTAAAGAGGCTGTCGCTCCACACTGCCTGAAGCTCGGCGGAAAGATTATAGTCTATATAATCATTCAGCGTGCCGTTCTGGGTCCTGTGGGGGATCAGGCTCTGGTCCTCGATAAGGTCATGATTCACAGACAGGCTGTGCATGGTGTAGCATGTGGATTCATCTGTGGAATCTTCCTCGTTATATACATAGAAAGAATAGTTTTTCCCGCTGCCTTCCGGATACTCCACGAAGACTTCCGTATATCTCTCTGCACCTGTTCTGGTGAAAAGCTCTCTCGGAGGAAGTTCTCTGTCGGAGCCCACGGATGCGTTCTTCTCATCCAGGATCCTGGTATCTGCGGTGATCCGGTATTCATTACCGCTCACATCCTTTGCAGTCACATAGTCCACTCCCGCAGCAGCCATATCTGTCATGAGATCCGCCGCTTCTTCGGAATTCTCCACCGTGGTATCCTTGCAGAAAATATCATTGATGGATGTGGCAATGATGTGCACCAGCTTATCCATCTCGGCCTGGGAGTTCATCATCACGGAGTTTCCGATGCCTATCTCGTATTCATAAGAAGACATATCATCCGGGATGTCCAGATAGTCTGCATAGTGGTCGCCTCTGGCCAGAAGCAGGGCCTTTATCTCGCCCCTGTCGTTATTGAAAGTGGCGGATACACGGTCCAGATTAAATACTTCGTAGTATTCTTCCTTTTCCATATCGGAAAGGTGGGGCCAGTATGGAGTCTGGAATCCCGTGGCATTGTCATATAACATTCCCATCTCATAGGCTCTGGACTCGGAGATAAAGGTCTGGCCTTCCAGCTTCACGGTCACGATGCCGTTATACTGCTCTGTATATGTGATGTTTGCCAGGCCGGCCAGCTCGTCGAGATACTTGTCTCTTTCGTCGCGGAGGGCGGAAGCGGTCTCCACATGAGCTGCCTCTATCCTCTGGATCTTGGTGTTCAGATCCTTTATGGCTGCGCCGATCTCATTGATCCTGTCCACATCATTTTTGATCTTGGTGTTGATAGTTTTCTGATATTCCTTCAGTCCGTCATACACGGCCTGAGCCCTGGAGAGGAAGAGTTCGCTCTTCTGCACCACCAGGTTCTGGTTGGCACTATCTGCCGGATCCTTTGCATATTCTGCAAAGGCTTCATATAGATCCGCCATGGCGGTCTTGAAATCAGCCCCGTCCATTTCCTGAAGGAAGGTCTGCACCTCCAGGGTGGCATCGTAGCTGGCATCATAGAATGCCTTACGGCCGGACTGGCTGCGATATGACTGATCCAAAAAAATATCCCTGGCATGGATAACGTCCCCGATGTCCACACCCAGACCATACTGCTGGATGCCTACTGAGGCGTATTCATGTAAGGGATTATAATTTCTGTCCGCATAGAGAACCTGCTGGCGCACATATCCGTCTGTGTTCACATTTGCCAGGTTGTTCGCTAATACGTTTAATCCATTTTGTGATGTCTGGAGTCCTGATGAACCGACATATAAGCTTCCGAAACCGTTTGCCACTTTTTTATCCTCCTAAAGCTAACTGATTCTAAAAACGGCATTCCGCTTCGGACATCCTTATCCCTATTGCTTGGCGTCAAAGCCGCCCTGTCCCAGCAAGTCTCCCGTGCTGCCGGCGTTTCTGTCGTAATTGCCGGTTTCCGGGGCCTGCCTAAGGCTTTTAAACAACGTGAGATCAAATTCTACCATTTCCAATGCCTGGTTCAGGAGAATCTGATTTTGCTGATTCATAAACTGCATCTTCGAAGCAGCCTCCACCAGTTCATCTCTGGCTGCCGTGAGCTTTTTCTGCTCCTCCGGCTGCTTATCCAGAAGTTCGATCATCTGGGTGACGGTCAACTCCTCACCATCGTGTCCCAGGACCACGGCCATGTCTTTAAGGACACGTAGCCTTTTCTTTTCCAGGTTCTTCAGAACGGAGCTGATGCTCTCTTCCTTTTCTGTCACCTGTTCCAGAATATCCAGTTTGTTGTGCACGATGGCATCTCTCTTGCTGTCTGTGAGAGCAAGGAGATCCTCATAGCTGTTCTTCTCTTCCCGGAGTACTCCGAGGAGCTCTTCCATCAAACTAGCCACGGTCTCTCCTTACTTACAGATTGGAGTTGAATTTCGCAAGTAACATGCTGGCGAAATCTCCGGTATCAACCTGATAATTGCCTGAATCGATTCTCTGTTTCACGTCGGCTACTTTATCTTCCCTGATATCCGAAGCTTCTGCGACTGCCTGTTTTGCGATCTGGTAATCCTTTCCTGCGCTGGACAGTTTAAACTCGTCCTTGGCACCGCTTACCTTATCCGTACCTTTTACTTTTACGGGCTTCGTTGCGTTGTACACTGAAGCGATCTGATTGTACGCATCTATACGCATAACGGCACTCTCCTTTCGTATTTTTTGTTAAGCCTACTATGACTTACACCTTTTATATCGGATGGATATAAAAATAGTTTAGTGGTTTTTTTAAAAAATTTTTTATCCTACACTGGGATTGGTGGCAGCAGTGATGGTGGCCACCAGTTTCTCCTTGGCCGGGGGCTTAAGGATGTATCCGGCGGGGCGAAGGGCCAGCACTGCCTGGATATGTTCCCTGTCGCTGACACCGGTGAGGAAGATCACGGGGATGTCCTTAAAGTCATTCTCCGCTTTTATCATCTCGAAGGTCTGCTTTCCGTCCACCACCGGCATTTCATAGTCCAGAAGGATCACATCCGGCCGGCTTTTCTGTATCATGCCTATGGCTTTGATCCCCGAAGGACAAATGGTGATATCGTATAAATCTTCCAGCATGGCCTTTAAGCTTCGAAGAGTAGCGGCATTATCATCCACTATCAGCACATTAAGTCTTTTCGCTCCCACGGTAAAGAGCAGGCCGTCCATGTCATCCAGGGACATCTCGTCCAGCACGCTCTTTTCTATGGTGATGCCCAGGCGGTCTGCGATGGCATCCGCCACTTTATCGTTATCTATAGGGCGTTCCAGATTCCTGAACTGTCCCATGGTATAGAATCCGGAGAACTTTCTGGCTTCGCTCTCGGTACCGATGGTGATGACCGGTATCCTGGGATGACTCTTATTGATACTGTCAAAAAGCTGCAGCTCTATATCCACGGACCCGATTAGTGAAATAAGAATAAGATCCGGTTCCACCATCATGATCATCCCCATGACAGTGGCAGTCCCGGGACTGCTGAGCTGAACGGTGTAATACTTTCCCAGGTAGTCGTTCAGGCTCTTTACCACTTCATTGACTTTTCCTACAAGCA
>JAILDZ010000105.1 GCA_024688505.1 Lachnospiraceae bacterium
TCTGTCACGGCCGGAGGACATAGAAACAGCAAATGATCTTAATATCGAATATATCGGATTTGTCTTTGCAAAAAAAAGCAAAAGATATGTGACTCCGGAGACAGCAAAAGAGCTTAGGAGCCGGCTGAAAGAAGGCATAAAAGCAGTGGGCGTGTTTGTGGATGAAGAACCGGAAAGCGTGGCAGAGCTTCTTAAAGAAGGGATCATAGATATAGCGCAGCTACACGGAAATGAGGATGAAGAATATATTAAGACCTTAAGAAGTTTAACTGCTGCCCCCATCATAAAGGCTTTCACAGTGAAAGCTCCGGAGGACGTGAAGAAAGCGGAGGCAAGCAGCGCGGATATGATCCTGCTGGATTCAGGAAAAGGCTCGGGCATGACATTCAACTGGCAGCACATAAAAGGCATTAAAAGGCCGTATTTTCTGGCCGGAGGACTCTCACCGGAGAATGCTGCGGAGGCGGTACGAACCCTGCATCCTTACGCACTGGATGTAAGCTCCGGCATAGAGACGGATGGGAAAAAGGATCCCGAGAAGATGAAGAGATTCAAAGAGAAAGCTAAGGAGGCCTGATATGACAAACACTAAAGGACGTTTCGGAATACACGGCGGGCAATATATCCCGGAAACATTGATGAATGCAGTGATAGAGCTGGAAGAAGCCTACGACAGATATAAGGATGATCCTGAGTTTAATAAAGAGCTTTCTACTCTCTTTAACGAATATGCGGGCAGACCATCGAACCTGTACTACGCAGAGAAAATGACAAAGGATCTGGGAGGGGCAAAGATCTATCTTAAAAGAGAAGACCTGAACCACACCGGATCCCATAAGATAAATAATGTGCTGGGACAGGCTCTCCTTGCAAAGAAGATGGGAAAGACCAGGCTCATAGCAGAGACCGGTGCCGGACAGCACGGAGTGGCAACAGCCACTGCAGCCGCACTTTTCGGAATGGAATGTGTGGTATTCATGGGAAAGGAAGACACTGTGCGGCAGGCTCTTAACGTGTATCGCATGAAGCTTATGGGTGCAGAGGTGGTGCCTGTGGAATCCGGGACCGGGACCCTTAAGGACGCTGTATCCGAAGCCATGAGGGAGTGGACAAAGAGGATAGATGACACCCACTATTGTCTGGGATCTGTTATGGGACCACACCCCTTCCCCACCATAGTGCGGGACTTTCAGGCTGTGATCTCAAAGGAGACTAAAGCACAGATACTGGAAAAAGAAGGCAGGCTCCCCTCCATGGTGGTGGCATGCGTGGGAGGAGGCTCCAATGCCATCGGAAGCTTCTATCATTTCATAGAGGATAAGGACGTGCGTCTCGTGGGCTGTGAGGCAGCAGGCCGGGGTATAGACGGCTTTGAAACAGCCGCCACCATAAATACCGGAAGGCTTGGCATATTCCATGGAATGAAGTCCTACTTCTGTCAGGACGAGTATGGCCAGATAGCACCGGTATACTCCATATCCGCAGGTCTGGACTATCCCGGCATCGGACCGGAACATGCGAATCTTCACGATACAGGAAGGGCGGAATATGTACCTATAACCGATGATGAAGCTGTGGATGCCTTTGAATATCTCTCAAGGACAGAGGGCATCATCCCTGCCATAGAGTCCGCCCATGCAGTGGCCTATGCCATGAAGGAAGCTCCGAAGATGAAAAAAGACGACATCGTGGTCATCACTATTTCCGGAAGAGGAGATAAGGATTGCGCAGCTATGGCCAGATACAGAGGAGAAGAGATATATGAGTAAGATAGGAAATGCATTTAAAGACGGGAAAGCATTTATTCCCTTTATCACCTGCGGAGATCCGGATCTTCAGACCACTGAAAAGTGTGTGTATGAAATGGTGAAAAACGGTGCGGATCTGATAGAGCTTGGGATCCCCTTTTCCGATCCCACTGCTGAAGGACCTGTGATCCAGGGGGCAAATGTCAGGGCACTTTCTTCGGGCACCACCACAGACAAAGTCTTTGACATGGTGCGTTCCTTAAGGAAAGACATAGATACTCCTTTCGTGTTTATGACCTATGCCAATGTGGTGTATTCATACGGAGCGGACAGATTTATAAATACCTGCCGTGAAGTGGGGATAGACGGACTGATCCTTCCGGACCTGCCGTATGAGGAAAAGGGCGAGTTCATAGAGATCTGTCATAAATATGACGTGGATCTGATCTCATTTATCGCTCCTACATCCGAAAACAGGATCGCCATGATAGCAAAAGAAGCGGAAGGATTCATATACGTGATATCGAGCCTGGGAGTGACGGGAGTGCGTACAGAGATAAAGACGGATATAGGTGCACTGGTACGTACCATAAGAGAGAATACGGATGTGCCATGTGCCGTGGGATTTGGTATCAGCACCCCGGATCAGGCAGAGAAGATGGCCGGACTTTCGGACGGAGCCATAGTGGGGTCAGCCATCATAAAACTGCTGGAACAGCACGGAACAAACGCACCGGAATATGTGGGTAAGTACGTACGGAGCATGAAGGAAGCTGTAAGGAGAGCATAAATAATGAATATATATCCATCCATAGAAGAGGCAGCAAAGATAAGAGACCGGGGAGGATATAAAAGGATCCCTGTGAGCACGGAATTCCTTTCGGACTTCATCACTCCGGTGGAGGCTCTTAAGATACTGAAAAACGTGTCTTCACATGTATTCATGCTGGAGTCTGCCAGAGCAGATGAGCATTGGGGCCGCTATACCTTCCTGGGGTATGAGCCGCAGATGGCCATCACCTGCTCGGACCATGAACTTAAGGTGGGAGACCTTATCATCCATGCGGATGATCCCACGGAAAACCTGCGGCAGATCCTGTCCGAATATAAGAGCCCCATCATAGAAGGGATGCCGCCTTTTGCAGGGGGCCTGGTGGGATATTTTTCCTATGACCATATCAAATATGCGGAAAAAACCCTGAAGCTCTCCGCATCGGATGAAGAGGGCTTTAAGGACTTCGACCTCATGCTTTTTGACACGGTCATCGCCTTTGACAATGTGAAGCAGAAGATAGTGCTCATAAAGAGTGTGCCGCTTTCCGACCTTAATACCGGATATAAAAAGGCGGAAATGGACTTTAAGAATATCATCGATCTTTTAAGAAACGGTGAGAAGACCTGTGATACAAAGGGGAAGCTCCTTAGCGAAGTGCGGCCCCTTTTTGAAAAAGAAGAGTACTGCGAAATGGTGGAGAAGGCCAAGCATTATATCCATGAGGGAGACATATTCCAGATAGTGCTTTCAAACCGTCTTTCCGCAGATTATGAAGGAAGTCTGCTGGACACATACAGGGTCCTTCGCACCATAAATCCTTCCCCCTATATGTTCTATTTTTCGGGAACGGATGTGGAAGTGGCAGGCGCATCTCCGGAGACTCTGGTGAAGCTTGAAGACGGAGTGCTCCATACCTTCCCCCTGGCGGGCACCAGACCGAGAGGAAAGAGCGAGGAGGAGGATAATGCTCTTACGGAAGAGCTCCTCGCAGATGAAAAGGAGCTGGCAGAGCATAATATGCTGGTGGATCTTGGCAGAAATGACCTTGGAAAGATAAGTCGTTTCGGAAGTGTGGAAGTGGAAAAATTTCACAGCATAGAAAAGTTTTCCCATGTGATGCATATAGGATCTACTGTGCGTGGAGAGATAGCTGAGGGGTATGATGCCCTGGATGCCATATCAGCCGTGCTTCCTGCAGGTACTCTCTCAGGAGCCCCAAAGATCAGAGCCTGCGAACTCATTGATATGCTGGAAGCAAATAAGAGAGGCATATACGGCGGTGCCATAGGATATATAGACTTCGCGGGAAACATGGACACATGCATAGCCATTAGGATCGCATATAAGAAAAACGGCAAAGTCTTCATTAGAAGCGGAGCGGGAATAGTGGCGGATTCCGTTCCGGAAAAAGAATACGCGGAATGTATAAACAAAGCAAAGGCAGTGGTGAGAGCACTGGAAACAGCAGGGGAGATGGGAGAATGATATTACTGATAGATAATTACGACAGCTTTTCATATAACCTGTATCAGATGGTGGGAATGATAGAACCGGATATAAAGGTGATACGTAATGATGAGAAGACAGTGGATGAGATCCGGGAATTAAAAGCGGAAAAGATCATAATCTCCCCCGGTCCGGGCAGACCCGAGGATGCCGGAGTGATAATCGACGTGATAAAAGAGATGCAGGGAGAGGTGCCGATACTGGGGGTATGCCTCGGACATCAGGCCATATGCAGTGCATTCGGAGGAGAGATCACCTATGCCCCCGAGCTTATGCATGGAAAACAGTCTGTGGTCTCACTGGATAAGAATATGCCGATTTTTAAAGACCTTCCCGAAAGGACGGAAGTGGCCAGATACCATTCTTTGATAGCAAATAGGGAATCCCTCCCCGGTTTTCTTAAAGTAACAGCAGAGACAGACAAGGGAGAAGTCATGGCTGTAGCACATGAGAAATATCCGGTATACGGACTCCAGTTCCATCCCGAATCGGTGCTGACACCCCTTGGAAAGGATATGCTTAAAAACTTTATAGAACTCTAGTTGCCACATCCTTTCATGTATGATAAAATTACTGCGTTATCGCTTTAAAGCGGTAAAGCAAACATAATCATACTAATGAAAGGGAAGACAAAATGTTTATCAAAGTTTTATTACTGGTAGTATTCTTTGCGATAATGATCTCCATAGGATTTTATTGCAGGAAGCATTCCACCGATGTGAACGGATTCGTGCTGGGGGGCAGATCCGTGGGCCCCTGGCTCACAGCTTTTGCATACGGCACATCCTATTTTTCTGCGGTAATATTCGTGGGCTATGCGGGACAGTTCGGATGGAAATACGGTCTGGCAGCCACATGGGTGGGTCTGGGAAATGCCTTTATCGGATCCCTTATGGCATGGGCCATCCTCGGCAGACGTACCCGCATCATGACACAGCATCTGCACTCGGCCACCATGCCTCAGTTCTTTGAGGCCAGGTTTGGAAACAAATCTTTAAAGATAGCAGCATCTGTCATCACATTCATTTTTTTGATCCCTTATACAGCATCCCTCTATAATGGTCTTTCCAGACTCTTTGGGATGGCATTCAGCATCGACTATTCAGTATGTGTGATCGTTATGGCAGTGCTGACAGGCATCTATGTCATAGCCGGCGGATACATGGCTACAGCCATTAATGATTTCATACAGGGCATCGTGATGCTTTTCGGAATTACAGCAGTAGTGATCTCTGTGCTTAAGAGCCAGGGCGGATTTATGGCATCCTTAGACGGACTTGCAAGGATCACGGATCCTGATGTGGCAGACACTCCCGGTGTGTTCGCATCCTTTTTCGGACCGGATCCCCTTAATCTTCTGGGGGTGGTAATCCTCACATCTCTCGGCACATGGGGACTGCCGCAGATGGTGCAGAAATTCTATGCCATAAAGAGTGAGAGATCCATTTCCACAGGAACCATCATCTCCACATTCTTTGCCTTTGTGGTGGCCGGAGGCTGTTATTTCCTGGGCGGCTTCGGAAGACTGTTTTCAGATAAGATAGATATAGCGGCAAACGGATATGACTCCGTGATCCCCACCATGCTTTCCGGTCTTCCGGATATACTGATCGCCATAGTGGTGGTGCTGGTGCTTTCCGCATCCATGTCCACTCTGTCATCGCTGGTGCTCACCAGCAGCTCCACCCTCACGCTGGACCTGCTTAAAGATAATGTGATAAAGGGAATGAATGAAAAGAGGCAGGTGCTTGTCATGCGCCTTCTCATCGTGGTATTTGTGGCCATTTCGGTGGTGATCGCCATCATCCAATACAAGAGCAATGTCACATTTATCGCGCAGCTTATGGGCGTATCATGGGGCGCTCTGGCAGGTGCATTCTTAGCTCCCTTCCTTTTCGGCCTGTATTATAAGGGCACCACATCTGCAGGAGTATGGTGCAGCTTCATATTCAGTTCCGTGGTTATGATCCTTAATATGCTGATAAGAAGCAGTTTTCCCGCCTTCCTTCAGTCCCCCATAAATGCCGGAGCATTCTGTATGCTGGCAGGGCTTGTTATAGTGCCTGTAGTATCGCTTATCACTAAAAAACCGGATAAGGACTTGGTAGATAATGCCTTTGCGTGTTATGATAAGACGGTTACGGTACATCAGAGTGAAGCTCTGGAGGATGAAGAGTGATAAAGCTCCCATACCTGTACCGTAAAATATCGGAAGGAAGATACTTATATGACGGTCAAGGATTTGGAGATAGGTCAGACAGCACGCATCGATGAAGTGGGAGGAGAAGGCGCCTTAAGACAGCATTTTCTCGACATGGGCGTGATCCCCGGTGCAGAGGTGACCCTTATTAAACTGGCTCCCCTGGGAGACCCCATGGAGCTTCGGATCAGGGGATATGAGCTGACCCTGAGACTTGACGATGCGGATAAGATACAGGCCACCCTGATAGAAGCCGGGTCAAAGGAAGAGAACAGGACCAAGGCAAAGAAACAGGATATCGCTCATCCCGGTCTCGGAGAAGAAGGGAAATATCATCCGAAGGGAAGCGGAACACCCCTCCCCGAGGGCGAGACTCTCACTTTCGCCCTGGTGGGAAATCAGAACAGCGGAAAGACCACACTCTTTAACCAGCTTACCGGATCGAATCAGCACGTGGGGAATTTCCCCGGTGTCACTGTAGACAGAAAAGACGGGATGATCCGCGGAAAGGATAACACCCTTATCACGGATCTTCCCGGTATATATTCCATGTCCCCCTATTCCAGCGAAGAACTGGTGAGCAGGGACTTCGTGCTTAATGAAAAACCAAAGGCCATCATAAACATAGTGGATGCCACGAATATCGAGAGGAATCTCTACCTCACCATGCAGCTTCTGGAGCTTAATATCCCTATGGTGGTGGCTCTTAATATGATGGACGAGCTGCGCGGAAACGGCGGTTCTGTGGACATAAACAGGATAGAAATGATGCTGGGGGTGCCGGTGGTGCCCATATCAGCAGCGAAAAACGAAGGCATAGACGAGCTGGTGCAGCATGCCGTTCATGTGGCTTATTATCAGGAAAAACCCCAGATAGAAGATTTCTGCGATGAAAACGATAACGGAGGAGCGGTCCACAGATGTATCCATGCGGTGATACATCTCATAGAGGACCATGCGAAAAGAGCCGGTACTCCGGTCCGTTTTGCTGCAAATAAGGCCATAGAAAACGATGACCAGATCATTAAAAGACTGGATCTGGATGAAAACGAAATAGAGACCCTGGAACACATCACAAAACAGATGGAAAAGGAAAGGGGACTGGACCGAAGTGCAGCTATAGCGGATATGCGCTTTGCTTTTATAGAAAAGGTATGTGCAGACTGCATTATAAAGCCTCATGAAAGCAAAGAGCACATGCGAAGCCAGCTGATGGATAAGTATCTAACGGGAAAATATACAGCCATCCCCATTTTTATCGGAGTCATGGGACTGGTATTCTTCCTCACTTTTAACGTGATAGGAGCATGGCTTCAGGAACTGCTGGAGATGGGAATAAATGCGCTTACCGCATGGACAGATGAGGCCCTTACAGCAATGAATGTGAATGCCACCATACATGGGCTCATCATAGGCGGCGTGTTCGAAGGAGTGGGAAGTGTACTCAGCTTCCTGCCCATCATAGTCACCATGTTCTTCTTTATCTCCATAATGGAAGACAGCGGATATATAGCCAGAGTGGCTTTTTTCATGGACAAGATGCTGCGAAGGATCGGTCTTTCAGGACGAAGCATAGTGCCTCTTTTAATAGGCTTCGGATGCACTGTGCCTGCGGTGATGTCCACAAGGACCCTGCCCAGTGCCAGGGACAGAAAGATGACCATCCTCCTCACACCCTTTATGAGCTGCACGGCGAAGCTTCCCATTTACACATTCTTCGTGTCCGTCTTTTTCCCGGATAACGGTTGGATAGTGGTGACGGCCCTGTACTTCCTGGGTATCATTCTGGGGATCTTTGCGGCGCTTCTCTATAAAAAGTTTCTCTTTAAAGGCGAGGCCGTTCCCTTTGTGATGGAGCTTCCGAACTACAGGATGCCAAGGGCAAAGAACGTGATGCAGCTTCTCTGGGACAAGGCCAGGGACTTTTTACAGAGGGCATTTACAGTGATATTCATTGCATCCGTGATCGTATGGATGCTGAAAAGCTTTGATACTCACCTTAATCTGGTGGCGGATCAGAAAGACAGCATACTTGCCATGATATCCGGCCTTATGGTACCTGTATTTAAGCCCATAGGTCTCGGAGACTGGCGCATATGCACTTCCCTTATATCAGGTTTTCTGGCAAAGGAAAGCGTGGTTTCTGTGCTGGGAGTGCTCTACGGAACGGAGTCACTGCCCGGTGCCATGTCCATTGTCACTGTCATAAGTCTTCTCGTATTCTCGCTTCTGTACACACCGTGTGTGGCCGCAGTGGCTTCCATCAAAAGGGAGATGGGAACGAAGTGGGCTATCTGTGTAGTGCTCTGGCAATGCATTGTGGCCTGGATATGCTCCTTTGTCATTTTTACTGTCGGATCCCTTTTCATTCCAAATGCGTAGAATGCGTAGAATATGCCGATTTTGCTAGAGCCTCGGCTCTATTGATGGTATAATGTCAGAGGATGATTTTGTCCCGACAGATGTACTCAGGAAAGGAGACCAGCAGAATGAAGATTGTCAACCAGACCGGCACCACAGGCAGTGTCAGAGATGCGATAAAGGGTATCTCTTCACCGAAACTTCTAATAATGACAAGTCCGGCAGATACTTTTGAAACTAACGTGGAAGAACTGGAGAAGGCTTTTCCGGGAGTACCAAGCATCGGCTGTATAGCCATGGGATATGATAAAAAAGTGAATGAAAAAGGCGTCACGGTTACGGCATTTACAGAGGGCGTGAACTGTGCTGCGGGAGCCCTGGAAAAGGTTTCCACCATGCCTGCCAGGAAGATAGCCAGGATACGCGATGACATTAAAAAGGTGCATCCCGGTAATAATGACACAGCCATTATAGATTTCTGCGCAGGAAACGATGCCGAAGTGATGAGCACCTTAAAGCTCCTTATAGACGAGCATCATCTGCAGCTCATGGGAGCTACGGGAGATGCCGGAAAAGTGGCGGCAAACGGTAATGTATATGAAGACGGTATGGCCTATGCCGTGATCAAAAATGAGGGCGGCAAGGTCAAGGCATATAAAGAGAATATCTATACTCCCAGAGAGGGAGTGAGACTCATTGCTTCAAAGACCGACAGAACGAAGTACTACCTCGGCGAGCTGAATGGCCGGGGCGCAAAGCAGGTCTACATGGAGCTTACCGGCGTGGCTGAAAGCGGAATAGAGAATCAGACCTTCACGAATCCTCTGGGAAAGATGATCGGCGAGGATGTATGCATAGTATCGCTTAAGGGTGTGGAAGGAACAGGACTCACCTGCTACAGACAGGTTAATGATTCGGACATCCTGACTCTTCTTGAAATGAGAGACCCTATGGAAGTGGCGCAGAGCACAGTGGATTCCATCCGAAGTGATTTTTCCAAAGTGTCAGGCATTTATTCCGTGAACTGTGCATTCAGATATCTGCTGCTTCAGGACAGGGGAGAACTGAATGATTATCTGAGCAAGATAGGCTCTGTCGGCACCTCATGCGGGCTTATAGGATACGGAGAGCATTATAACGGACAGTTCGTGAATCAGACCATGACCTGTGTGGTATTTGAGTAGAGGAGGGCATACAGATGTTTGGCAAAAAGAAAGTAAAAGAAGCGGCGATCGAGAAGACCACACTGCAGGATGATCATAAAAACGAAGAGATGCGTGAATCGGTGACATATCTTGCAGATTCCATAAAATCATGCCAGAAAGAACTGGTGAAAAAAGAAGTGGAATCCCTGACAGAGCTTTCCGAGATATCGGATACATTCGGAAACATAATAAACAGTAACGAGGAACTGAAGGAAGAACTCTCGGGATTCAACGAGATCTTTACAGGGGTCAGTGAGTCCACTGATAAGTTTAATGAAGTACGGGCGGACATAGAAAGAAGCGTTCATGTGGCACAGGATAAGGTGGATGTGCTGAAGGAAAGCTCCGGGCAGGTACGAGAGAGCTTTAACGAGATGGAGAGCATCTTTGACTCATTTAAGAATTCTGTGGATGAGATAGCGGGCTACATGACAAAGATCGTGGACATAGCTTCACAGACTAATCTTCTGGCCTTAAATGCATCCATAGAGGCAGCCAGGGCAGGAGAGGCCGGAAAAGGTTTCGCCGTGGTGGCTGAAGAAGTGAGTAAACTGGCGGACGAGATAAAGATCATGATCACCCAGGTGAATCAGTCCATAGATAATGCAGGCGGTGAAAGCGAAAGACTTACAGCCAGCATGAACGCATCCATAGCCAGCATAGACCGTAGTATGGCAAATGTGGAAGAAACCTATGCCACCTTTGATGACATCATAGAGAGCGCAAGCAGGACAGAGGACGTGCAAAAGGAGATCATAGAGTCCACTTCCACTGCCGGAGAGCACCTTACGGCTATAGAGGGCAGGGCTGATGATATCAATAATGAGTGCGACAGGCTGAGATCCCAGCTGGTACGTGTGAATGATCTCGGCACCACGAAGAGCGGACTGTTTGAAGATATTGATAATCTGGTATCCCAGGTGAAGCCGATCGTGTCGGAATAATTTTTTGATAAAAACATCTTGACATTGATTTTCATCTGGTTTAAGATGACAACAATTTAGATGACGTTGCAGCAAAGGCGCTGTGGGTAATGACACCCGCAGCGCCTATTTTTATGCCATTTTAAGAAGAAAACACTGAAGGAGAATGAGAAAAATGTGTTCCATCATGGCACTTTCGAAATTAAGCATCACGGAGGATGAATTATACGACCATCTTCATAAGACCACTTCCCGTGGACCTGATATGGAAAGAGTGGTTCGTGTGAACGGAGGCGCCATGTGTTTCCAGAGACTCTCCATCATGGGACTTACGGAAGAGGGAATGCAGCCATTCTCACTTCACGGAAACTATTGCATATGTAACGGAGAGCTGTATGGATTTCGGAAGCTGAAAGAGGAGCTCATAAAAGAAGGATATAAGTTTAAGAGCGACAGTGACTGCGAGATCATCCTTCCGCTGTATGAGGACTATGGATGCGAGATGTTTAAGATGCTGGACAGCGAATTTGCCATGGTGATCTACGACAGCAGAAAAAAAGACTATATAGCAGCCAGGGATCCCATCGGCATACGTCCTCTCTTCTACGGATATGACAAGGCAGGGTACATCATGTTCGCATCTGAGGCAAAGAATCTGACCGGTCTTTCGGATAAGATATATCCCTTCCCACCGGGACACTACTACGAAGACGGACAGTTCCATTCATATCTGGATCTCTCGGAAAGAAAACCGTATGTTCAGGACGATCTGGAAACCGTTTGCAGGAACATACATGACAAGCTGATAGCCGGAGTGGAAAAAAGACTGGATGCGGATGCTCCCCTGGGTTTCCTTCTCTCCGGAGGACTGGACAGCTCCCTGGTGTGTGCCATAGCCACAAAGCTTATGGGAAAACCCATAAAGACGTTTGCCATAGGCATGAATGAAGATGCCATAGATCTTAAATATGCAAAAGAGGTGGCAGACTATCTGGGATGTGAGCACACAGAAGTCATCATAGATAAGGACACGGTGATAGACAGTCTGGAAGAAGTGGTGGCAGCCCTCGGCACCTTCGATATCACCACAGTAAGAGCCAGCATGGGCATGTATCTATGCTGCAAGGCCATTCGGGAGCAAACGGACATAAGAGTGCTTCTCACCGGTGAGATATCGGATGAGATCTTCGGATATAAATACACGGATTTTGCTCCTGACAGTGAAGCATTTCAGCAGGAAGCAGAAAAGAGGTTAAGAGAGCTTTATATGTATGACGTGCTTCGTGCAGACAGATGCATCTCGGTTCATTCCATGGAAGCCAGAGTACCCTTCGGAGATCTGGATTTCGTCTCATATGTGATGAGGATCGATCCGGAACTGAAGATGAATAAATATAACAAAGGAAAATATCTCTTAAGGCATGCCTTCGAAGGAGAGGATTTTCTCCCCCACAGCATCCTCTTTCGGGAGAAGGCGGCCTTCTCCGATGCAGTGGGACATTCCATGGTGGGATACCTGAAGGAATATGCAGACAGCTTCTACACGGATGAGGAATACGAAGAAAAACGAAAGAAGTATACTCACGCAATGCCCTTTACCAAAGAGTCACTGCTGTACAGAGAACTCTTTGAAAAATACTATCCCGGGCAGGCTGAGATGATAAAGGACTTTTGGATGCCAAACAAAAACTGGGAAGGATGCAATGTGGATGATCCTTCAGCCAGAGTACTTGCAAATTATGGTGACAGCGGAAAATAAAAAAGGAGGAAAGAACCATGTCAGACAGATTAACAAGCATTCCTGAAATCTACGGGAGCAAGGTATTTAATGATGAGCAGATGAAGAAACGTCTGCCGAAGGATGTATATAAGGCACTGAAAAAAACGGTGGATGAAGGTATGCATCTCCAGATGGACCTGGCAAATGTGCTGGCACATGCCATGAAAGAATGGGCCATCGAAAACGGAGCCACACACTTCACACACTGGTTCCAGCCTATGACAGGAGTGACAGCAGAAAAGCATGACGGATTCATTTCTCCGGAAGCAGGCGGCAAAGTGCTGATGACATTTTCCGGAAAAGAACTGGTGAAGGGCGAGCCCGATGCATCCAGCTTTCCTTCAGGAGGTCTTCGTGCCACATTTGAAGCCAGAGGATACACAGCCTGGGATCCCACATCCTATGCTTTCATAAAGGATGATACACTTTGTATCCCCACAGCCTTCTGTTCATACAGCGGTGAGGCTCTGGATAAAAAGACTCCTCTGCTTCGCTCCATGCAGGCACTGGATAAACAG
Source organism: Lachnospiraceae bacterium (assembly GCA_024688505.1). Lineage (GTDB taxonomy): Bacteria > Bacillota > Clostridia > Lachnospirales > Lachnospiraceae > FD2005. The sequence continues at coordinate 13,017 of JAILDZ010000105.1, forward strand.
GCCATCCGTATCTTAAAGCTTTTCGGAAACACAGACGCAAAGAGAGTCATCACCACAGTGGGACCGGAGCAGGAATACTTCCTTATTGACCAGGATATGTATGAAAAGAGACCGGACCTGATCTACACAGGACGTACACTCTTCGGAGGAAAGCCGCCCAAGGGACAGGAGATGGAGGACCATTATTTCGGTACCATTAAGCCCAGAGTGTCCGCATATATGAAAGAGCTGGACGAAGAGCTTTGGAAGCTGGGTATCCCTGCCAAGACCAAGCATAACGAAGTGGCTCCCGGACAGCATGAGCTGGCACCGGTATTTGACACCACAAATATCGCCACGGATCATAACCAGCTCACCATGGAAATGATGAAGACAGTGGCGGGACGTCACCATATGGTGTGCCTGCTTCATGAGAAACCCTTCGCAGGTGTGAACGGTTCAGGAAAGCATAATAACTGGTCCATTTCCACAGACACGGGAAAGAACCTTTTAGAGCCCGGTGCTACACCGTCACAGAACGCACAGTTCCTTCTTTTCCTCACAGCAGTGATAAAGGCAGTGGATGATTATCAGGAACTTCTCAGGATGTCTGTGGCATCTGCAGGAAACGATCACAGACTGGGTGCAAACGAGGCACCGCCCGCTATCATGTCCGTATTTCTGGGTGATGAGCTCACAGACGTGCTGAAGTCCATCCTGGATGGTACTGACTACCATGACAAAGAAAAGAAGCTTATGAGCATCGGTGCTACGGTACTTCCTCATATCCCCATGGATACCACAGACAGAAACCGTACATCACCCTTCGCCTTCACAGGAAATAAATTCGAATTCAGATCCTTAGGATCCTCTGCTTCCATAGCAGGATGCAATATCATCTTAAACACCATCGTGGCAGAGGCATTAAGCGAATTTGCTGAGAAGCTGGAGGGAGCAGCGGATTTTGACAGTGCTCTGACTAGCCTCATCCATGATGAGATAGATGCACATAAGAGGATCCTCTTTAACGGAAACGGATACGGTGCAGAGTGGCCGGTGGAAGCAGAGAAGAGAGGTCTTTCAAACTTAAGATCCACAGTGGATGCACTTCCTGCATTCGTGGCAGACAAATCCGTGAAGCTTTTTACAAAGCACGGTGTGTATTCCGAAACAGAGATCACGGCCAGATACGAGATCCTGCTGGAGAATTATTATAAGACCATCCACATCGAAGCACTCACCATGGCAGAGATGGTGAAGAAGAATGTGGTATACAGCGCAGTGGAATATCAGAGCAGGCTGGCAGAGGAGATCGGTAAGAAGAAAGCTCTGGGTGTCACATCAAATACAGAGGAAAAGCTGCTTAAAGAGGCAGCAGGATACACGGATAAGATGTCGGATTCGCTTCAGAAGCTGGAAGCAGACATAGCGAAGGCAGAGGGACTGACAGATGCCATGGAAACAGCCAGGTTCTATCATGACACGGTGCTTGCCGATATGAATGAACTGAGAGAACCGGTGGATGCACTGGAAGCGGTGATCCCATCAGAGCTGTGGCCCTATCCCACATACGGCGAGATGCTTTTCTCCATCAGGGAAGAAGCAACTGTATAAATTTTTAGTAACACATTAGCATACATACAGGCACAAAGGGGTGCCCTTCGAGAATTCGAGGGACACCCTTTTAATAGTGAACGAACTGATTCGTTCACCAAGCGCCGATTGCGAGCCGCTGCAAGCGGCTTCCATACGCAATCGCGTGCATAAAAACTTTAGAGGAGGACAAAATTATGGATGTAATGGAAACACTTCATTCCGAAATCTTCAGCGTCTGGTTCCTTATCGGTGCTGCGCTGGTATTTTGGATGCAGGCAGGGTTCGCAATGGTGGAGGCAGGTTTTGCAAGAGCAAAGAACGCCGGCAACATCATCATGAAAAACCTGATGGACTTTTGTATCGGCACGGTGATGTTCATCGCTATCGGCTTCGGCCTTATGCTGGGAGAGGATGCCCTGGGCGGCTTCCTGGGCCTTCCCACTATCGGGATCTTCACAGGATACGGTGATTTCGACTGGTCATCATTTGTATTTAACCTGGTATTTTGTGCTACTACAGCCACTATCGTATCAGGTGCCATGGCAGAGAGAACAAAGTTCCTTTCATACTGTATCTATTCTGCAGTGATCTCTGCTGTGATCTACCCCATCGAGGCGCACTGGACATGGGGCGGCGGCTGGCTGGCCCAGATGGGCTTCCATGATTTCGCAGGATCGAACTGCATCCATATGGTGGGCGGTATCTCAGCCCTCATCGGTGCCATCATCCTGGGACCCCGTATCGGAAAGTTTTCCTACGATAAAGACGGAAAGGTGACCAAAGTAAACGCTTTCCCCGGACATAACATCCCCATGGGTGCACTCGGTGTGTTCATTCTGTGGCTGGGCTGGTATGGATTTAACGGTGCAGCAGCGACCACAGTACCGCAGCTTGGCTCTATCTTTGTGACCACCACCATCGCACCCGCAGTGGCCACAGTGGTATGTATGATCTTTACATGGATCAAATTCGGCAAGCCTGATGTGTCCATGTGCTTAAACGCATCACTGGCAGGTCTGGTGGCTATCACAGCTCCCTGTGATGTGACAGATGCCTTCGGCTCAATCATAATCGGTGCAGTAGCAGGACTTTTGGTAGTGTTTGGTGTATGGTTCCTTGACTATGTGCTTCATGTAGACGATCCCGTAGGTGCAGTGGCAGTGCATATGATAAACGGCATTTGGGGAACTATCGCAGTAGGTCTATTTGCTACAGACAGTGCACCTGAATATGCTATCGCTGATGCAGCAGGAAACACACTGACAGGTCTTTTCTACGGAGGCGGATTTAAGCTTCTGGGGATCCAGCTTATCGGCATGCTTTCTACCGCAGCATGGACCGCAGTCACCATTACAGTTACATTCATGGTGATCAAAGCCATCATCGGTATCCGTGCATCCGAGGAAGAAGAACTTACAGGTCTTGATGTGACAGAACACGGTCTGGCATCAGCTTATTCAGGCTTCTCCATCATGGATGTTACCGGAATGGAAATGGATGTTAACGACAATACAGATCTAGGTGTGGCAGAATATGAAAAAGCATCGACTGCTATGCGAGATGCCGCAGTTAAGGTTCAGGATGCATCGGCTGCTATGCCGGCCCCCTATCATAAGGTGGTTATCGTGGCTAAACTCAGCCGTTACGAGAAGCTGAAGAAAGCACTTAATGACCTTGGCGTGACAGGCATGACAGTAACACAGGTTATGGGCTGCGGCGTACAAAAGGGCGCAGGCGAAAAATACCGTGGAGTTGAAATGGATGCCACACTTCTACCGAAGATCAAAGTGGAAGTGGTAGTAGGAAAGATCCCGGTACAGTCTGTTATCGATACTGTGAAAGCTACTCTTTATACGGGCCATATCGGAGACGGAAAGATCTTCGTGTATGGCGTGGACCAGGTAGTGAAGGTCCGCACCGGAGAAGAGGGACTGGCCGCTCTGCAGGATGTGGAGTAGGGCTTCCTGATCATAAATACAGAAAGGGGACGGAATCTATCCGTCCCCTTTCTGTTATCTTTTCTCTTTTAAAACAGAGGCTCTTCGCTTCTTCTTGGCGCTGTAAAGGAATCTGTCTGATTCTTTGAAGATCTCTGTCAGACCTTCCTCTATGTTCTCCCGGTTAAAGCGGCTGCACCCCACGGAAAGCTCCACATAGAATGGCTTATCGTTCGTGGTGTTCAATGTCTCGCAGGCAACCCGCACTGTTTCAGGGAAGGTTATTTCATTGATCTCTTTATCAGGCACGAAAATACCCATGAATTCATCGCCACCTGTGCGTCCAATGGCCGCTCCTTTCGGAAGAGATGTATTCAGGATATTTCCGGCGGAATAAATAGCGTAGTCACCGCCTTCGTGTCCAAAGGTATCGTTTATCTGTTTCAGATGATCCAGGTCTGCCATAACAGCTATGAACTCTTCCGCATCGGGATTATCAGCCATATACTCATAGCAGTATTTCAGGAGTCCTGCTCTGTTATAAAGCCCTGTCATCTCGTCGTGGCTGGCAGAGAAATCCAGGATCTGGTTTTGAAGCTCCAGCTTCCTGTGGGCCTCCTGCTGGTCAAGAGCCAGATACATATATCTTAGTGCCGAGCCGAGATCCAGGGACAGAAGGTAGCAAAAAAGCACATCCTGAAGATCCACTTTCACCGACCATGTGCCATACTGGATATCTCCGTAGAATAAAAGATAGGTACAGAACACTCCGGAAAAACGATGGATATTTCTGCTCCTGGCATCCTTCTTTTCACGGTCATGGTCTGCATAGAGCACCGGGGCATTCTTTATATCTGAAATATATAATTCTTCCTCATTCATAAGGAAGACCAGAGACTGCTTTTCGGGCACATACATCATTTCATCACGATATACTTTTTTCGGTGTTTCAAGCAGGGTCACCATGGAAGTGGTGATACCTATCTTTTTCAGTTCGTCTTTGAGGATATTAAAGAAGGACTCTATGGAAACCGGCTGGATAAGGAGGGAACGAAGCAGCATTGATGCGCTCATTTCCTTCAGATGACTGGCTTTATGGTCTCTGTATTCACTTAGCAGATAGGACTGAACCTCATCGGGATTTTCATCGTCTTTATCGACCTCTCCGTGGCTTATATACTCGCTTCCGCATGACGCACGGATGATGGGAGTGGCGGTAAGCACCTGATCCTCCACGGGTTCGCCATGCACCATTTTACTGGCTACATGAGCTACGGTGTATGCTATGTCTTCAAACTTCTGACGGACAGTAGTGAGAGGCGGATGCATGGCTTTTGCCACCTGGATATCATCGAATCCGGTGACGGCTATGTCTTTTCCCACCTTTAGACCTTTCTCGCTTATCACCCGATATGCGCTGACAGCCATCTCATCATTGGAGCAGACAATGGCTTCCGGCAAAGGATCAAGAGAGAGCAGGGGACGTATATCATCATCACATTTTGATGTGAAGTTACCGTATACTATGAGGTTCGGATCATCATCCAGACCGAACTCCTTCACACAGTCTTTATAGGCCTTTAATCTCTGGGCTGAATCCGGGATATACTCTTTTCCGGATACGAAAGCTATACGCTTCAGTCCGCGGGCAAAGACCAGATGGGATATGATACCCTTCAGACCGTTATAATTATCCACATTTATGTGGATGGCTTTTTCATATTCATTGCTGGAAAAAACGATAGTGGGTACATCCGGCAGCTTCTTCATGATGTCATCCAGCTTCGGAGCCATATGCTCCGTGTATATTGCTTCGCCGGATATGATGAGAAGATCCAGATCATCAAAAGATGAATAGCCAAAGATGGAATAATAGTGGATGTCCAGTCCGGAATTATCGTTTCCGGTGTCGGAAAGATAACGACCCGGATCCACGCCCAGATACAGGTGGATCTCCACGTCATCGTCTTTAAACACATCGCATATATTTGAGACCACCATTCTGGAAAAGTCCGAATGAAAACTGGTGGCTATAACTCCCACTACAGAGTGTTTTTTAGTGTTTTTCTTAGCCGTCATGGAGATATTTTAATGAAATTGACGGGATTATTCAATCCTTCTTTATACATTTTCGTTGTAGCATTTTCGTAATATAACGGGCATAATAATGAGAGAGTTTTTGGAATGATCAGATGATCATTATTTGGAGAGAGATATGAGTATTAGCGATCTGTTTAAACGTAAATCCAATGATAAATTCGGCCATGATCCGAAGAAGGAAAAGCCCATAATCCGGGTATCCACGTGCACCGGAGAGCAGGTGGCCGGATTTAAGAATATTAAGACCGGAGAGTTTCATGAGGTCGCACTTATAAAAAATAAGAAGGACCTGGAGAGCTTTATGAAGACTTACGGTCTGGATCATGTGGATAAGGAATACTGAGTGAAGCATTTATATGGGCATAATAATGTGGAGATAAAAACAGCATGCCAAGGGAGGCATAAAATGTAAACAATCTATTTAGCAGGAGGATGTTTCTGGGGGACGGAGAAGTTCTTCAGACAGTTCGATGGTATAAAGGAAACCACGGTGGGATATGCAAACGGTGAG
>JAILDZ010000120.1 GCA_024688505.1 Lachnospiraceae bacterium
AAAAACCATTGCCATTTTCCGATATCTTACGTATAAAGATATAGAGAGCGATAATGAAGCTTCCTGACGGATTGTTTTGCAGGAGTTTACAGAAAGGACTTGACACGTATGAATTCTAAGGCTATCTTCAGACAGACAGACAGACAGATGAGATAATTCTGTCCTGTTATCAATTTAATATAGTGAATCATAAAGCACACTTTATGCGGATATATGCTGCGTAGAGTGTGCTTTTTTGTTGTCATATCAAAGAAGGAGGAAGAAGCTATGAAACTTGTAGGAGAACTGAAGGATAAGGTCGAAAAGGCTGAAAATCAGGAAGAAGCAAAGGAGATCATCAAAGAAGCCGGGATGGAACTAACAGATGAAGAAATGGATCAGGTAGCTGGTGGTGCTTACCGCTTTATACCAAGACGTAAAATACGCTGATGGGGAACATGAAGGAGAATGTAATACTTTCATAATGAACAGTGTATCGGAGCCGGGGCATATCAAGATATGTTCCGGCGCTTAATTTCCCGGATCAGAAATAATAAAAAGTGGCGTAGCCCCCGCACATATCCAATGCAAGTCTACGCCTTGTAAGGTTATGATAGCCTATCTACTTGGAAAAGTCAATGATTAGCGCTGCTGACAAGGATCGATGTTTAAATGCGTCATCCAAAGATTGTTGCAAAAAATGTAAATATTTTAAGAAAAAGCTGCTTTGCGTGGATTAATGCCGTAAATATTCTTCTGTTTCACCCGATAATTCCAAAATATAGTATAAAAAATAGAAATATCTTAAAATACTTTTTGCTCAGAAAAAAGTATAGTTACCGTACAGACGGGTTCCTGTAATAACATGTTTTTTGGAAAGTGAGGTATCTACTATGTCATTAGAAGAATTATCGGCGGCAGTACAGAAGGGTAAGTCAAAACAGGTTAAAGAGCTCGTAAATGCAGAAATAGAAAAGGGGACTCCGGTTGAGGATATATTAAATGAAGGACTTATAGCTCCCATGGGAATAGTGGGCGAAAATTTCAAGCAGAATAAGATTTATGTGCCCGAGATGCTGGTGGCGGCCCGGGCCATGTCAGCAGGCTTAAAGATACTTGAGCCTCTGATGACGGAAACCGGTGTCAAGCCCGTTGGCACAGTTGTCATAGGAACGGTGAAGGGAGACCTTCACGATATAGGAAAGAATCTTGTGGCAATGATGATGAAGGGTATAGGCGCCACAGTATATGATCTGGGCATAGATGTTGCGGACGCAAGTTTTGTTGAAAAAGCGGAGGAAGTCAATGCAGATATCGTCTGCATATCGGCCCTGCTCACCACAACAATGCCTGCGATCTCAGATGTAATAAAGGAATTTGAAAAGGCGGGAGTAAGGGACAAATATCGTATAATGGTGGGCGGAGCTCCTGTAAATCAGGCTTTTGCCGATGAGATAGGGGCGGATGTGTATACCTCCAATGCGGCTGACGCGGCGGAGAACGCGAAAGAATTTCTTTTAAAGAAATATGCATAAGCAGGAGGAGTGCGTTATGAGTATAGTATTTAAGAAATTAGCATACGATTCAGTCGATGATTTTCTGTATGGTATCTGTCCCAAACCGGTTACTACAAGGAACGGACTTGTAATAGGAGGAGGAGAAATGTATCCCGAGGTGAATTTCACCCTTCCTCCTATGAACATAAACGCGGATACGATGCCGGAGATCCGTACGATATATAAGGAGATAATAGAGGGAGTTTTAAAAAAAGCGTATGAACTGCATGCTCCCGGTCTTGTGATAGAGTTTGAGACCCTGCCGGAGATGACGGAGCATCCCGAGTGGGGACTGGAGATACATAAGATATTGCGTGATGCCATGCATACGTACGAGGAAAAATACGGATTAAAGAGCGCGATCAGGATGACGCCCAACGACATCAGGGAAATGAGCCGTCCTCCGGTCATGAGAAGCGGCAAATACTGGGAGGCCATGGTAAAGACCTTTGAAGGAGCGGCCAGAGACGGGGCTGATTTTCTCTCGGTGGAATCCACAGGAGGAAAAGAAATAAATGATGAGGCGATAATGAACGCTGACTTAAGAACCTCTATCTATGCCTTGGGCTGTCTGGCTTCAAGAGATATGAAATGGCTCTGGCAGAATATCACGGAGATAGCAAACGCCAACGGAGCAATATCGGCCGGAGATTCTGCCTGCGGTTTTGCGAACACCTCCATGGTGCTGGCTGAGCAGGGCTTTATTCCTAAGGT